>CAIYOB010000001.1 GCA_903927685.1 uncultured Planctomycetaceae bacterium
CCTGCCTGCGATCAGCATACCGCTCGGCGGAAGTGACCGCAACGGCGCCGATTCTCTCTGCGCCGGTTGATTCTGTCGAGTGATGTTCAAGCGGCTCTCGGTTCCGGCAATTGACGTCACCGAGCCGGCAGCGGAAGATAGCATGCCAGCGTAACCGTTCCAGCTTCGGCCCCTCCCCGGGTTCAACACAAGGCGTGATCATCGAGGCTGGATGAAACGCAACCCCAAGGAGCTGCCATGAAAACCGCTTGCACGTTCAGCACCGCCCTGCTGCTGGCGCTGTCGGGCGCGCTGCCCGCCGCCGACAAGTCGCCGCCGCCGCACATTGTTTTCTTCCTGATTGACGACCTCGGCTATGCCGATTGCGGCTTCAACGGTGGAACGGAAATCCTGACGCCGCACATCGACCAGCTGGCCAAGGATGGCGCCGTGCTGGAATCGCACTACGTCCAGCCCGTTTGCTCACCCACCCGCGCGGCATTGATGACCGGCCGGTACGCCACGCGGACGGGCGTGTACACCATCGTCCGGCCCCATGCCCCGTGGGGCCTGCCGCTGGGCGAGCGGACGCTGGCCAACGCCCTGCAGGACGCGGGGTACACCACCGCCATCGTCGGCAAATGGCACCTCGGCGAGTTCGACCGGGCCTACCTGCCGACCGCCCGCGGGTTCCAGCACCAGCACGGCTTGTACTTCGGCATGATCGACAACTTTACCCATGTGCGCGACGGTACGCACGACTGGCACCACGATGACCGGGAGCTGAAGGAGGAAGGCTACAGCACCCACCTCCTGACGCGGGAAGCCTGCCGGCTGGTCGAAGCCCAGCCGCCGGGCAAGCCACTGTTCCTGTACGTGCCCTACAACGCGGTCCACGCGCCACTGCAAGTTCCCGAGCGCTATCTGCAACCGTACGGCAGTCTCCAAGGCCCCCGCAAGCAACTGGCTGGAATGCTGGCCGCCGTGGACGAGGGGATCGGGCAAGTCGTCGCCGCGCTCGAGAAGGCCGGACTGCGCGAGAACACGCTGCTCATCTTCTCGGCGGACAACGGCGGCCCGCCGCCGGGCAGCAACACACCGCTGCGGGGCTTCAAAGGCAGCGTCTACGAAGGCGGCGTGCGCGGCTGCGCCTTTGCCAACTGGCCCGGCCGGATCCCCGCCGGCCAGCGGATCAAGGAGCCGCTGCACATCATCGACTGGTACCCCACGCTGGTGAAACTGGCCGGCGGCACGCTGGAACAGACACAGCCCCTCGACGGCCGCGATGTCTGGCCCCTGCTCACCCAAGGCGCCCCGTCGCCGCACGAGGCCATCCTGAGCGTCCAATCGCCCACGCACGCCGCACTCCGGATGGGCGATTGGAAGCTGATCATCAACGCCGGCGCCACAGCGGACGCCACGTCTGACGCCAGCCCCGCGAAGCGCCGGGCCAAGACGAAGGCGAAGGCCAAGCCTGAAGCCGTCGCCCTGTACAACCTGGCCGCGGATCTTGGCGAGACGACAAACCTGGCGGAAAAAGAACCCGAGCGTCTGGTCGCGATGAAGGCGAAACTCGCCGAACTGCTGCAGGGCGCCGTGCCGCCGGGCAACCTGCTTTCCGAGGAAAGGGCTCCCCAATGAAACGCCTGCTCACCACGCTGTCGGCCTGGGCCTGCCTGATGTGCAGTCCCGGGCTCGTCGCCGCGGCGACGCTGCCGAATATCGTCCTGCTGATGGGCGATGACCACGGCTGGGAGGAGACCGGCTATCACGGGCATCCACACGTTAAGACGCCGGTCCTGGACGAGATCGCTGCCAGCGGGCTGCGACTGGACAGCTTCTACGCTGCCCACCCGAGCTGCTCGCCGACCCGCGGCAGCTGCCTGACCGGCCGTCATCCCAACCGCTACGGCACGTTTGCGCCCGGCTGGTCGCTGCGGCCCGAGGAGATCAGCATCGCCCACATTCTGCGCCGGGCGGGCTATCAATGCGGCCACTTTGGCAAGTGGCACGTCGGTGCCGTCAAAGCCGGGTCGCCGACCA
>CAIYOB010000002.1 GCA_903927685.1 uncultured Planctomycetaceae bacterium
CCCCTTCGTCGTCCGGTCCGCTCCGCAAGCACCCTGCCAACCCGCGGTATTTCACCGACGACACGGGCCGCGCCATCCTGCTGACCGGCTCGCACACCTGGAACAGTCTGGTCGATATGGGCCCCGCCGATCCGCCGGCCAAGTTTGACTTCGACAAGTATCTGGACGGGCTCGCCGCCGGGCCGCACAACTTCATCCGCCTGTGGACCTGGGAGTTATTGTCCTGGGACACGCGTGGCAACCGCGAGAAAGAACCGCTGATCCACTTTGCGACTCCTCAGCCGTGGCGGCGAATGGGCCCCGGCGTCGCCGTGGACGGCAAGCCCAAGTTCGACTTGGAAGCTTTCGACGAGGCGTATTTCACGCGGTTGCGCCAGCGGGTTGCCGCGGCCCAGCAGCGCGGGATCTACGTCTCGGTGATGCTGTTCGAGGGCTGGGGCCTGCAGTTTTCACCCGGCGCGTGGAAGCAGCACCCGTTCCACCCGGCCAACAACATTAACTGGATCGACGGCGACCTGGACGGCGACGGGAACGGCTTGGAGATCCACACCGGACGCAGCCCGGAAGTGACCGCTTTGCAGAAGGCGTACGTCCGCCACGTCATCGACACCGTCAACGCGTTCGACAACGTGCTGTACGAAATCTCCAACGAGAATCACCCGGCCTCGACCGCCTGGCAGTACGACCTGATCCGCTTCATTCACGAGTCCGAACAGACCTTGCCCAACCAGCATCCGGTCGGCATGACATTCCAGTACAAGGGCGGCAGCAACAAGACGCTGTTCGACAGTCCCGCGGACTGGATCTCGCCGAACCCGGACGGCGGGTACCGCGACGATCCGCCCGCGGCCGACGGCGCAAAAGTCATCCTGAGCGACACCGATCACCTGTGGGGCATCGGCGGCAACGTGGCCTGGGTCTGGAAGAGTTTCCTGCGCGGGCTGAACCCGATCTTCATGGATCCCTACGATGGTCGGGTGCTGAGCGGGGGCCGCGATGCCGCGTGGCTGGACTCCATGCGCCGCGCCCAGGGGCAGGTCCTGGCCTGGTCCCGGCGCATCGATCTGGCGCAGATGACGCCGCGCGGCGAATTGGCTTCGTCCGCCTACTGCCTGGCGAATCCGGGCGTCGAGTACCTGATCTACCGGCCGGCGAACAACGCGAATTTGACCGTCAAGCTGCCGGCCGGGACGTTTGCCGTCGCCTGGTTCAGCGTGGCCGACGGCCGGGAAGTGTCTGCCGACCCGGTCCGGAACGTAGGCCAGCAATACGGCTTCGTCGCCCCCTTCGACGGCGACGCCGTGCTGCACTTGAAAGCCTCGGGACGCTGACCGTTGCGAGAACCTCGTAGGACTGGTCGCGGCGGTCCGCCTTCTCGGCGACGGAAATGACCGCTGGGACGATGCGCTGGCCCGCGACGGAGCCGCGTGATGGCCCCGTGCCGCTCATTGACGCCGCATCGTGCACCGTTCACCGGTGGGCTGGCGCCGTACCAAGCGTCTGGAAACGGCACTTCGGCGCGAGGTGTGCGCGGATGGCCGCAGCCAGATGTTCTGGTTCGGTGGTGTCCAGACGCCGCAGGACTTCGACCCAGCGGAGGGTGATGTTCGATCCCGGACCCGGATTGCGGTGGCGGAACAGGGCGTCGAACGCGTTGCGGTTCCGCCGGTACTGGCCTTGGATCTGCCGGAGATGTTCCAGGAACCCCTCCAGGTACGCCGCGGCAAAGGCGGGCGGGGACGGCACAAGCTCAGCCCGTTTGTTGACCGGTTCGGCATAGTCCTTGGCAAACTCGACCAGCGGCGTGGTGCAGTTGTTGAACGTGCCCATCTGATCGGCCAACTTGATCTCC
>CAIYOB010000003.1 GCA_903927685.1 uncultured Planctomycetaceae bacterium
CGACAGGGAACATTCGGAAAAACTCTCGATCGTCTGCTTCAGCGGGGATTTCGACCGCGCGGTGGCTGTCTTTAAGCTTTCCACCGACGCGGCAGCCACCAATCGCGAGGTCACGATCTTCTTCACTTTCTGGGGGCTGAATATCGTCAAGAAGCTGCCCGGTCACCGCGGGCTCGGCCGGGGCATCCTGGCCCGCCTGTTCAACTTCCTGATGGGAGGCCGCAGCCAGCTGCCGTTGAGTCGGCTGAACTTCGGCGGTGTGAGCCCCCGGCTGATGATCGACGAAGTGATCCGCGTCACCGACGAGCCGGCCTCCGGACCGAGCCACCTGACTGGAGCTGTGGCCGGCCTCCAGGCCGAGCCACGTGACTGACCGCAGGTCTCCCGAATCGAGGGAGACCTGCGGTCGGCGGTTCCGGCGGGGTCGGAGACCCGCGCCGAGCGCGCGACAGAGAGGAGTTAGGGGACCGGGGGAAGTTCAGGACCGTTCGCGGGCGGCGGCGGGTAGCAGGTGTCCGCGTCGCCGAAGGCGATGGGACGCAACTGGGAATCGCAGACGACCCACGGGCTGGCGACTTCTGCTTTGGCGAAGTCGATGGCTTGCTGGGCGTCGGTCCAGGGGCCTTCGCAGGCGTTGTCCCAGCGGCCGTCTTCGGCGACGTACCAGATTTCAAACTGAATGGCGGGCATGGTTGCTCTCCGAGGTGCTTGGGGTGACTGGCTAGAACAGCTCGCGGGTGGTGCGGACGGTGCCTTTGCCTTTGGTGGCGGCGGTGGGCTGGGCGCCTTTCCGCTTCAGCTCCCACAGGCGGTAGGCTTCGTCTTCGTAGGAGTCCTTTCCATCCGGGGCGGGGACGAGCTTGGTGCTCTCCTGGCGGAAGTAATCGAGGCCGCGGCCGAGGGCTTTGCCGCGGGCGGTGTGCTGGTCGCAGGTCCACTCGGGCACGTCGGGCGTGTAGCCTTCGAGCTGGCTGCGGAGGCCGATGGCGGCTTGGAAGTGGTCGCCTTCGCGGGACTTGGGGGCGCGGCACATGGCACGAATGGCGGTGCCGACGGCCATCCGCCATTGGCCGAGCTTGTCGGGGTTGTACCACTCGCGGGCCTGCTGGCAGCAGGTGTGGACGAGCGTGATGATCTCGGGGCAGGCGAGGCCGATGTCTTCGTGGCTGATGATCTCCAGCCGGTTGGTGAGCCAGGTGCCGAACGCTTTGGACGTGTGGCCCATCTCGCAGGCCATCTCCATCGCCTCGCGCTCCAGGCCGCGGCGGATGAACTTCTGCAGCGAGCTGATGCAGTCGTGGGGCGACATGCCGTGGATGGTTTTGGGAATCATGGTCATGGGGCGGTCTCCAATCTGGGGAAAGGGAATCGAACATGGGAAAGGACAGGGGCGAGGGACCGGTGGGCTTACGCCACACCGCTCGCCGGGGAGGGACGTTGCTTAGCCGATCGCTTTCAGGGTGCGGTCGCCGTGGCCGTCCACGAGGAGCCAGCACTTGGCTTTGATGCCGTTGGCGAGCTTGATGCTGACGATGCCGGACCCGCCTCGGGTCACGACGCCCCGTGTGCCGACGGGAATGTCGAGCATGGGGGCGTAGGGGTTCTTGATGACTTCGATCTTCGTTCCGGTCTGCATGGGTGGTCTCCTTGCGGGTACGGGAAAGGAACTTGGGAAAGCACAGAGCCCGCCGGGGGCGTCTCACCCCCGGCGCCGGATGATCCGGGCGGGCTGGCGGTCAGAAGTCGAAGGCGAGGCGGTCC
>CAIYOB010000004.1 GCA_903927685.1 uncultured Planctomycetaceae bacterium
CAGTCCGACTCTGAAAAGGGACCTGGTTTCGACTGGATCGAACGGCGACCATGCGGCGCTGCAGAGTCCGGCCGGTTGGCCGAGTCACCTCGAACAGGAGGAGCGTCATGCCGCGCATCCTCGCCCTTTGGCTGCCCAATTGGCCCGTGCAACGACTCGTCCGCGACCAGCCGGAACTGGCGGGGCGCGCCATCGTGCTGTATGAACAAGATGCCCGGCACGGTCAACGCGTCAAAACGTGCTCGGCGGCCGCGGAACATCAAGCCGTGCGGCCCGGAATGCCGTTGGCCGAGGCGCAGACGCTGGTGATGAGGCCGGCGACAGAAGGGAACAGGACGGGGAGACCTGCGGCGCGCGAGAGCGAACCGGTGGCGGGTGATCCGCTTGTCGCCTGTCACGACGCACGCCGGGATCAAGAGGCGCTGGTCGCGTTGGCCGAGTGGTGCGAGCAGTTCAGTCCCCTCGTCGGGCTCGACCAGGCGGACGAACCGGACACACTGCTGTTGGACATCAGCGGCTTGGCCCACCTGTTTGGCGGCGAACAGGAGTTGGCCCGGGCGGTCGTCACTGCCTGCCGGCAACAGGACTTGACCGTTCGCGTGGCGATTGCCGACACGGTTAGCGCCGCGTGGAGCCTGGCCCGTTGGAGCGAGGTGCTCGCGGAAGACACTGGAGGGGCGACCGTTGTGGAACGTTTGCCCGTCGAAGCGTTGCGGCTGGCGTCGCGGGCGGTCGAGCAACTGCACCGGCTGGGCATTCGCCGCGTCGGGCAGTTGAACTGCCTGCCGCGGGCCAGCCTGGCGGCGCGGTTTGGCGAATCGTTGCTCGAACAACTGGACAAGCTGGCCGGCACGGTCGCCGAGCCCATCGTGGCTCATCATGCCCGCGAACCGTTGGCGGTGCGCTGGTGTTTCGAGCAACCGACGACGCATCACGAGACGCTCGAGTACGTCGTGGGGGACTTGTTGAGCCAGTTGGCGCGGCGGTTGCTGGAACGCGGCCAAGGCGTCTTGCGTCTGACTTGCCAACTGGTTTGCCGGAACCGGCCGCCGTTGAACATCGACATCAGCTTGTTTCGGCCCACGACCGCTCCGCAGCATTTGTTGGCCCTGGCCAAGCTGCAGTTGGCCTTGGTGACCTTGCCCGAGGCGGTCGAGGAGATCCGGGTTCGCGCCTTGACGACCGCCCCCCGCGAGCAACGGCAAGGCGAACTGTTCGGCGAATCGCCGCGGGACCAGCCGGCCCAGTTGGCGTTGCTGGTCGAGCGGCTGAGCAATCGCCTGGGACGCGAGCGCGTACTGCGGGCGGAACTGCTGGCGGAAGCGCAGCCCGAGTTGGCTTATCGCTACCGGCCGCTGGCCGGCGAGTCCGCCGCGTCACCGTCCGCCGCGCCGCCATCCCCAGCATCTTCGCCGGCGGGGATGGCGCTGCCGGGGCCGCTGCTGCGGCCCTTGCGATTGTTCGCTCCGCCGCAGCCGATCGACGTGGTCGGTTTGGCACTGGGCGGGCCGCCGGCGATGTTTCACTACCAGCGCCGGCGGCATCGCGTGGCTCGCTGCTTCGGCCCCGAGCGGATCGAAACCGGCTGGTGGCGCGGCGAATCGTGCCGCCGCGATTACTACCGCGTGGAAACCGAAGAGGGGAGTCGCTGGTGGCTGTTTCGGCGTCTGCAGGATCAGTGCTGGTTCCTGCACGGAGTGTTTGACTAGTGCTTCGCCGAGGCTCAGAATTAGGTTCAGCCTTGACGGCCCACGACGCACTGCACCCCGGGAATTCGCCACCTCCATGAGACCCCGACTATGCTTTCTCGGCCTGTTCGCACTGGCGCTGACGGTTTCGGCGGCCCGCGGCCAAACCGTGCGCGCCGACGGCGATTACTGCCAGGACTGGCTCGTCGCGGGGCCATTCACGGCGCGGCATCTCTGGCTGATTCAAGTCGCCAACTTGCTGGGGCCTGGTCAGCTTGACCCGCAGGCAGGCCGTCCCGCGCTGCCGCTGATGAAGGACGTCCCCAGCTGGACCCGCTATCAGGCCGTCAGCAGCCAGGTGAACCTGATCGACGCTTTCGGCCCGCACGAAGATGCCGGGGCCCTGGCGTTTGCGACGATCCTGGCGGATCGGGCCGGGCCGGCCACATTCTACTTCGGCAGCGACGACGAAGCCCGAGTCTGGATCAATGACCAGTTGGTGCACCGCTACGACGAAGAACGGCCGCTCTGGCCGGACCAGGATTGCTTCACGGCCGAGTTGAAAGCCGGGGCGAACCGCTGCCTGGTGTTCGTCGCACAGGGCACGGGGAACTGGGGGTTCACGTTGCGTGCCGTCACGGGCACAGCCCCCAGTCCGGTTCCCCTGGTCTGGGACGTCGCGGATGTCAAAGGTCAGGCTCGAGAGCTGTTCACGCCGTACTGGCGCTGCCTGGCGGGAGACGAACCCCGCTTTGCCGACCCGCAGTACGACGATTCCGCCTGGACGCGGGTGTTGCCCAAGGGCCTGGTCGCCGGCGTCAAGGACGCGCCCGTGGTTTGGTTCCGCACGCCGGTCTGGTGTACGCGGGCCCTGGTCAACTTGCCCTGCCGGTTGTCCGCCACGGACCAAGGCACCGCCGAAATCTTCCTCGACGGCCGGTTGGTCTGCACGCTGGGCGCCGACTCGGCGGGCGGCAGTGGCCAGTTGCCCTCGCCGGGGACGACGCCAACCGCCTCGTTCGCCTTGACGGCCCCGCACCAGGTGCTGGCCGTCCGCCTGGTGCGCCGCCATCCCGAGGCGGACGACAAGCCGTTTGTGTTTGAACTCAAACTGACGGTGGCGGACCGTTTCCGGGAACTCGCTACGGCCGATTGGGACGAAGCGGTCCAGGACCTGGCCGCAAAGGCTTCGCAGCGGCTGCACCGGCTGCTGCTGATCGTCGCCCTGCTGCTGTTCCTGGTCTTCCACGCGGCCCTGCTGTGCTACTATCCCAAGCGTCGCGCGAACCTGATGTTCTGCCTTACCCTGACGCTGGCGGTCGCGACGCTGGCGGTCCTGGACGCCCAGGAGATCGCCGCGGACCGGGGGCTGAGCGAGGGCCTGTACTGGCTGTTCCTGGCGATGGTGTCGGTGTGCATGCTGACGGGCCTGGCCTTGGCGCACGCCCTGTGGCGGGACGATCTGCCGTGGCGCAAGCTGCTGGTCTGGGCGGTCGTCCTGGTGGTCCTGTACGCGGTGGGATGGACCAAGGGCGCGCGGACGTGGGCGTTCGTTGCCCTACCCTTGTGCACGTTCGAATTCCTGCGGCTGTACTTCCGTAACGCCTGGGGCCAAGTCCCCGGCAGCTGGGTGTACGGGCTCGGCCTGACCTGTTTCGCTGTCGCTCAATCGGTGAACGTCGTCGGCCACTTGAAGCTGATTGCGTTGCCCGCGACCGGCCTGTTCACGTACTTCTGGGTCTACGGATTCGTGGCCCTGCTGGCCTGCGTCTCGATCTACATCGGGCGGGAATTCGCGGGCGCGTTCCGCCAGTTGGAAGAGCTGACGGCGACGCTGGACCGGCGCGTCCAGCAGGTCTCGCGGCAGTTGGAGACCCGGCTGCTGGCGCAGGCCCGCCTGGAGACGCTGCGATACCAGCTGAATCCGCACTTCCTGTTCAACGCCCTGAACTCGGTCGAAGCCCTGTCGCGGGAAGAGCCGGCCCAGATTCCGGAACTCGTCCGCCGATTGTGCGAATGCCTCCGCTATGCCCTGCATCCGAAGCCGGGCGGCGTCGCGACGCTGCAGCAGGAATTGGATGCGGTGGCCAGTTTCCTGAGCGTCGAGAAAGTGCGGTTCGAGGAGCAGTTGGTGATCGAAGTCGACGTCAGCCAGGCCGCGCGCGAGCAGAGCGTGCCGGAGTTTCTCTTGCAGCCGCTGGTCGAGAACGCTGTCAAGTACGGGATGCGGACCAGCGAACTGCCGTTGCGCGTGCAGGTCCTCGCCCACTGCGAAGACGACCGGCTGCGGGTCGAAGTCCGCAATACGGGCAGCTGGTCGAATGCCGACAGCGGAGTCCCGCACGGCGGCGTCGGGCTGGAGAACCTGCGAAACCGCCTGGAGTTGCTGTATCCCGACTGCCACCGCCTGGCCACCCAGGACGCTGACGGCTGGGTGTCGATATCGGTCCAGATCCCCTGTCGTCCGTCCACGTCGAGTGCAACAGGCGCCGGCCACGCTTGATTCGCCGCGTCCCCGGGGGCCGATTCACCCCAGAATCCGGCCGTCTCACCCCAAACTTGTTGCTCCCGGCCCGCCGCGAGGTCAGGCTGGAGCAATGAGTCCGGTCAATTCCCACTTCCTGTTCAATGCCCTGAATTCGATCGAAGCGTTGTCGCGCGAGGCCCCGGCGCGGATCCCGGAACTGGTGCGGGGACTGGCGGAATACCTGCGTCACGCGTTACGATCTGGGGAGGGTGAGTGGGCGACGGTCCAGCAGGAGTTGGACGCCGTCGCGAGCTACCTGCGCGTGGAGAAGATCCGCTTTGAAGACCAGTTGCACGTCGAGTTGCAGATCGACGACGCAGCCCGGCCTGTGCGGGTTCCCCGGTTGCTCCTGCAGTCGCTGGTCCAGCACGCCGTGCAGCACGGGATGGCCACCAGTGCCACGCCGCTGGGCCTCCGCGTGCGTGTTTGCCGCTCGGCCGGGCGGCTGCGGATCGAGGTGCAAGACACGGGGACCAGGTCCGCCGCAGGGGGCGGCCGGGAGATATTGGGGGAGGATCTTGGCACGCGTCTGGACCAGCTCTATCATCCGGACGAATACCGCCTGGTCTGCGGCGACACCGGCGGCTGGGCTTCGCTCGCGGTCGACCTGCCGGCGAGCGACCGCTGACGGCGGGGTGTCACGGAGCGTCCAACCGCAAGACTCAGCTGCGCGGATGCCCCCACCCGGCCGCTACCGCGTCCGACCTCCCCCGCTGCGCAGGGGAGGTCAAGCACGGAAAGCCCCGCAGAGGCCGACCCCTGACCCCTGACCCCTGACCCCTGACCCCTGACCAATGACCCCTGACCAATGACCCCTGACCAATGACCACCAAAGCTCTTCTAGTCGATGACGAGCGGTTAGCGCGGCGGAGCCTGCGGGCGTTGCTGGCCGAGCATCCGGAGATGGAGATCGTAGGCGAGGCGTCCAACATCCGGCGGGCGGCGGAGTTGATCGCGGCGGAACGTCCTGAGGTCGTGTTTCTGGACATTCAGATGCCCGGGGGCAGCGGGTTTGACTTATTGGCACCGTTGGACGATCCTCCCGCGATCATCTTTGTCACCGCCTACGACGAATACGCGATTCGCGCTTTTGAAGTCAATGCTTTGGACTACCTGCTGAAGCCGGTCGAGCCGGCACGGCTGGCGCTGGCCCTGGCGCGGGTGCACGCACATACGGGCCACGCGGACTCGTCGGCCGGGCCGTACACGGCCGACGACCAAGTCTTGATCAAGACGGCCCGGCGGTGCTTCTTCCTGCCCGTGGCGCGGATTGCGGTCATTCGGGCCGCGGACAATTACAGTTACGTCATCTGCGACAGCGGCGATGAACACTTGGTCCGGAAGAGCTTGAAGGACTGGGAAACGATGCTGCCTGCCGACCGTTTTGAGGCGTTGGACCGTTCCGTCGTGATCAACTGGCGTCTGATCGAAAAATGGGTGCCCCGCGGCCGGAGTCTCGATCTGTATTTCGGGCGGGCGTCCGCGCCGCTGGAACTGGGCCGAGCCGCCGCCCAACACTTCAAGACCCGGATCATCCCCAAACTAACCGGCTTTGCGATCCGCGCCGGCGGCGAGTATGCTATGGGGCACGAGGATCAAGACCATGGAAAAGCCATTTATCCTGCACATGCTGACCCCGGGCAAGAACGTAAGTCCGTTTGACGTGAATATGGCCCTGGACGCCGGCTGGACGGCGGTGGTGCCCTATTCGCACGTGGATCTGGACGACATCGGGCCGCTGGTCCAGGACGTGATCTTCTCGCGGAGTCCGAAGAGTGCCAAACGTACCGGGATCTTCATCGGCGGCCGGGACTTGCATATCGCCATGGACATGCTGGACGGGGCTCGCGAGGCGATGGTGCCGCCGTTCGAGGTCTCGGTGTTTGCCGATCCCAGCGGGGCGTTCACCACGGCCGCCGCGCTGGTCGCCTGCGTCGAACGCCAGCTGCAGAAGTCGCACAGCGCCACGCTGGCCGGCCTGCGGATCCTGGTGCTGGGCGGCACCGGTCCGGTCGGCGCGGCGGCGGCCATCCTGGCCGCCAAGGCGGGGGCCGAGGTGGTTATCCTGGGCCGCCACAAGGACCGGGCCGATCGCGTCGCCGCGATCTGCAATCACAATTACGGAGCCGACTTGACGGGCATCAAGGGCGACGCGAGCGATCACAAGTTCGAGCAGTTCCGCTACGCCGATGTGGTGCTGGGAACCGCCAGAGCCGGCATCCAGGTCATGGCCGCCGCGGACGTGGCCGCCGCGCCGCGGCTGAAAGTCGCCGCGGACGTCAACGCCGTGCCGCCGGCAGGCATCGCCGGCGTCGGCCTGCAGGATGACGGCACCCCCCTGGCCGGCTCGACCAGCGGCGCGGTCAGCATCGGAGCCCTGGCGATCGGCAACATCAAATACAAGACGCAGCATGACTTGTTCCAACGTATGCACAATGCGGAAAAACCGCTGTATTTGCACTTCGAACAGGCTTTCGATTATGCCCGAAAATCCCTCGCACACGGGCACTGAAAGGAGAATCCGATGCTGACTGCCCCCGAGGTGCTGAGCACCTATTTTCTGGAAACTCGCTGCCAACTGCTGGAGATCGGAGCCGTGCTGGACCGACTGGATCGCGCGGCCGCTGGCGATCCGCCGAGCGATATGGCAGCCGACGAGCGACTGGGCAAGGTCTATCAGTCGCTGCAGCTGTTGGCGGATCGCACGACGACGCCCGACCGGGCCGAGCGGCTATTGCACCTGTTTTCCGATCCCGCTTGAAGAGGAAGCCGAACCATGCAGATCATCCAACCGCACTACCACGGGATCGCGCGCACCGCCCAAGACTATGAACGGATGGCGATGTCCGGCGTCGTGGCCGTCGCCGAACCGGCGTTCTGGGCCGGCTTCGACCGCAAGTACCCGGAAACGTTCATCGACTACTTCCGCCAGATCAGCGAGTTCGAGCCGACGCGGGCCGCCCAGTACGGGATCCGGCATTTCTGCTGGGTCGCGGTGAATCCCAAGGAGGCGGAGAACCCGGACTTGAGCCGCGAAGTCCTGCGGCAGATGCCGGACTTTTTCCAGAAGCCCACCGTGCTGGGCGTCGGGGAAATCGGCTTTCACAAAACAACCAGGAACGAGGAGGAGATCTTCGAGGCCCAAGTCGAACTGGCACTCCAGCACAACCAACTGATCCTGATTCACACGCCGCATCTGCAGGACAAAGTCCGCGGGACGAAGCGGACGCTGGAAGTCCTGGCCCACATGCGGGTCGATCCCCAGCGGGTCTGGATCGATCACATCGAGGAGCACACGATCCGGGCGCCGCTGGACGCCGGCTACTGGGTCGGCATGACGCTGTACCCGATCACCAAGTGTTCGCCCAGACGCGCGGTCGACATCCTGGAGCAATATGGCACCGAGCGGATCCTGGTCAATTCGTCGGCCGATTGGGGTCCCAGCGATCCGTTTACGCTGCAGGAGTGCATTCTCGAATTCCGCCGCCGCAAGCACACGCTGCAGGAGGCGATCGAGGTGTTCCACAATAACCCGTGCCGGTTCCTGGGCCAGTGCCCGAAATTCGACCTCCGGCCGATCCGCGTGGAAACGGTGTGAGCCCGGCCCCGTAGGACGGCCTCAGACGCAGCATCGTTCACGAAACTGGGGCCTCGTTTAACGCCAAGCCGGCAGGCGACGGCTGCGGTGGCCGCATCCCGCTGATCCGCCGTCGCCTGCCGGCTCGGCGTTAAACGAGCTGAGCCGAAATGGGGAAGTTATTTCGTGATCGCGGCTGCAGAATTCAATCTTCGCGGTGAAAGGCTGGCCCAGTGAAGACGCGTCTGCCCGCGAAAACGGGATCCTGTACATCCGAGCCCGAACTCTCCCGGCTCCGCACGCATTTCGTGTCCCTCGCGGTACTGGTTGCCTGCCACTTGGCCGCCGTGCCCGCCCACGCCCACCCCATTTCGCTGACCCAGGCGTTCGTGTTCGTGACCCGGGACCAGGTGAGCGTCCAACTGGACTTCTTTGCCGAGGATCTGTTCCTGTTCCACGGACTGGGGCCCAATGATCGGGATTTCCTCGAGCCGGACTTGATCCAGACGGGCATCCAACGGCACGAGAAGTTCCTGCTCGAGCGGTTTTCGATCCGCGACGTGCAAGGCCAGCGACTGGTAGGCCGCGTGGTCGGGGTCGAACAGCCGAAGATGCCGCCGGAGGGGATTCGGCTGGCCGACTTGATGTCGCACCGGATCTCTTTCCAGGTGGAATACCCGCTGGCCGAACCGCCTGAGTTCCTCACGTTCAGCCAGCACCTGACGGAAGGCCAGCTGGTTGTGCCCGCCGAGGTCCAGCTGCACGTCCAGCAGGAAGGCGCGGGGACTGCATCGCGGGAGGTTCTTTATCCCGGCACACCGCAGACGGTGCGGTTCGGTTGGGACAATCCGCCACTGCCGCCCGACGCGTCCCAGAACGCGCGGGACGAGTGGTATCAGAGGCAGAAAGACGAGACGCTGGGCATCACCAGCTACAGCGCGGTGTACTCGTTCCTGTACATCACGGATTACGAAGTCCGCCACGAGATCCTGATCCCGCTGCTGACTTTGGAGGAGAGTGTGTTGATTGCCCGCGCGGACACCGCGTTCCTGGAGGTTGCGGAACAGGACGCGGCCCGCGAACAGATCGCGGCGTACTTTACCGCGGGCAATCCACTGGAGATCGACGGTGTGCGCGTCCAACCGGTCGTGCCACGGATCGATTTCTACGGGCTGGATTTCAAGGACTTTGCCCAACGGGCTGAGCCCCGCCGAGTGCCGCTGTCGAGCGCCCGCGTGGGAGTCATTCTGTCCTACAGCACCAAGGGGAGCCCCAGCCGCGTCCAGCTGACTTGGGATCGCTTCAATCGGTTCGTCTGGACGGTGAACATGATCGTCTACGCATTTGACGAAACCCAGCGCGTCACCCTGTCCCGGCTGGGGTTGGAGAATCAATACCGCTGGCAGAATCCCGGCCGCCCGGTTCCCCCGCCGCTGACCCAAATCGACATCACGCTGCCGCCGCGACCCCGCTGGTCGGTGCCGCTGGCCTCGTTGGCGTGCCTGTTGGCCCTGCCGGGGCTGCTGTGGCTGCTGCGGCGTCAGTCCGCGGCCAGGATGTCGTACATGTTTGGCTCAGCCCTCGTGGTCGTCGTCGCGGCGGGCGTTTGGCCGGTCGGCCGCTGGGAAATCGAGAATCCGTTCGCGCCGCCGAGCACCGCATCGGCGGAACAGGCTGCGGCCATTTTCGCCGCGTTGCACAAGAACATCTACCGCGCGTTTGACTATCGCGAGGAAAGCGACGTGTACGAGGCGCTGGCCAAGAGCGTCGACGGGCCGCTGTTGAACGAGCTGTACCTGCAAGTTCGCCGTGGACTGGAGATGCAGGAACAGGGCGGCGCCGTGTCGCGGATCCGCGAAGTGAAGGTCGTCGCCGGCGAGCGCCAACCGGCCGGGGCCGGCGGCGAGGCCGACCCGCGCAGTTTCGCCTATCGCTGTCGCTGGACCGTGGCGGGGACGATCGAGCACTGGGGCCACGTGCACGCCCGGACCAACGAGTACGAAGCCCGGTTCGCCGTCGAACCGCGTGCCAACGCCTGGAAGATCACGGCGCTGGACGTGTTGAACGAGCGGCGATTGAAATTCGAGACGACGGTCCGCGGGCTGTGACTATTCCTTCTTCAGCCCTTCGGACTGCAGCTTGCGGAAGGCATCGACGCCTTCGCCCGCCGGCTCGCCTTCCTTGCTTTCCTTCTTCTTGATCACGTCGTCCAGGTTGAGTTGGATCTTCTTGAACGTCTTGTCCGACACCAGGTAGTACCAATCGGCAAAGCGGGTATTCTCCTTGGCGACCGTTTCCTTGGCCTTCTTGATCTTGTCGTTTCGCTCGTCGATCTTCCGCTGGTTCTCCTTATTGATCCGCTCGCGTTCCTTTTCGATCTCGGATTCCTGCGCTTCCTTGTCGGTCTTGGCTTCCGGCTTGGCGGCGGCAGCCGCGTCGGGTTTGGCAGCAACCGCGTCGGGTTTGGCCTCGGGGGCTGGCTTCGCTTCGCTCTCCGGCTTTGCTTCCGCCGGCGCCGGTTCCTTGGCTGCGGGCCCGTCGCTCGCCGTGGGCTTGGCCGTCTCGGTCGCGGTTTCCGCCGGCTTGGCCTCCGGCTTGACTTCGGGTTTCTCTTCCGGTTTCGCAGCCGGCTTCTCCTCGGGCTTGACTTCGGTCTTAGCTTCCGGCTTTGCTTCCGGCTTAGCTTCCGGCTTGGCTTCGGTCTTGGCGCCCTGCGGCAGTTCCGGCAGGGGCTGCAGTTCGGGCTGCGGGAACTTGGACATGTCGACGCGCGTGGTCACGAACAGGTAGCGGTCCTGGCCTTCGTCGGCGGCACCGCTGGCACTCTCTTGGGTTTCGCCAAACCGTAGCACGTACTCGACTCCGTCCTTGGTTCCGACGCTGACTTCTCCGTTGGCGCTCAGCAACTCGACCTCGTTGCTGGCCGTGGGAACCATGTAGAAGCCGTGCTTGGCCAAGTCCATGACGCCCTCGTCGTCCTTGGCATAGCCTTCGCCGGCTTTCAGGTCGGCGCCGAGTCCCTTGGGCTTCTTGCGGACATCGGCGATTTCCAGTTCGTCGACGGCGGTCTTCAGATCGTTCAGCTTGTCCTTGTTCAGCTCTTCCTGGTCGGACAAAGCCACAACGGCTCCTTCGCCCTGGCTATATTTCTTCAGCTCGCGGACTTTCCATTCCGAGTCCTTGAAATCCGCCAGCAGATCGAACTTCTTGTCGATCAGGACTCGGGGCGGCTGAAACGAGACGGTGTAATTCTTCAGTGCGACGTGTTCGACGTCCCAACTCTTCAGATCCTTGAACAGGTCCTTTTCGATCCAGTCCTGGAACTTGGTGGACAGTTTGTCGGGGTCGATCCGGACCGTGTACACCGCATCCTTTTTCGGCTCGCGCACGAACCGCTGGTCGTCCGCACCCTTGACCTTCTTGCCGATGATCAGACTGGCCAGATCTTGCCCCTTGGCATCTTCAAAGCGGACCAACAGGCCCACTCCCTCGTCGCCAGCCTTCAGCTTGTCCTTGTCCGGCTCGACGACGCCGAACATCCGGTGGTCGCCGGAGACCGTCGAGGCGATTCCGAGGATCTGCAGGTCGACCAGCAACAAGGCGGCGTCGCGGACGCGCGTTTCAGCGTCCGCCGGATAGCCGCCATGCGATGGCAGCGTCCATGCACCCGAGGCTTTGTCACGAGCCACGCTGAACTCGTCCAGCGTTCCCAACGCCTCGTCGTATTTGACGATCGCCATCCGATCCGCTTGGGCCGGATCGTCGAATTTCTCGAACAGCACTTTGCCTTCCTGCTCGCTGACCTTGAACTCCTCGATTCTGGGGCGCGAAATGAACGCGACCAGCGCGACGAGCAGGGCCACACCCATGTAAATCAGCGTCTTGATGCCTTCAGTCATGATTCTTATCTCTCCAACCTCATTCAAACCGCTCCAGCGAAGGACCGGCGAACACCGGCCCACTGCCATGCCGAGGGGCAGCCGTCCCCTGGGGGGGCCCCGGTCCGCCGGCGCAGGCCGACCGGGTCCGAGCTGCCTCGCTCCCTACCGCATCCGCGACTTGGCTACGCCCTCGCGTTCGCGCAGGCGGCGCCGGACAAACACGATCAGGGCGACCAACAGAGGCGGGATCGGCGGAAGTGCCACGGCCAAGCCCTTGTACCAGTTCTTGATGCCCACGATCTCCGAGTCCACTTGGCGGCGGATCTCTTCGATCTTTTCGTCCCGCTGACGCTGCAGCTGCTCGCGCTTCACGTCCAGACGCCGCTTCAGCCGCTCTTGAACCTCGGCCAACTTCTGCGCCCGGCTCTGCAGATCCGAAAACCGGATCCCACCCTGCCCCGCGTCCGTCTGCTTGGCCTGCAGTTCTTCCAGTTCCTTCTTGAACTTGTCGATTTCCTTGTTGTTCTCTTCCTCAATCGCCTTGACGGCCTTGTCGAACTCTTCCTGGTACGTCATCCGCTCGCGGAATTCCGTCTGGCGAGCCGCCTGAGCCCCGACCTCGACAATCCGCAAGGTGCTGTGCTTGGGCTTGCGCTTACGGATTTCGACATAGTCGTCGTCACCCGAGAGGATATCCACGATATTGAGCAGGAAGTTGACGTTCTCGAACTGCCAGCTGATCTCCTCGTCCTCGCCGGGACGAGCCCGGATGCGGAGGAAGGCAGGCATCATCAGGTCGATGTCCGCCACGTAGACCACGTCCAGGCTGCGGGCCTTCGGCTCCTCCGCCGCAGGCTTCGCGGGCTCTTTGCCGCCAGTCGCGTCCTTGGCTGCAACATCCTTGGCTGCCGCATCCTTGGCTGCCGCATCCTTGGCCGCTTCCGCCGGAGCGGCGGCCGGCTTGCTCTCGGCGCCCGCGGCGGGTGTTTCCGCGACCTTCGCGTCGACCTTGGCCTCTTCCGCGCCGGCG
>CAIYOB010000005.1 GCA_903927685.1 uncultured Planctomycetaceae bacterium
GCGATCGTGAACCTCGGCAAGCAAATCCTGCCGCCCTTGCCGCTGGACGCCGGCGATACCGCGACCTACCAGGTGACATATACGAACACGGGCACGACCACGGCGTTTGATGTGCAAGTGATCGACTTACTGCCGGCGGCAGACCTGGATTTGGACACGACGCTGGGCAGCATCACGGTGTCCTGTCCGCTGTGCACGGGCGTGATTCACCACAACTCACTGGGCAACCAGTTGAACATCCTCATCGATGCGGTCCCGTCCGGCGCGTTGGTGCAGATCGACTACTCAGCGACGCTGCTGGCCGGCGGCATCACGCCGGGCGAGAAGGTGACGAACGTAGCGAACCTCACCTACACCAGCCTGCCCGGCAGCGGTACGGCGCTGGGGGCAGACAACCTGACCGGCTCGATCGCCGGCCCGGCGGGCAGCGACACGGGGGAACGCACGGGGAGCGGGACGCCGAGCCAGAACGACTACAATGGCACCGACAACGCCGAGTTCACCACGGTCGAGGCGACGGGCTCCAAGTCGATCGTGAAGACCTCCGAGCCGGCCACCGTGGCCAACGACCTGGCCGTCGGCGAGATCGCCCGCTACCGGCTGGTCGTGGGCGTGCCGGAGGGCACGGCGTCGAATGCCGTGTTGCGCGACCTGCTGCCGCTCGGACTGCAATTCCTGGACGGCACCGCGCGGGTGGCCTTCGTCTCGTCCACGGTCGGCAACATCACCTCGACCCTGATCACGGACCCAGACCTGCTGACGGCCCCGCAGTTGAACCGCGTGGGCAACGAAACGACTTTGGATTCCATCACTCCCGACTTCCCGCTGCCGCCGGGGACGGTCGACGGCAGCACGCCGCTCCGCTTCCTCTTCGGCACGGTCACCAACGCCGAGCAGGACGTCACGGCGGAGTACGTCGTGCTGGAATTCAACGCCCTGGTGCTGAACACCACGGACACGAACCGTGGCGACGTCAAGAGTAACCGCTTCGAGGTCCTGGTCGACAACGTCGTGCGCGTGACGTCCAACTACGTGGACGCGACCATCGTCGAGCCGTCGATCACGGTCGACCAGAAGGAGGTGGTGTCGCCGTTGCCCCCGAACGCGCCGGACGCCGGGGATCTGGTGACGTACCGCGTGACGTACTCGAACGCCGTGGGCGCCGCGACGGCCTTCGACGTCCAGCTATTGGACAGTCTGCCCGCGGAATTGGAACTGGTGCTGGGAAGCGTCAGCGTCACGCTCGACGGCAGTCCGATCGCCTTCACGGACGCGTCCGATCTCCGCGAGCTGGACCTCGTGGTCGCCACGGTGCCGGCGGGCAGTGAGGTGATCGTCGAGTATCAGACGCGACTCCTGGTTGCGAACGTCAATCCCGGCGAGACCGTGCTGAACACGGCCCGCGTCACCTACACCAGCCTGCCGGGCCTGAACGGGACGAGCCCCAACGATACCGGATCGAGCAATACGGGGCTACCGGGCGCGTCGGACGGTGAACGGACCGGCACCGGGACGCCCGTGGTGAACGACTATGCGGCGGACGACGACGCCAGCCTGATCCTGGCGAAGCCGACCGCAGACAAGCGGTACGTCAGCAGCTCGGAATCCGCCACCTCGGACGACAGCCGGCAGGTCGCCGTGGGCGAAATCGTGCGTTATCGGTTGGAAGTCGGAGTGCCCGAGGGAACGTCGCCCGCGCTGCAGGTGATCGACGCGTTGCCGTTGGGCTTGAAGTTCCTGGAGGACAACGTCTTCGTGGCCTTCGTGTCCAGCAGTGGGACCGGGCTCTCGTCGACCCTGGTGAGCGACGGCGACCTCGTGGACCCGCACCTGAACCGGATCGGCGACGAAGACTCGCTGGACTTGATCGTGCCCACGTTCCCGCTGCCCGTCGGCGCCATCTCGGGCGGGTCCTTTTCCAGCGGCACCGATCCGATCTTCGGATTCGGGCAGGTGGTCAACAGCGAGGACGACGCGACCCGCGAATTCATCGTCCTCGAATTCAATGCGCTGGTCATGAACGTGGCCGACGTGAACAACGGCGATGTCAAGAGCAACACGTTCGAGGTCCGCGTCGGCGGCAGCCCGCTGGCCACCTCGAACGCCGTCACGGTGACGGTGGTCGAGCCGCTGATCGACAACGTCTCGAAGTTCCTGACGGGCGCCACGCCTCAGGACGCGGGCGACGTGGCCAACTACCGCGTGACGTTCCGCAACACGGGCACCGCCGACGCCTTCGACGTGCAACTGTTGGACATCCTCCCGGCCGCATTGCGGCTGAGTGCGCCCGGCAGTGTCACCGTCACGCCGTCGGGTGGGGTGACCAACAACTCCACGCCGACCAGCGTCGACGTGCGAATCGCCAGCGTGCCCGTCGGGGGCTCGGTGACCGTCGACTACGCGGCCACGTTGCAGGGCACCGTCTTGCCGGACCAGCTGATCACCAACACCGCCACCGTGACTTACACCAGCCTCAGCGGCGCCAGCGGCACGGACCCCAATCCCACCGGCTCGACCTCCCCGGGCGCGCCCGGCAGCGACACAGGCGAACGCACGGGCAGCGGCGTGGGCGTGAACGACTACCGCGACACGGACGACGAGAGCTTCCGCGCGTCGTCGCCGCAGTTGACCAAGGCCATCGTCGACTCGTCGCTGGCCGCCACCGGCGACAGCCAGTACACGGCGGGGATTACCGACCTGGCCATCGGGGAAACGGTCACGTACCGGGTGACCGCGACGCTGATCGAAGGGACTTCCGCAGTCGTGGTCTCGGATTATCTGCCCAGCGTGTTGTCGGTAGTCAGTTCCCGGGTGGTCTCGATCGGCGGCAACACGACGTCGGGCGCGACGTCGGGCGGGAATATCAGCGGCTCGTCGCTGGCGGTCGGGGCGGCCGGCACGGCCAGCGACTTTACGCCCTTCGACGGGCGCAACGACCGCGTGCGGTTCGATTTCGGCACGCTGGTCAACATGGCCGACGGCGAAGTCAGCGACGAGGATCGACTGGTCGTCGAAGTCGTGGCCCTGGTCGAGAACTCGGGCGACAACGTCGACGGCGACTATTTGGTCAACGCCGCGGTGATGGGCGACGTCGTGGGGACGGTGGCGATCGAAATTGTCGAGCCGTTGTTGGGGATCGAAAAATCGGCCGCGCCGGTCGATGGGAACAAGGTGCGGTACACGGTGCGCGTCGCCGACCCGTCGCCGACTGCCGCGGCGTATAACGTCGTGATCACCGATTTGCTGGCCGATCCGGGCATCACGCTAGTTGCCGGCTCGGTCATGATCGCCCCGGCCCCTGCGACTACCGTGCCGACCGGCAACATCACGATTGCCACCGGCAACGGCGGCAGTGATACAACGGTCCGCATCAACGTGTCGACCTTCCCGCTCGGCGGCGTGCTGGTGTTCACCTACGACGCGATTCTGGCCGATCCCGCCAATCAGACGGCTTCGATTGAAAACACGGCGGACTTGACGTGGTGGAGCCTGCCGGGCGGCGCCGGCCGCCAGGGCACGGATTCGGACGACGAGAAGCTGGGCGCGATCGGGGATCGGGTCTGGTACGACGACGACCGGGACGGCGTCCAGGACGCGATCGAAGACGGCATCGCCGGGGTGCCGGTCGAGTTGATCTGGGCCGGCCCCAACGGTGTTTTCGGCGACGGTGACGACGTGACGCTGACCACGGTGACGGATGTGAACGGCAGCTACCAGTTCAGCGGTCTGCCGGCCGGCGTGTATCGCGTCACGGCGACGGAACCGGTGGACACGAGCCCGACCTACGACAAGGACGGCGGATACGACAGCCAATCCGTGCTGACCCTGGCCGCCGGTCAAATCAACCGGTTGCAGGACTTCGGCTATGTCCGCTTGACCAGCACCATCGGCGACCGGGTGTGGCTGGACGAGGACGCGGACGGCGTGCAGGACGCCGGCGAGGACGGGATCGCCAACGTGAAGGTCGTACTGCTCGACGGGGCGGGCAACGATATCGACAGCGATCCGCTGACTGCGGGGGTGCAGCCGACGACGACGGTGACCGGCGTGGACGGCGGGTACCTGTTCCACGATCTCCCGCCGGGGGATTACAGGGTCCGAGTGGACGCGACGACCTTGCCCGCGGGCCTGCGGAACGGGACGTACGACGAAGACGACGGAACCACGGCGCCGGACGGCCAGACAGACGTGACGCTGGGGCCGGGCGAGGAGTATGTCACCGCGGACTTCGGCTACAACTGGGCTCCCAGCACCGACGTGAACGGCGGGACGAATACCGGCGCGATCGGCGATCGGGTCTGGATCGATACCAACGGCGACGGGGTGCAGGATCCAGACGAGATCGGCCTGCCGGGTGTGACCGTAACGTTGCAGTACGACAGCGACGGGGACGGAGACATCGACGCGCCGTATCCGAGTGGGACCGCGACGACGGACGCGACCGGGCACTACATGTTCGATGGTCTTCCCGCGGGGATCTACGAAGTGGTCGTGACGCCGTTGGGCGGCTACACGCAGACGGGCGACCCGGACGGGACGCTGGATCATAAGACGACGGCGCCGGTCGTGTTGGCTCCCGGCGACGTGTATGTCAACGCGGACTTCGGCTACCGGCCGACGGGTGACACCGGCAGCATCGGCGACACGGTCTGGTTCGACGCGGATGCGGACCAGCAGGGACCGGCCGGGACGCCGATTGGGACGGACGCCACGGAGTATGGGATCGCGGGCGTGACCGTGTCCTTGATCCGGGACAGCGACGGCGACGGGGCTTGGGACGCGGGCGAGCCGGTGATCGCGACGGTGGTGACCGACGAGTTCGGCCGGTACCTATTCGCCGGGCTGCCGGTGACCGACGGCGCCGGCACGGACGACTACCTGGTCTGGGTCAGCGACACGGCCAACGTGTTGGACGGGCTGCAGCCGACGTTCGACGACGACGGCGTCGTCGTAACAGCGAATCTGAGTGCGGTGACCAACCTGACGACAACGGCGGTGGACGATCAGGACTTCGGGTATGCCGCCCCGGATGCCAACCGCTCAGACGGCGCCAACGGCGTGATCGGGGACATGATCTTCATCGACTTCGATGCCGACAACACGTTCGATGCAGGCGAAGGCCGCGAGGGCGTGACCGTGGACCTGTACAACAGCACGGGCACCACGCTGCTGGCTACGACCGTGACCGACGAGAACGGACGCTACTACTTTGCCGACCTGAACACGGCCTTGGGCTACCTCGTGGTCGTTCCGGCCAGCAACTTTGTGGCTGGCGGCGCCTTGGCGGGAACGAACAACACCGTCGATCCGAACGCGGACAACAACAACTTGTCGCTGGTGACGACCTTTCCGGACGGGGCGAATCTGACCCAGGATTTTGGCTACCGGCCGACCGTCCCGAACACGATCGGCGGGACGATCTGGCGGGACACCGACGCCGACGGGACGCTGGAGGGCGGCGAACCCGGGCGGTTTGGCGTCACCGTCGTGCTGCTGGACCAGGCTGGCAACGTCGTGGCGGCGACGACGACAGCCGGAGACGGCACCTACAGCTTCACCGGGCTTCCCAACGGCACCTACACGGTGGACGTGACGGACGAGGCGAACGTGCTGGGCGGGGCCTGGCATTCGCTGGGCAGCCAGTTGGTGACCGCCGACGGGACGAGCAAGGCGGATCCGTACAGCGTGACGGTGAGCAACGGGTCGAACGTCACCACGGTGGACTTCGGTTACTACCGGGATCCGGCGGCGCTTGGGGACTACGTGTGGGTGGACCTGGACGGCGACGGGCTGCAGGACGGGGGCGAGCCGGGCCTGAACGGGGTGCCGGTGACGCTGCGGGTGACGTATCCGAACGGGACCACGACGACGGTGGTGACGGTGACGGGGGACAACCCGGCGACGCCGGGCGTGGAGAC
>CAIYOB010000006.1 GCA_903927685.1 uncultured Planctomycetaceae bacterium
AGCCCCACATTGCCGAACAGGATCACGACATCCCGGCTGGCCTCGCGCAGAAGCTCACCGCACGCCTCGCATTCCCGCAGGAAGGCGGGCCGCTCCCACTCGTCGCCCAGCAGGTATCCCGGAACCGCCATCTCTGGGAAGACGACGGCATCCCGGACCGCCTCGCGAGCCCGCGCCACGCTTTCCAGCATGCGATCGACATTCTCCCTCGGCCGCCCGGGAAGGACCTCGAACTGGACCACTCGAATGCGTAGAACTTGCGACATGGAAACCCTTTCTGCAACGTTGAATCGTACCGTGTGGCTCAAGTCGCTGTCGAGCCCGTAAATCTCCCCTTACAGACGGACGCGGAACCGATGCGTGACCGTACAACGACAGATTCTTCGATCCACGCCATGGGATACGGACTTGCCCTCCTCACGGCATGGCGCAGCACCGGGACTCCGGACGACAATGCGGGAAGAATCGCTGTTGTGTTTCAGCAGCCGAACCCTTTGCCGAGCCGCTCGATTCCATGGCGTTCACAATGACAGGCCCGGAACGTCCCGTGGCCGGCCCATCGAACGCCACATCAGCGTTCGCGCCGCAGGTTGAGCGTCATGGCTTCCCCGGCTTCCCCGAGCGTCATTGTCAGCGTGTTGAGATCGGGCGAGACGGTCATCTTGACCTCGTTCTCCTTGCCGGGATTCAGCGTGACAAGATGGCCCCGGATGAACCCCGAAAACCGGTTCGACTCGGTCATCTCGTCGGCCTTGATGGACATGTCTGCCGTGATGTTGTTTCCGGACTGAACGATGACACATCGGACCGTCATGCTTTGCCCCCCTTCGCTGAGGGTTTGCGAAAATGTGCCGTTCAGCGAGGGTGCGGAAGCGGATTGTGCCGGCGGGGGCGACTTGGGCTGCAACGGCGTCGCCGGCGCCCGGGGTGGCACAGGTTTTTCCGGGGTGGGCACGGTCTTGGCGGCTGGGGGTAATGCGGGTGTGGCCGGCTTGGGGGCCGGACGCGACGCTGTGTTGACCGGGGCCGCCGGGGTGGGTGCCGTAGAAGCGGCTGCCCCGGATTTGGCGGCTCCCGTGTTGGTCGTTGGCCTGGCCGTGGACCAGACGGCATCAGTCACTTGCTTGACGGAGAGCCACGCCTCCAACTTGTCCAGATAGGCACGGCGCTCTGACGTTTCCTTGAGGGCCAGGCTCTGCTTGAACTTCGCGGCGGCGCCCTTGTAGTTGGCGGCATCATACAAGGTACGCCCCTCCGCCCAAAGTGCGTCCGCCTTCGCGCCGGACTCGGAACCGGCGATCTTCTGTTCCAGCAGGGAAATATGCTTTTCAAGGGCGGGATCCGGCCAATAACCAAGACTCTCCCTGTACTTGGCCACTGCCCTGCCCAATTCGTTCTTCTCCTGGAACGCAGCCCCTTCGGCGCGGAGCTGACGCGCCTTTTCCTTACGGCCCATGCGATCGGTGAGTTCCGCGATGCGTTGCTGGACGACGGAATCAGGCCGGATGGCGAGCGCCTGGCGGAACTTTTCGACCGCCTCGAACAGCTTGTCCTGCTTCTGGAGAGCCTCCCCTTCGGCGATAAACCGGGCTCGGTCGCTTTCCCTTTCATTCGCGGCCGCAACGGCACGCTCATACGCGGAAGCCGCGTCCTTGACCGGTGCATACCGCGGATGCATCTGGCGAGCCTTGTCCAGCGCGGCGGCGGCCGACGCAAGATCAGGCTTCCGCAAGGCGTCGTTGACTTGTGCGACGTACTGCAGGACCTGCTGGCGTTCGGTGGTCCATTTCGCTTGCAGGCTGGGTGCCTCCGTGTTTTTCGGATCCAGTGCGGCGGCTTCCCCGGCGAGGGAGAGGCCTTCCTCGAGGCGTCCTTCGGCCACAGCCGATTGCGCCTGGGCCAGCTTGGCGCCGGCCCCGGAAATCATCGGCTTCCCTGGGTCGGCAGCGACGGAGAGCTGTCCTGCGCCCGTGCCGAGTTCGATGCCGCGGTCGTCCTTGATCCTGACGGCAAGGCTGTAGGTGCCCGGCTGGCTGGCATTGACGCGTGTTTCCCTGCTGGCCGGGCTGTAGACGGAGCAGCCCTCGGGCGAGGCGCTCCATTCGTAGCGCACGGTGCGCGGGCACTGCGGGTTCACGGTGGCGGCGAAGAAGACTTCCTGGTGCACGACGGTGCCGGACTGCACCTCGACCAGGCCCTTGGCCTGTTCACTCCACACGCGCGGCTTCGGTCCCGAGTGGCGAGGGCCGGTGACGTTGACCTGGTACGGGCGGGCGGTGAGGGAGGCCTTGGCTTCGCCGAGGTCGTCGCCATGGTGTTGAAGCCTGGCCATGGCCCTGATGGCGATAGTTCGGGTATCGAGCGAGTAGAAGGTAACCTCGCGCGAGTCCTTGGATTCGCCGATCTGTTTGGCGTTCGAGGGCAGTTCCCAGCGGCAATCCAGCTCCGGCAGTTCGGGCGTGACGGTGAGCTTCACGGTTACGTCCTCACCGACCAGCGGGTCAGCCGGGGTGCATTCCAGGGCAATCTTGGGCGGGACGACTTCGACCTCGACGGGTTCTGACGAGGCGACGGTTTTCATGGTGCCGCCTTCCTTGCGCAGGACGTCAACCCATATGCGTGTTTTCTGTGGCCTAAGGAACCGGGCGGTTGTGGCCGCCGCGCCGGCACGGCCGGTGAATTCGACTTCAGGGTGCGGCTGCCAGGAGAACTCGAGGCCTTCCTGTGGGGCGGCCTTACCACCCTGCTGGACCGTGGCGGTCAGGTTAGCCGTGGTGCCTACGGGCACGGGCTGCCCCGGGATGCCGGACACGCTCACCGTGAGCTCGCCAACGGTGAAGGTTGCCGTTGCCTCGCCGATCGCGCGGCCCTTGGCGCCGGTGACCTTGACGGAAACCTTGAACGATCCGTTGCCCTTGGCAGTAAATTCCGCGCCGGATTCCGAGGATGTGTCGACGCCGGTCCAGGCGTAGGAAAGGGGATGGTCGTCCAGCAGCGCATTGGAGACCAGGGCCTTGAGCTTGACGGTTTCGCCGGGGGAGAGCTGGGTGGAGTCGGGCACAAGGTTCAGCGAGACGGTAGAGCCCGTTGCCGGGGTCCAGCCGCAGGCCGATGGGGAGGGGGCATTTTCGGGTTGGCCGTTGTA
>CAIYOB010000007.1 GCA_903927685.1 uncultured Planctomycetaceae bacterium
CACACCCGCACGTTGCGGCTGCCTCCCTCGACTTCCAAGCCGTCGTCCCAGCAGTGGCTGACAAGGTTGCCGTAGATGTCCGAATCGGGTCCGGGCGATCCGCGGAAGCTGCCGTTACTCCCGCCGCCGATTACATCGTTGTACATATGCTCCAGGTCGGAAAAGCACTCGTTGTACCGGATCACGTGGTTCCCGGCAGTGTTGAACAGCGACAGGCACTGCGGCCCTTGGGTATGATTGTGGAACTTGGCGTCCCACGCGCTGCCGTTGCAGTGGGGGTGGTGCAGCTTGCATCGCTGGACGATGAGACGTTCCAGGCTCGTGCTCTGCGAGAGGATCGCCGCCTCGTAGTCGAACCCGAAGCCGGTCTGGGGATTGAGCCGGCCCCAGTCGGAGATGTCACAGCCCTCGATGACAATGTCGTGGCCGCCGTCGATTCGGATGGCGCCGATCGCTGTTCGGGTGGTGTTCTCGGCCGCCCCGGCGCCCTTGAGCGTCAGTCCGCGGATGATCACGTAGGAAGCGTCGATCGTGATGCACGCATCGTGCCGGTGGCCGACGTTGATCGCCGCGCCAAGGCCGTCGTAAACTCGGTAGGCATCGGGCGTGCCGGATTCCTTGATGGCCAGCGGCGTATCGCGGTCCGCAACGCGGATCGTCTGGCCGGCCGGAAACTCGTTGCTCCAGGTCGTGGCGCTCAGCGTCTCGGTTACCGACGCCTCGGAGAGTGTCAGCTGGACTTCATAGCGGGTTCCCGGAGTGAGGTTGACGATGCTGCCCCGGTAGTCCGCCAGCGCGAGGTCGGTCTTGGAAATGGGGTTGTACCGCATGGCAAGGGCCTCCTGCCACTGCGGCTGTCCCTGCTGGCGGTAACGGACCTGCACTTGCTTTTCCGCAGAGCCGTTCTGCGGTGACCAGTAGAGCCCCAGGCAGTGAAAGGTGGGAATGGCTACGGGGGCCTCGCCTGCCTCTAACCCCGTGCCCATCAGGACGGCGACGGCTGTTGCCGGCACGAGCCACGCCACGCCTCGTCGATTGTCGGGCTTGACCATCAGAAGTCTTCTCCTGCTCCACGCTCGCCCTGTCGTTTCGGGTGTTATAGACCGTGAATCAGGGGAAGACAACCACGCTTCCCCGATACGCTCGCGCGATCCTACGATGACGCGGGGCTGGCCTCGGGCTCCTCTGAGCGTATCCGCAAAACACCCCTATCTTCACGAGAAGGAACACGGCATGACCCAGCGTGCTACCTGTCTGTTGGCCACTTTTGCACTGTGCCTGCTGCTGCCCCCTGTTGCCATGACTCAGGAACTTGTTGTCGCTCCCGACAGCGCGCAGGGCATCTACGAGCATTGCATCGTGTCGCCGATCCCAACGTCTGGACCGACGTGTCCGCTGGGCTGACGCGGTCTCCTGGATGTCGCGGTCCCTTGCCGGGTGGTACAATGCGGCGAGGGTCCGGGCAGGTCCGGCCGAATATGGGCTCCATGGCCGCCGTTCGAAGGAGCCAAGGGAATGGTTTGCAGTGAAAGGGGCAGGGGCCGCCAGACCGTGCCTGGGGATTGCTTGAGCTATGGCGAGATTGTTCGTGATCCTCGCGAAACGTGAACCCACGGCCGTTATTCTGCGCCGTGGACCGTCGGCGTGGTACCACATCATCCAGTGGGACACCGTGCGGGACACCTTTGTTCACGGGGCCTGGATCAAGGGGCGCATCTACGAAGAGAAGTGCGACGTTTCACCGGATGGGCGACTCTTGTTGTACTTCGTCCATCAGGGAAGCCGAGTCTCAACCGAATTCACGGATTCCTGGACCGCGATCAGCCGCGTGCCGTGGCTGCAGGCCCTGGTGGTGTGGCCGCAAGGCACGACCTATGGCGGCGGAGGTCGATTTGTCGGCGACTCGACGATCGCACTGAGGGGCGTCCTCGATTCCCCGCTCGCGGACTTCCCGTTGCGCGGCATTCGGGTAGTCAGCGCCGAGACGCCCGTGCATCAGCCAACGGATGACGTACCTGGCGCCGATTGGTGCGGGCGAGATCATCGCGACCGGGTTGTTTTTTCGCGAACGGGGCAGCTATTCCGCCGGGGGAACGGGAGGGACACACTTGTCGCTGACTTCACCGACCTGAGGCCAGAACCGCGCCCCGCCCCCGCTTGGGCGGGGCACCTGCTGTGACGCCGCACCGCACCAACGGGCGACCGCCACCGCCGGCTTCCGGGCGACTCGAAGTGGAAGGCGCAGGGGATGGGGTGTCGTGGTCCTTGCCGGGTGGTACAATGCAGCGACTGCCCGGCCGGATAGTCGTGGATCTCACGGGACGTACAGCCGCCCGGTGCCACGTAGGCTCTCCACGTCCAAGAGATACTCCAGCACTTGGGCAGCTGCGCGCTGTGCATAGTCGCGGTCCCGCAACAACCGGTCGGGATCGCCGATGGTTATGACCGGAAGACTGCGGGCTGTGCCTAGCGAGGCGATGGCGGCTTCGAGCGAGTCGGTGCCTTCCGCATTGCGGTTGCCCGTCAGCAAGACGATTTCGTGCGTCTGACAGAGTTCCCAGAGGTCGATGTCCGATGAATCGGGAGCGATCCCCAGCCGCTCGAACGATTCCAAGTCGCACTCGATCCCTTGCCAGACCTCACCCCAGGCCGGGGAGGACCAGATGGTGAGCAGTACCTGGAGGTGCCCTTCCACATTGTGGTCAGCCATGATCCTGGGCATCGCGATCCTCGGCCGACAGACGACTGTGAACCTCGGCCAGCCGGAGTTCGGCGGCCTGACGACAGCGGTCGACTTTGGCCTGGACATCCGGCCGGTAGCGATAGCTGCGATGCCGTTCGAGGATGCCCTGGTACTCGGTCTCGACCTCTTCCCGATGCGTTTCGATGTAGTCGATCGCCGCCTGAACGTCGCGCGACGACAGCCGGAACAGCGCCGCAATGCGGTCGCGATGCCAGCCATGCTGCAGGTAGTCCATGACGTCGAAGACGGTGATTCGCGTTCCGGCGATCTGCGGCCCGCGTCCGCGGTTGACGATGAGGTCGGCGTCAGAAGCTACCTGCATGGCGGTTCTCCTTTGGCGTACTGCTTTGTATTCTAGCGGGTAGCGGGCGAAAGTGCCACGGCAGCCGCCTCCACGGGACGGAACAGACGCTGCCCCGACAAGGGGAATCGGCCGAACGAGAAAAGGCACGTGAGCCGCCGTGCCGTCCCCGTGGCGCGGCATTTTTCCTCAGCGGGACTACAGCCGGGGGACTTCGACGGAGCGGATCAGTTCGGTCAGCAGCTCGTCCACGTTGCGGCCTTCGACCTCGGCTTCGGCGGTCAGGATCACCCGGTGCCGCAGGGCGGGCAGGGCCAGTTGCACGACGTCGTCCGGCACGGCGTAGTCCCGTCCGGCAAAGGCGGCTAGAGTGCGGGCCGATTGCATCAGCGCGATGCCGGCCCGCGGGGAAGCGCCCAGGTGGAACTGCGGCCACTTGCGGGTCAGTCGGACCAGTTTATTGATGTACTCGATCAGCTTCGAGTCCACCCGCACGTCGGCGTTCTGCTTTGTGATCCGCATGATCTCGTCGGGCGTGGTCAGCGGCGCCAGTTCGCGCTCCAAACGCTCGTTCAGGTCCACCTGGCGGCTGTGCAATTCGAGGATCTGCGCCTCTTCCTCGGCCCGCGGGTAATCGGCGGTCAACTTGAACATGAACCGATCCAGTTGGGCCTCGGGCAGGTTGTACGTGCCTTCCGATTCGATCGGGTTCTGCGTCGCCAGCACCAGGAACGGGCGTGCCAGGTTGTGGCTCTTGCCGTCGATGGTGACCCGGTATTCCTGCATGATCTCCAGCAGGGCGGCGTGCGTCTTGGCCGGCGAGCGGTTGATCTCGTCCGCCAGCAGCAGTTGGGTGAAGACCGGCCCGGGCCGAAAGCGAAACTCCTGTGTCTTCATGTCGAAGATCGGAGCCCCGGTGATATCGGAGGGCATCAAGTCGGCCGTGAACTGGATGCGGCCGAAATGGCACCCCAGCACGCGGCCCAGCGTGCGGACGAACAGCGTCTTGCCCAATCCCGGCACGCTTTCAATCAAGATGTGCCCGCTGGAGAACAGGGCCACCAACGAGCCCAGTACCAACTCCTGCTGGCCGACAAAGATCTTGCCGATCTCGGCCGTGATCCGGTCGAACAACTGCTTGGTCTCCGTCTCGCGGCCCGGATGGTGCGGCGTCGCCGCCATCAGGGTCGGCGCGGCGGGCGGAGCCGGCGGCTGGGGAGCCAGCGGCGTTCCCAGCAGCGGGGACGCGGCAGCTGTGGCGGCACCTCCAGGCGCGGCGGCAAACGGCGAACCGGCGGGGGGTGCCGGCGGCAGGGAGTTGCCCTCCACAGTGGACGCCGAACCGCCGTCGGTTGTCGACGAGATCGTCGGGAGCGGCGGCGGGCTGGGCACGGCCTGCGGACGAGGGACGGCGGCTGGCGGGGCGGCAATCGCCTGGACGGCTCCGCATTCCGGGCATTTGGCCTTGCGGCCGGCGAACTGCAGGGGCACGCGCAGCTGCCGTCCACAGGTCTGACAAACGAACTCGATTGTGCCCTGGTCGCTCGAACCGGAGACCGGTCCGTCGTCGAACGGTGAATGACTCATGTTGCGGCCCCAAACAGCAATCCGGCGTAGCCGACGACTCGGCTGCTATCGCCGGAGACGGCGGCACTGGTGTCGTAGCCCACGCGGACGCAGCGGCCCAGGAGGCCCAATTGGCGAAGGGCTTCCATGACGACAATTGCCGGCCGCACGCCGCACATACTGATGTTATGACGAGCTACTACAGTATCGTAGACCGCGGCCGGGTCAAGGGTTGCGACGGCTTGCAGGGCCATTTCGTCCAAGCGGCGGTTCTCCTGGTCCGAGGCGTAGTGATTCATATCGCTGGAGATCACCAGCAGCGGTCGCGGCTGTAGCGACTGCACGACTCGAGCCAGGCCGGCACCCAGTTGGCGGCAGCGCGCCAAGTCGCCGGCTCCCAACGTGATCCCGACGACCCGGCAGTGCGGCGCCAGCCGCGCCAGGATCGGCAGCTGGACCTCGATCGAATGCTCCTGCTGATGCGCGGCGGCATCCAGCTGAAGGCCCGGGACTTCAGCGGCCAGGCGCCGGGCCAACGCGGGATCGGAGGCCAACGAACCGCCCGGCAGAGCCCACGTGTCGTGCGGAGCCACGGCCCCGTCGACGCCTTGCCGCGTGTGCTTGGGAGCGATGATGATCACCGTTTCCGGAATGCTGACGCGGCGGAACGTCTGGGCGGCCAAACGGCCCGAGTAGATCAGCCCGGCATGCGGGACTAGGACGCCGGGCCAATCGGCAGGCTGCACGTCGCCATCGGCCAGCAGGCCATCGATCATCTTCTGCAACTGGCTGGGCTCGCCCGGATAGAACATGCCGGCGACGGCCGGCGGGCGGACTTGCGGACCGGTGCGCGGCCGAGGCACACTGGAGACCTGCAACGACCGCTCGGTCGATTGCGCCGCCAGGCTGAACACCGAAGCCTGGGCAGGACTGACGACCTGGGCCGCCTGGGCGGCCGACGGCAGCAACTGGTCGACGGTCCGATTGGGATCCCAGACCCAGGCGGTGCGGCCGTGCTCGACGACCAGCAGCGCCCGCCGCAACGGATCCACGCCCGCGACCTCTGGGGCAGCGACGGTCCCGTGCATCGCCGGGTCGTACAGCAGGGTCAGGCCGACCTGAACCCGGTTCAGATCCGCGGGCCCCAGGCGGCTGGCAGCCAAGTTCTTGGCGGCCGCTTCGCACAGCGTGAACAGCGTGGCTTGGAGCGGTACGCCGGGGCGGAGCGACAACTGGGAAAACGTCGCCGGCTCTCCTTGGTCGCCCACCCGCACGGACAGTGCGACGACTTCGACCGTGCCGTCCGGGCAGCCCGGCAGGTAGTAGTTGGGCGTCGCGCCGCGGACCAGAGCCACGACGTTCTGGCGACACTGGTCGGCCAGCCGCTGCAGGTCGGCGGCGGCGAATCGCGGCGGCTTGTCGCTGCCGGCTGCCGTGAGGAGATGGGGATTGAAATCGCCGGGGACCATGTGGCCCTCGAAACGCAGCAGGCGGGCCTGGTCGTCCTGCCAGGCGGTGGTCGGCAACCCGGCCTTGCGGCAGACGTGCTCGAGGAACTGTTCTGCGTCCCAGCCGTTCTCGACGGCCACTACGGGCAGCAGCAGGCCGGCGGAATTGCCGCGGGTAATGTGCAGGCCGTGGCGGCCGACCTGGACGTGCTTGATCCGCTCGCGGCCGCTGGCCTGGATCGGTTCGAAACCGTACAGCAGTGTCACGTCCAGGTGCAGATGCGGCAGCTCGGTAGGCGAAATGGTCGGGAATCGCGTGTCCTCGGTGGCCGTTCGCAAGGCGGACTGCTGGACCGCGTCCCCAAGCCGCATCGGCCGGCCCAGGACGCCGCAGCAAGCCCGCAGGTGGCCGTGGCGTTTGAGTGTCACGAACGCGCCCATGACCAGTTGCCCGGCGCTGCCACCCAGGGTCGGGTCCGACAGTTGCGGCGGACGCCCCTGGACGCCGGCGGCCACCACTTCACAAGCCGCCCGATGGATGGCCGATTCCTGGCGGGCATCGACCTCGGGACTGGCCGGAACATTGCCCGGATCGGCCGTTTTCGCCGTGGTGTTCTGGCCCGCCCCCGGATTCGCTGCCATCAGTTGGTCCTTTCCTGAGTGTTCCTGTTGCTTGTTCGTGATTCGCGGCTTGGCTGCCGCCGCGGCGAACTGCGAGATTCGGACCGGCTGCCGCTTCCGGCCCCACGTGCCGGGCGCGTCCTGATAGCGGCCGGCGATCTTGCCGCCGCACTGGCCGCAGCAGTCGCCGCGCAAGCGGTACGCGCCCAGATCGTACCAGTTCCGTTCGATTAACACCTCGCCGCAATGCGGACAGTACGTGCTCTGGTGCCGGAGGTCATCCACGTTGCCCACGTAGACGTATTTGAGGCCCTGCTGGCGGGCGATGTCGTACGCGGCCAGCAGCGTCGCCAGCGGCGTGGGCGGTTTGTCCCGCAGGCGGAAGTCCGGATGGAATGCGGTGAAGTGCACCGGGACTTCGTCGCCGACGCTGGCCAGAATCCAGTCACACATGTTCCGTAATTCGTCCGCCGAGTCGTTTTCGTCCGGGATGATCAAGTTCGTGATCTCGAACCAGACGTCGGTTTCATGCTTCAGCCAGTGCAACGTGTCCAGGACGGGCTGCAGGTGCGAGTACGTCAGCTGGAAGTAGAACTCTTCCGTGAACGCCTTCAAGTCCACGTTGGCTGCGTCCATCTCGCGGAAGAAAACCTCGCGCGCGGCCGGCCTGATGTAGCCCGCCGTGACCGCCACGGAACGGACGCCGACCGCCCGGCAAGCTCGCGCCGTGTCGATGGCGTACTCGGCCCAGATCACCGGGTCGTTGTAGGTGTAAGCGACGCTCGCGCAGCCCAGTTGCCGGGCCGCTTCGGCGATCATCTCCGGGGCCGCGAATTCGCTCAGTCGCTCAACCTCGCGGGACTTGGAGATGTCCCAGTTCTGGCAGAACTTGCAGCCCAGGTTGCAGCCCGCGGTCCCGAACGACAGGATGCTGGTGCCGGGGAAGAACTGGTTCAGCGGCTTCTTCTCGATGGGGTCCACACAGAACCCGGTGCTGCGGCCGTAAGTGCCCAGCACCATCCGGCCGTCGCGGTTCTCGCGGACGAAACAGAAGCCGCGATCGCCGGGCTTTAGATGACATGCCCGCGGGCACAAGTCGCAGACGACCCGGCCCGTTTCTTCGTCGGCATGCCACCAACCGCCCAGCCTGGCTCCGTCCGGCAACAATTCCGTTTCCGGCGGCAGGGTTACCACTTGCGACATGATGCGGTCCCTCTTCGCTTGGTCCCGCGTTACAGCGTCCCGGGATCTCCGCCCGGCGGCGGGTTCTGCCTCTGGTGCGCTTCGCGCTGTTGCTGCTGGACCCGCTGCTGGAACTGCTGGAACGTGCTCTGCAACGACTGCAGCAACCGCGGCACCTGAGGCACCGACATAAAGACCCGCGCCGACACCGCGGACGTGGGAAACAGGTTGGTAAGAAAATCGAACTTGAACTCCGACGGCGTGTGGCCGATCATCACGCCGTTCGCATATGCTCCGGGCAGTAACTCGTCCGCCAGCTTCAACTCGTCGTAGATTTCTTGCGCCGTCGGCTGGCGGGCGGGCGGCGGACTGGGCGGCAGCATCGGCGGCTCGCCGAAACGGCTGCGGTAGATGTCCAGGTTCTTGCGCAGCGCCTCGATGAACTGCGGCAGCGTCACGTGCGGCATCACGATCCGCGCCGTGACCGAAGGCGGCGTGCTGAGGTTCTGCACAAAGTCCAGGATGAACTCCGTGGCGCCGGTCATGACGATCGCGCCCGTGCTGAACGCCCCGCGACTGACGCGCTCAGGTACGCGGGCGCTGACATGCTGGACGCGGACCTGCTCGCTGTGGGCTCCGCCTTCACCCGGACCGCCGGTTGGGTTCGCCGTTTCGCTCATAGCCGTTGATGTCCCTTCGTACTGTTCGATGGTTACCGTGCGGCACCGCGGCAAGTTTGACGAGCGCCAAACCTGCCAGACGGCTCCAGATCGCCGCACGCCCTGATTCTTCAGTTTATCAGTTTTTCCGGCCATCGACAGCGGAGCGACCGTCTTTTTGGGGTTCCAGGGGGAGCGAGATCGGGCGCCGGCCCGAGGACGTGTTTTGGTTCCGTCCCCGTGCTCGGTCATTGGTGCTCGACATTGGTGCTCGGCCCTGGGGCTTTCCCGCCAACGAGCCCTGGTTTACAGTCTTGGGTTGTGTGCAGCCCGCCTTTTCTGTTCGGAGGTCCACCCATGACGAAGTCCGTTGAGCCGATTTCCCCATCCCTGCCCGTCCCCCGTCGGGATCCCGGCGAGGCCGGTCCAGCGCCCGGCTTGCGCTGCGGGCCTCTGTCGGGGTGCGCGGCCGCGTTGCTGGCCGGTTTGCTGACATGGGGCCTGACGCGGGCTGTGTTCCCCGTGTTTGACATTCCCGAGGAGTTGAAGAACCTGCCCAGTCCCCAGCCGGCGCACTTGGCGGTCAAGGCGGAGCGGGCGCAGATCGAGGCGGACCGTTGGAACGCGACCCTGTTGTTCGCGGTCTTGGGGCTGACCGTGGCCGGCGGTTTGGCAGTGGCCGAATGCCTGGTGCGAGGCCGCGCCGCAGCGGCGTGGTGGCGAGCCTTGTTGAGCGGCTCGATCGCCGGCCTGTTGGGGGCCGCAGGAGGCCTGTCAGCGTCGCTGCTCTTGGAATCGCCGCAACACCTGGCGGGCTTGAGTCCATTGGCCAGAACGATTTCCATCCAGTGCCTGGGCTTGGGTTTGGCGGGCCTGGGAATCGGCCTGGGCGTCGGCACGCTGGGTGGCGGACGAGTCCTGTTGAATGCCGCCGTGGGCGGAGTCTTGGCGGGAGGGCTGGTTGGCTTTGTCTATCCCACGGCGATGGGGTACCTGCTGCCCGCGGCCCAAACGGAGCGAGTCGTGCCTCTCGAACCGACCAGTCAATTGATCTGGCTGGCGGCGATGTCCGGAATCTCGGCGCTGGTCATCACGGGCTTGGGAAAGAAGGACAACCGGGCGGCCCAATAGCGCAACAAGAAAGCGGGACGAGGTCGCCCTCGTCCCGCCGTGATGCTTCTCGCCGCGGGCACGGTCTGACGGTCGCGGCGGCTATTCGGACTTCAGGTCGAACGTGAATGCGTTCGGCCCTTCCGCGGAGACCGTCGCGGTCAGCCCGGACGTCTCCGCCGTGGCGTACTTGGCCGGCAACTCGTTCTTCGTCTCCACCTTGCCGGCCGCGGCCGCGGCCATGGCTGCTCCATACCCGGCGGACGGATCTGCCGCATTGCCGGTCATGGCTTCATTGACCTGCGTCTTGGCGACGGTCACCTTGTACTCGCCCAAGATCGCCCCGTCGTTACCTTCGTAGGTCGTCAGGACAAATTTGCCCTGAGCATCGGTTTTTCCCGAGGCGTTCCGCGGAACGGCTTCGCTACGAAACACCACCTCCGCGTCGGCCAGCGGCTTGCCATTAAATGTCACAGTCCCAGAGGCCGGGGCCATATTCGGCCGATCCGGTCCGCCGCAACCGGCCATCAACATGGACACGCCGACGCCGGCGAGCGCGAATGCAATCGTTCTTTTCAACGGCAACATCTTGATGCCTTTCTTGACTGAAAACGAGGCCTGATTGCGGCCTGGATTAGTATTGTCCCGAAGGTAGTGCGTCGTTCCGCGAACCCAAGACTTGATAGGTGCGGTACTCGACGGTTTCGCCGATGAAGTGCACGGAGCCGTCACAGAACAGGAACTGAGCCCCACCCGGGTGCTTGGACTTGAAGCCCTGCGACGTCTGCCAGTTGGAATCCCCATTGCAGCCGGTGGTGCCCGCCGGGGCACCAGCCGGGACGGTGTATCCGGAGAAGCCGGGCCATTGGCCGGGGCAAGTCGGATAATTGATCGGACCGGTTGTGGCGGTCCAGAGGGCGTTCGAATTGAACCAGCCGCCGCGGTGATGGTCGCCGCAATTGGGCAGGATTTCGCCCATCGCGATGGTCGTGCTGGTGCCATCCGTAACCTCGGCCATCTTGGCTGCGTAATCGTACCGCGAGAAGACGCCCGAGATGGAGTTGGTCCCCAACGGGGCGTTGGCACTGCCGTGGCCCGTGCCTCCGTTGCCGAACGGGTTTCCGGGATACAGTGTGCAGACTCCGCCCTGCGAATCCATCCTCTGCGCTCCGATGCAGGGCGCGTAGTTCGTGGGCGGGTTGTTCACGTTCTGATACGGATCGCTCGGGCAGCGATACGGCGGCATCTGGGGACGGACATTGCCCGGGACCGAAATGGGCAGGCCTCCCAGCGCGGTCATGCTGGGTGTCGAATCCTGAAGAAACAGCTGCGCGTCGACATCGCCAACCTGAAGCAGGGCCTCGTACAGACCCTTCTGCTCGACAAACGGGAGCAGTTTGACCAAGGGCGTGCCCTTGCGGTGCCAACCGGCTTCCCACACGTTCCCCATGCCGCCACCACAGGAGCCGGCCGTGTTCGTGTTGGCCGCGTCGCAGTTTCGCGAGCCGATCGGGAAGTTATTGAAGATGTCGTGATAATTGTGCAGGGCAACCCCCAACTGCTTCAAGTTGTTGTTGCACTGCGTGCGGCGGGCGGCCTCGCGGGCGGCCTGAATGGCCGGCAACAGCAAGGCCACCAGGATGCCAATAATGGCAATCACCACCAGCAACTCGACCAGCGTAAAACCAAGCCACCGTTTCTGCCTTACGCGAACCATTGTGGTTACCCTCGAGACTGTGGAAAGAAAAGAGCATGCTGGGCTGGGCACGTTCGCGAGCCTCTGAAGGGCGGGAACGTGCACAGTACCGCAGGATAAACCTACAGTTGCGTAACCCTAGTGTCAAGTTTGTGTTAAGAAATTTTGTGGCCTTGGCGATTCCGGCCAAAGGAGCCGCTTTCTGCGACTCCGGGATGATTCATCCGCGGGAGGAATGTGGGGGGATGAGGGCGGCTATTGAGGCGATACGGGAGACGATTCGGGCGAACTGAGGCCGTGAGATTGCTCCGTTTCCTCTGTTGCCTTTTAGTCAATTGCCCATTTGCCCTCGGCCTCGTGTGCGTCTTGCGGCTTCGCGGGGCTGTTGGCACGCGGAAGAAGTTCCCGGCATCACCTGCTTCGTGTACTTTCGTGGCCCGACGAAGATCTCCGGCGGCGTCCTCAGGACCGCCGCAAACCCGGCGATCGTTCTCAGGTTCGGACTGCGCCGCCCCCCGCTCCATGTCACAGACGTAACTGGCCGGCACTCCCATCCGACGGCCGACCTCCGATTGCGACAATCCCTTGATCTCCCGAATCGTCCTCAGATTCTGGCAGAGTCGTTTCAGCAGTTCATCTGCAGTCATGGTTGGCATCCAGCTGGGCGATGGCGATTATTCCGTAATACCGATCCG
>CAIYOB010000008.1 GCA_903927685.1 uncultured Planctomycetaceae bacterium
ATAGTAAAGGACCAGATCTTTCAGACTGACCGGCTCCCAGCCAGCCTCGATTGGGCGAAGTCCGAAATGTTCACGCTGTGGATTGGTAAGCATGAATGGCGACATAATTCAACGTGCATATCATTGTATGTAGAAAGAATTCTCAGGTACCACCCGCAAGAACAGAAAGAATTCTGTTCTTGCAGGTGCGATTGCAGAATTATTTCTGCAAATTTCCGGCAATTGCAGAAGCTACCTGCACAAACAAGCTAATGGCTCGCATTGTCTCTAGCGTTTTTTTCCGGCGAAGTCGCATCCACGCCGTGGGTTGGATCCTGTCTGTTGCTCCCGGTGGATGCGCTGGCGTGACGGAGCAGGGACCCTTCCCGGCCGCAAGTACCGAATGGGAAACCGCGACAAGGATGGCATGCTTTCGCCGGTGGTGGGCTCCGCGGCCGGTCAGTCCAGGTCGTACAGCGTCTCGTCGACGGTCGGCGGGCGCAACTTCTTGGCCCAGCCGCGCAAGCGGCCGCCGCTGTCGCCGCCCTCCGGCGACTCGTCCTGATCCAGCAAGTCGCCCATCTCGGCTTCGATCGCGTCCGGATCTTCGCCAGACTCCATCCGCCGCATGGCCTCTTCCATCTTGCCGGTCAACGGCATGCCGGTCCGCTCGTACATCGCACGCATCAAGCGCGCCGCTTGGCGCGGATCGTCCTCGTCCAAGCCTTCCGCCTCGCGGCTCAAGTCCTCCATCACCTGTTCGAGCTTCGATTCATCGAACCCCGGCGGCAGATCGTCTTCGGGTCCGGCCGCTTCCGCTTTGGGTTGGAGCCCGCGAGAGACGGCAAATCGCGAGACCTTTCGTTCCAGGCGCGGCCGCTGGCATTTGGGACAGGCCGGCTGCGCTGTGGTGTTGACCCGGCGGGCAAAGAAATTGAATACACGATGGCAGTTGCGACAGTAGAATTCGTAGATTGGCATAGTCAAGGCGGCCCTCCCCGGCCGCTACCGCGTCCGACCCTCCCGCGGACGGGAGGGTGAAGTATGCGTTAAACCAGTCCCCATTTTTTTCTCAAAAACCACTCGCCGGTCAAGAGCAGTGTGAAGAAAACCAGCAGGGACCAGGCGTCGCGCGAGGTGTCGGCCAGTTGCCACTTGGTCTGGACTTCGATCTCCAGGTCGGGCGGCCGGTCGCGGATATCTTCGAGCAAGGCTGGCACCTGCTCAGGGGCGACGACGCGCCCGCCAAATTCCTTGGTCAAGGCGGCCAGGCGCGCCAGCTGGTCGTGATCCGCCGCCGGCGTGCTCAGTTCGACGTCCCGGTCAAAGACCATAAACTCGCCGCGGCCCGTCCCCACGACCTGGCCATTCCTGCTGGCCGTGACCTCGACGGCATAATCGCCCGCCGCGGTCACCGTCTCGATGCTGCCCAGCCACGCCGGAGCGTCCCGCGTCAGGAGCAATTCGCGGCGGACGCCGTCCGGCAAGATCAGTTCGCAGCGGAGTTCCACATCCGGGAGCGGTTCGCCGCCGGGCGAGTTGACTCCCGTGCTGAACGTGACGCGTGCATCGGGCTGGAACCGCCGCTGCTCCAGCTTGACCCACACCTGATCTTGCTCGCGGTCTTCGCGGCCCACCAGCCACAGGATCAGCTGCCGCCAGAATCGCCGCTGTGCCGCCTCGAAGCCCTGCATCGACCAGCGGTAGGTCGAGTCACCGGCGAACGCCGCGACCCGTCCGCGGCCGTACTCGCCCACGACCAGCAGCGGCTCGCCGGCGTCAGTCTCCGCCACGACCCGCACGCCGGCCGCGTCTTTGACGCCCGCAAACTTATTGGCGCCGGCCAGCGGCGGCAGGCGGGCCCAAGCCGCCGCATTATCCGCGTCCGCCGCCAGGACGGTCAGCGGATGGCTTCCCGCCGGACGCATCCGCAACGGGCCGGCCAGATGCAAGTCCGGGCGAATCGGGGCCGCAAAGTCCTGCCGTTCCAGGCGATCCATGGTGATCGGCAGCACATCGGCCAGCGGCGTGTCGTGGTACCCGCCGGCCCCGAAGCTGTGAAAACCGCCGAGCAGCGCCAGTCCCTTGCCGCGACCCGCCGCCTGGGCCAACAGCTGCAGTTGGTCGTTACCCAGTGCGGCGGCATCCAGGTCGCCCACCAGAATTGCGTCGTAGTTCGCGTCGCGCAGCCGGCCGGTGACATCGACGGGCCACTTGTCGCGCTGGCGCGGATCGATCCACAGGAACTCCAATTCCATGTCGGGAGACGCCTCCAGAATCCGCCGCAGGAACAGCTGCTCGGCCCGCAGCTCGCCTTCCAGGTACAGCAGCTTCAGGCCGCCTTCGAGCACGCGGAGAAACGCACTCAGGCGGTTGTTCTTCGTGACCAGTTCGCCCGGCTGTTCGGCGGCCTCGAGCGTCAGCTTGTAGTTCCCCGGCTGATCCGGCACGTACCGCAACTCGACCGGCACCTGCTCTTCGTCGCCGCGGGCCACGACGTTCACCGGTCCGATGACTTCGACCTCGCCTCCTGGCTTTTCCACGCGCAACTCGACCGGGATCGTCTGGTTCGTACAACCGCGGATGGCCACCAGCGCGGTGACCGGCAGCTCGTTCTTGACGAACACCGTGTATTGGTCTTGGAGGTTCTCGACGGCCACGTCTCGCGCCTGGACCGCGTCGAGGGC
>CAIYOB010000009.1 GCA_903927685.1 uncultured Planctomycetaceae bacterium
ACGAGCGTGCTTCGTCACGGCCGACATGGTCAAGCCGGGGGCCGTCGTCGTGGATGTGGGGATCAATCGCACCGAGTCCGGTCTGGTGGGCGACGTTGACTTTGAATCCGTCAAACAGGTCGCCGGCTACATCACGCCCGTGCCCGGCGGGGTCGGGCCCCTGACGGTGACCATGCTGCTGGTCAACACGCTGGAAGCGGCGAAACGCCTCGTTGGCGGCGAGCCGGATCGCAATTGAAACAACGGGGAGCCTGGGGTCATCGAAGCTGCGAATATTCGTCTCGTGGTATTGGCCGAAGGCCATATTCACCGGAGCCTGGGGCAACGCCCCAGGAACACGAGCGAACATCCATTGTTTGGCCGAAGGCCATATTCACCGTCCTGCATCGGACAATGTGAATATGGCCTTCGGCCAAAAGAGGCCGACCGACACCGCGGTCCTGGGGCGTTGCCCCAGGCTACGGTGGAAGCAGGCCTTCGGCCAAGCGCCGGCGGACCGCCAAACTCGCAACTTTGAAGGTCCGGGGTCGCCTTCGTCCTCCGCCCCGCGCAGTTCGGCCGGTCAGAACGCGGTTCGCTGGCCGGTCGCCCGCGCGTAAATCGCGGCCATCAGGACCAGCATGAAGGGGCCGGCCAACAGCAGGCCCAGCCCCAGCGTCACCACGACGAACAGGATCATCCCCACGATCGCCGTCAGCAGGACACCGACGGTGACCAGGATGTTGCCCTTCATCACCGACGCCGATTCGGAGATCGCATCCAGCACGCCGCGGTCCTGATCCACAATCAGATACGGCACCAACAGCAGCAGGATGGTGATCAGAAAATTCATCGCCAGGCTCAGCAGTTGGCCGACAAAGGCCACGGCTTGGCTGCCCGTCAACATGGTCAGCCCGACGATCGGCACGGCCAGCAGCAGTCCCAGCCCCATGCTCATCAGGAATTGCAGCACGGCCGCGCCGAACAGGCTGCCGGCATAGCTGCCTTCCTGCAACAGGCCGCCGATGCTGAACTGCTTGCCCTTGACCATGTTCGCCGAGATCCGGATCAACCCCGCCTGGACGACAAGCCCGACAACGACCATCACGACGATGGTCGCCACGAGGATGACCAGGCCGATAATGACCGCCGCCACGGGCGGCAATTGGCTGACAATCAGCCCCATCCCGAACTGCATGGCTCCGAGGATAATGGCCAAGCCGAGATACAGCCCCATCAAGGCCAGCGACAGCAGCAGGCAGGAAGTCCAATTGTCCCAGAAGGTGCTCCAGGCACAGGACAGCACATCCACATAGCCGAAATCCCCGCGGCTGCGGACTCGCTTTTTCGGGGCTGCGCCCACGGAAGCCGGCGACTGGTAGGGGTTCGCCGACCAGCCGCCGCCCGCCGCGGTTCCTCCGCCGAGCGGATCGGCAAAGGGGTTGGCAGGCATCGGCAGCGAGCCCAGGGGATCGCCCAACGGCGTCAGACCGCTCGACAGGTCCGCGGCGGCCAGTCCGCCATCGTCCAGGACCGCGTAGGACTCGTCCAGCGGGACCAGTCCCGCGTCGCCGATCGGCGTCAAGCCAGCTACCGGCGCCGGACTCGCCGCCGATCGTGCCGCCGGGCCGCGGTCCCGAGTGGGTGGGTCAGCAGGAATCTGACACACTTCGCCGCAGGCCGGGCACCGGCCCTTCTTGCCCGCCGACCCCGGCGGCATCCGCAGGGTCTTGCCGCACCGGCCG
>CAIYOB010000010.1 GCA_903927685.1 uncultured Planctomycetaceae bacterium
GCCTGTCAGGGAATGCGATTTCCGTGCCTGGGAGCCGAGATTCCAAGAAGAACGCCTGATTCGACGTAACATGTCTTCAGTGAAGCTGTTACGTGGAGATCCAGCTGTCGGATCCCCACGTACAGTTCCGTCCGGATTCGAGCGTTTTTTGAAAAATCTGCAGAAAACTTTGAAGATCGACGTCTACCGCAGGCTTTTTCCCAGTTCGGCATCCAATTCAGCGGCGTGGATATTCCGATTGATGACCTTGCCTTCCTTGTCGATCAGGATCATCGTGGGCAGCGTCAGAATCCCCAACTCGGTAGCCAGACGGCTATCCAGCCCTCCGGCCTCGTACAGTTGGGGCCACGACAAGGGGTTGCTTTGCAGATAGCCGATCGCCGTGGACTGGTCGGTATCCAGGTTGACTCCCAGTAGCGTGAACCCCTGCTTGACGTACTTGGCCTGAAGTTGTTTGAGCACGACCATGTCCTGCTTACAGGGTTCGCACCATGTCGCCCAATAATGAACCAGGACGGTGCGGCCCCGGTACTGGTCCAGGCTAACCGCTTTACCATCCAGCGCATTTCCGCTGATCGCAATCGGCTTGCCCACGGATTCCAGTCGCCGCCGCGCGCCCGCGGCCTTGGCCGCTTGGGTCGCTTTCGGGAATCCTTCGACGATCTTTCCGTACCATCCGATGGCTTCGTCGGTCTTGCCATCGAACTCTTCGCCGACGGCCAGTTGCAGCATCGCCTCCGCCGCGTCTTCGGATTTGGGGTTTGTCTCGACGAATTTCCGCAAGTCGCTCAGCCATTGCTGCTGGATCTCAGGATACTTGGCGTCCGGCTGCTGCAATCGCTGACTGTAGCCAGCGGACAAGGAAAGGAATTCAACGTGCGCGGCCAAGTCCGCGTCCGCCGCTTGGCCCTTCAGTTTCGCGTGGAGCGCATTCAGACGTTCCACGCCCGCCGGATAGCCGCCCGACTGGACGGCGGCGGTGATTCCATCGGCCAGTTGGCGGATCCAATTCGCGCGGTCTTCGGCCGTCTCCGCACTGTCCGCCAGTTTCTCGATGACTTCCGCCCGACTGGCATGCAGCTTGGCCAGTTCCTCCGGTCCGGCTGCGGTTTCCAGCGACTTGTCAAACCGCTCCAAATCGCGGAGCAAGGCCTGTGCCGCCTCACTTAATCCCTCTTCTGATGGGGCAACATCCGGCTGCCGGAGAATCGCCTGCTGGAAGAAGTAACCGCCCGACGTGCTGACCGTGCGCGTGTCGGCCAGATTGGCTGGCAGATCGATTGCGCGCCAACCGCCGTCGACCTGGATTAGCGTGCCGACGGAGATCTGGGCTGTCTTGCCCTCCGTATCGACGATCGCCGAGGCGTTATCATAGACGATCACATCCCGCGTCGCGCCTTCCCAGCCGGCGGGGATCAGGCCCGGCCGATTGGCGCCGAAGTTGATCCACTTCGACTTGCTGTCGATGATCGATTGGTTCGCGGCGACGGCCGCAAATCCGCTGGCGGCATCGGCAACTTTCTTGGCGATGTCCTGGGCTTGCGCTGCGCCCAGTCCCAGGGCGGTCAGCTCTTGGGCAGTCGGGAGCAAGCGTTGAAAACGAGTCGCGTCGCGCGCGGCGAGGGCGGCGACCACTTCGGCCGTAACCTCCTCGGCCGAGATGGCCTTCCAACGTTCGATCTTACCGTCTTCGTTCGTGTCCAGTCCCCAGCGGACACCGGCCGTGCCCAGCCAGCGGTACTGGTCCGCCTTGCCGTTGAAATCCGCGTCGATGTCCCGATACACCTCGATGCCGCCCTTGTAGTAGCACCAGAGGTCGACCTTGTTGTCCCCGTTGGTGTCCAAGAACCGGCGCAGCAACTGGCCACCCTGATCCAGAACCAGCCACCCCGCCAAACCGGGTTCAGATTTCACCTGCACGCTGCACTTGGCCATATCCGCCTCGGCTGGCGTATCGAACTCGACGTCGCCCTGGATGGGGCGGAGTCCCAACGCTTGGGCCGGCGAGACTTTGGTTCCGGCCGCTTCCGCGGTTCCCAACGTGGCTGAAACGGTGACACCAAGGCAGAAAACAAGCCGCCGTATCTCGCGCAACATATTTCGTCTCTCCCTGAACCGAGTTGGGGAATTTCGTCCTATTGTTCGACCCTGGGATGCGTCCAAGGAAAGGAAAAATGCGCAGATTTTAACGATTATTCCGGCGGCGCAGCTAGCGAGACGGGGAACCGCTCGGGAAAGAATGCCGTTCGTGGGGATTTCAACCGCTTCTTTTCCGGTTCGCACGCCGCGTCATCGGTGAACCCCTTTGACAGCGGCTATGAAGCGTTTAGAATTGGGCCGTACCGAGAGCATTGGGCGCATAGCTCAGTTGGTTAGAGCGCGTCGCTGATAACGACGAGGTCCGAGGTTCGACTCCTCGTGCGCCCACCTACTTTCAGATCCGAAACACGAATTTCGTGATCCAAGGCAAGTTTCGGCCCAATGGTCGCCCACTTGCGATGGCTTGCGAAATACGCGTTTCGGCTTTTTTGTTAGGGGACGTAGCTCAATTGGGAGAGCACCGGCTTTGCAAGCCGGGGGTTGACGGTTCGAGCCCGTTCGTCTCCACTGAACCTAACTCTCGCCCAACGCTTGACTTAGCGTTCCTGCCTGCGTTGGGCAGTGCGGCCTAGAGATCGGAATGAAAGGGGTAGGAATACCCCCTGTCGATCCAAGGGAACACTGTCCATGTCTTTTTGCGTACCGAAGTACCGTTTTCACAAAGGCAGCGGTCAGGTCCTCGTTCAGATCAGCGGCTAGCGCATTTGCTTGGGCGTCGACGATTCAGCCGAGAGCAAAGAGAAGTACCGCCGGATCGCAGCCGAATGGCTGGAATCCAAACAGGCGCCATGCAGCACGAACGGGAACGGCAAGCCTTACGACAGCATCTCGATCAATGTCTAGCCGGCTCGGCGTAAGTCAAGCACCATTGATGCGTCCCATTCCCTTTTCCGCCGTGCTCAGGAGCCGTGGCGCTGTTGCCAAGGCGGTGCTGGTGCGCTGGCTGACTCACTGCCGCCACCAAGCGTTGCTGAGCACTGCAAACGCCACGACCGACGCCTTGAAGCCTGCTGCGATTTGTGGCGACCGGTACGGGGGATTCCTGTTCGGTTGTCGGCGCAGTAGCATTGGCGACAAGCTCGTTCGTCATCGGGACGTAGGGCTTGTGCAGCGAACTTTCGATTTGAGGAACTGGTGCGATGAGACAACTGGTAGCAGCGGTGTGCGTGTTGACCTTCATCGGGCTGTCGAGTCTTGTGCGGGCGGAAGACAAGCCGAACCCGACCGGTACCTGGAAGTGGTCCGTCAAGATGGGTGATCAGACTCGAGAATTCTCGCTCAAGCTCAAGCTGGACGGTGACAAGCTGACGGGTTCGATGCCTGGACGTGACGGCAAGGAAACGCCGATTGCAGACGGCAAGTACAAAGACGGCGAATTATCGTTCTCGGTCACTCGCGAACGCGAAGGCCGCAAGATGACGAGCAAGTACGCGGGCAAGCTGAGTGGGGACACGATCAAGGGAAAAGTCGAATTCACCCGCGAGGAGCAAACGCAGAGTCGGGATTGGGAAGCCAAACGTGCTAAGGACTGAGGTGCTGTTGCAGGCCGCCGGGCGGTTATCCGCCCGGCTCGCCTGCAGACCGGACTCGAAGCGGTCCACACGATTGTTGCCTGCATGCCCGCGTAAACCTCGATGCCCTCACCGCCGTCGGGCGTGGTTGAGTCTTCAAAGTCTTCCAGGGCTACTGGGCAGCCGTTTGACCAAGTGATAGAGTCAAAGTTGATGGCGTGGCGGCGTTTGTCCGACCCGCACCCTTAATCATCATCTGTCCTCGCAAACCGCAAGCCTCGTTCGCCGCGAGGCTTGCGGTCTTGTGTTTCTTGACGGCTGCGGCATCCCTGTCGAAGCGTCCTCTGCCAGTTGGCCACCGGCTGCGGGCGTGGTCATCCGAACGTGACCGTCCGCGCCACGATGCCAGTGGTCTCGCACGGGAACACGGTGGCGATTCAGGTGTTCTTTGATCCAGTCCGGCCCCAAGGAGAGCGGTAGCAGCCACGGGGAAACGACACTGGTGCCCTGTTGCAGTCGCAGGCGGCGGAGGGATAGTATTTCTTGCTGCCGTGCTCAGCGGACAGGTTTTGCCGGGATCTTATCGCAAGGGAAGGACGATGAAACTGAATCGAAAGGCGTTGGCGTGGTTGGTGTTTCTGCTCGCCACCTCTGGGAATAACGCGTTCGGGCAGGACATCCATTTTCTTCTGGTCGCCGACACGGGCGATGCCAGCCTTGGACGCTGCTGCTCCATCACCGTGCAACGAGTGACTGACACGCTGAGTTACTTGATACCGCAGCAGCGCTACACCCTCCAAACGCTGGAGAGCGGGCGAGGGGACTACAGCAACTCAGATTCTGTGCTTCGCGCCGTCCGCGATATTGACGTACCTCGCGGCGACACCTTCGTGTTCTTTTACCACGGTCACGGCGGCAGTTCAGGCGGTCGCCACTTCCTGCACATGCCGGACAGCGGTCGGCTTTTCAGCGATGATCTGAAAGCAACGGTGCGAGCCAAGTCGTGCCGGCTGTCCATCATCATGACGTGCAGCTGCAACGTGCCGATCCGAGGCGTCGGCGAGGCAGCTGCGGCTGCCGAAGGCTGGGACGTGACCACCCAGGGCATGGCACCGGTGATGGAGGAGTTGTTCCTCCACCACACCGGTCTGTACCACACCAATTCCTCCTGGCCGAACCAGAAATCCTGGTCCGACACGGAAGTCGGATCGTGGTTCTTCCACGTATTCTGCAATTTCTGCTCGATGTGCCCCACGGCTCGTCCGACTTGGTGGTGCATGGACCGAATGTTCGATCGGAATCTGAAAGCTCGTTTTGCCTCGGTCAAGGAAAGCGGTGGGTTCAGACCGGAGGATGTCGGGGATCAGGAGACACAGCACACGATTTACTGGGCACCGCTGCCGAAAGCCCTGAATTTCGAGAGACGGCGGTTCGGTGCCTACACGTCGGATGACAACGTGCGATCCGGAGTACAAGTGGTCAAAATGTACCCCGGCGAGTCGGCCGAGATGGTGACGGCCAGCGGCGATGGCGGCAGTTTTCGGACTAGCTTGCGACGGGGCGACGTTTTGCTGGAGATCAACGGGCAGGAGATCACGGATTGGAACTCGTACTTCGAGCTTGTCCGACTGTCGCCCAGGACGATGCAGTTCACTTTTCGCCGAGACGGGCGTATCTACAACGCCGAGACGGTGTTGGACTACTGACGGCAAGCAGACGGAGTAACGAAGCAGGCGTCTAGGATTTCGCCGACGAACTGTGTGTGCAGGCCCAGGTCGAACATGTGTAGCACCTTGCACTCCAGCACCAGCGGGAATTCCGCCACATACGGAGCATCAACCAGGTCGCTACGCACGGGAGTCAGACCGGTGGCGGCAAACTTGTCCGTGTCCCGGCCGCTGACCAGCCCGAAGTAGTCCGCGGCCTTCCCTTGGGCCTGCGATGGAACGCTGATCGTAAACGCCTGGCGATTGACCAAACTGGCGTAGCTGTAGGTCGCTTTCCGAAGCGACACGGCGATGCAAGGCGGATCCGAGCAGCAGATCCCGCCCCAGGCGGCCGTCATTCCATTGGGCTTGCCTTGCTTGTCGTAGGAGCCGACAATCCAAGTCGGCGTGGGATAGACCAACGTCTTCGCACCCAGTGAGCGTTTATTCAGCACCTCCCAATGTACGTGGCTCGCAACCTGCTTTGCATTGTACGGCCTTCCGCGGGCGCACTGAAGGTGCGTGGACCAGTACGTCCGTGCTTTCGCATCAAACCACCGGCACCGGAAACCGCAGCCAAGCCTCAAACACGTCCCGCGTCTCGAAAACTTCACCTTCGCTAGTAATTTCTTCGGCGGCACGATGGCACGGTTGGTCAATGGCTCCGGAAAGAACGTGGAAACCGCGGATTCCACGCGGCTGGTGCCAACCTGAGTCTTGTTACCCAATCCATTACCGCCAGCCGGCCAGATCGACAGTCCAGGATTCTCCTGCGCATCAACCTCCACCGAGGACGTTCTCGCGGTCAACATTGGTTCTGCAAGACACCTGTCAACCTAGCCAGTTCATCGGCTATGCTCGCCAGCGGACGGCCTGTCGAAAGTTCCACCTGCGCGCTAGTGACGGAGGGCTGAAACCCCGTGAATCCTGCCCGGGTCGCGTGGTCGGCCAATTCAACCAAGAATCGCGTCGCGTCCCAAATCGGCAGACTTCCATCCCTCGCTCCCTGCTGGAGTCTGCCAAGTCGTAGGCCGCTGTGGAACGCGTGCCTATTCTCGCCGACTGCCTGGGCATCGACTGAACCCAGCAGCCATTCGATTTGGCCATCGACGCTTCGAATGGGATTTCCCAGGCCGAGCAATTGCGTTGCTACGGCTACGGCCCCCTCAAGGTTCACGTAGCCCGCGTTCGTGCCGTGCTGGACAACGTAGGCCAAATTCTGCGTGATCTCCTGCCTCGTTTGGCCTTCCATCGCCATTGCCTGCTTAAGCCAGCCCAACACGATTCCGAGGCACAAGTTGCTGCCAATCGCTGACATTGCCCAGCCCTCCTGGAGTTGCCGCCCCACACAAGAGGCGTCAGGGAAACCGAGAAGATGACCACCGACAGCAAGTGTACAACCCACCGTCGACAATTGCACCAGCGGTTGCCCATGCAAACGTCGCCAGGACCCCGCAGAACACGTCAACTGTTCACTTCTGAACATCGCCACGCCAGCCAGCCGGCCTGTCCAGGCTGCCCGAGGCGTTCGATGGCCCCAAGCGATTGGCAAGCTGGCCCAATGTCGTCTCGATTGAGGTCAGTTGCTGACGGATCGACTCCAGTTCGTCCTCTTGTTCTTCCTCGCCCGGCGCGAGGAACCAAGCGGCGACGAATCCCGTGAAGGTGCCAAACAGCCCCACCCCGGCGGTCATGGTTAACGCCGCCACGATTCGCCCCCCCGCAGTCACAGGATACTTGTCGCCGTAACCGACCGTCGTGACGGTCACAAAAGCCCACCAAAGTGCGTCATCTGGCCCCTGAATGTTGGCGCCGTTTCCAGCCTCACGTTCGAAATGGAGCACAGCAATGCTCGAAAACACGATCACCAGAAGTGCCGTGAGGGCCGCGGCGGTAAATGCTGATTCCGCACGCCGTCGGAGCACGTAGGCGACGATTGCCTTGCTGGAACGTACGCCGCGAAGCAATCGAAGAATCCTAACAACCCGTGCCAACCTGCCCCAACGCAAGGGGCCAACGGCAGGGATACTGGACAGGAAATCGACCCAGCCCCACTTCAGATACTCCAGCTTGTTTCTCGCTGCAAAGAGCTTCCCGAAGAAGTCCAAGAGGAAAATGAGACAAACAGCCGTATCGACGTATTCGAGTATGGCGACTATGTCGTCACCAAGCCGGAAAAACGTCACAGTGGCCAAAGCAAGCAGCACGTAAGTGCACAAGCCGAGCATGAACAACTCGTAAACGCTGGCTTTGGCTACTCCCGTCGATGCGCCGCGTTCTGCTTCCATTTCGAGCCTCTCCCCTGGGTCGTGCATCCCACCCACTCGGCAAATTGCCACCAACTCCCGATGCACAACGCTACCCCGCCGTGGCACGATTTTGGGTACCGCCACGCCGTGACCAGTCCAGGCCAAAGCCACGTCCGGTCGCCAGTAGTGCAGGGCAACTTCGATGTGCCGGCCCACGTTCCAGCCCATTTAACCACGTCGGTGCGTCTTGTCCACGTACTTCATGGTCCCCGGAGCACTCGTACTTGTCCCAGACCTTGGACCGGACATCCGGCTCGATCGCCGACGGGTCGTTCTCCAGCAGGCACAGCGAGCAGCACAGCCGCACGCAGTCAGGCAACACGGCCCCGGGGATGTCGATGGAGCCCTTGCATGACGGGCGTCTTGGCAAGGCGGCTATCGCCTGCTCCACCGTCAGCCGGCACGATTGTACCACGTTACAGCGAATTCTGGGCCAGGGCGGGACAGGCAATAGAAGCGGTAACGCCGTAACGCTACGGCTTTAGCGGCCACGCTGACATCGTGCCACCGAATTGGCTCTCCCACAACCTCCAGTTCCGTGATAGTACCGCGATGCCGTCATCGCGTCTCGCCTTCCCGCCATCCCCCCAGTAGAATGTGTGGCCCTGGTGCGTGCACACTGCGATGTGGCGACGAGCCGGCCGTTGTGTTACGATCAAAGGCTCGAAGTTCGTGTCGAACAACAAGCGGACGGAGTGACCGCCGTGTGCGAACGAGCATCTGCCGCTGTCAAAGTTCTGATCTGCCGAGGCAGTCCGTTCTCCCGCAAGAAGGCCGTCCCTCGCAAGAAAGTCATGGAGAGGACCGTGTACGAAACCATGAACAGGATCGTGTGCGCTGTCATGATTGTCGGCTGGGCGGCTGTCGCAGCCGGAAGCGATTGGCCGGCCTGCTACCGGATCGGCTGGACGACTCCCTCGCAGGACTCGTTGGATTCCATGCCGTTGTCCGGCCGTCGAGGCGCGGGGGCGAACGTCTGGGTGCAGGACGGCTCGATCTGGCTGTACCTCGCCCACAGCGGCGCCTTCGACGAGCAGGGACGCCTGCTCAAACTCGGTTGCGTGCGGCTGACGCCGAAGGGAATCACGCTGGGCGGGCCGACGTTCCGACAGGAACTGGATCCGGCCACGGGCACGATTTTCATCGCGCAAGGCGACTATGCGGCCAGCCTCTGGTTCGCCGGCGAGACGCTGGTCCTGGAATCGCATGCTGCCTCGGAGGAACCGATGGAAGTGGCCTACGGCACTTGGCGCGAGAAGACCAAGGAGGGCATCCGCAACGACATGATGGGCGCGAAGACCACCTTCACCGCCGATCAGGTCCAGGCCTCGTCCGGCGGCTTCCTCGCCTTCCACCGCAATGCCGACCACGCCCTCGACTTGAGCGGCCTCGCGCAGAGTCGCGGCAGCACCCTGGAACTGCTGCCCGACGTCACCGCTCGCCGCGTGTCGGGCACAGCCATCGCCGTCGAGGGTGGCCTGACCGGCCAGCCTGTGGAAGCCGAAGTCCGCTGGCAGTTCTGGGACGGCAAGGCCTGGACCGGCGTTACTGAGCCACGGAAGGAGCACGTGGTCACCATGCATCTGGCTGCCGCCGTGGACGCCGATCCGGAACAGTGGCTGTCTCAAGCCCGTGCGATGCTGGATGCTTCCGCCCGCCAATCCGCCCGGACGGACGAACTGGAACGTTGGAGCGAGTTCTGGTCGCGCAGCCACATCGTCATCAACGCAGACAGCTCGACCGACGATGCCGGCTGGCTGATCGGCCGCAATTACCAGCTGTTCCGCTACATGCTCGCCTGCAATCGCGATGGCGAGTTCCCGCTGCTGTTCAACGGCGGCATCTTCACCACCGACAACAACGGGCGGATCAAGGGCAACAACAACGACGAGCTGCCGACCTTCGAGGGCGAGCCGGTTACGCCCGACTTCCGGCGCTGGATGGGCTGTTACTTCATGTCGCAAAACCAGCGCTGGCTCGGCTGGCCCACAGTGGCCGGCGGCGATGCCGACCTGCTGTCGCCGACCACGCGGTTTTACCGTGAGCGAGCGAAGGTGGCCGCCGGCCGCGCGAAGAACGTGAACGCCGACGGAGTGGTGTATACCGAGCCGCTGGATGCCTGGGGGCTGTGCCCGGTGGCGCCCCAGCCCAATGGCCTGTGTGGCGCACAGCACCTGACCTACCATTTCTCGATGGGGCTCGAAAACGCCTGGATGAATCTCCTGGCCCACGACACGATGGGCGTTGCACTTGACCAGGACCTGGCGTGGATCGCGGGCACGGTGCTGTTTTATGACAGCTTCTATCGGGCCGAGGCCAGGAAACACACCGGCAAGGAATTGGATGACGACGGCCAGCTGGTGATCTATCCGGGCAACGGTTTGGAACTCGCCGGCGAGGCCCTCAATCCGCTGGACGGAGTCTGTGGCCTGCATCGGGTCACGGACGGTTTGCTCGCTCTCCAGGATCCTGATCCCGCGTTGCGGGCACGTCTGGAGCGGATTCGCCAATCGCTCCCTGCGTTGCCCACCGGCAAGCGTCGGGGCGTGAGATCGCTGCTTCCGGCCGAGCGCTGGTCCGTGGACTACAACAAGTGGGAGCCCATTGAAATGTATGCCGCCTGGCCTTACCGCCTGGTGGGCATCACCCGCCCGGACACGCTGCAACTGGCCCGCGACACCTGGGAAACCGTGCCCGCGGACCGTGCCCGGCTGTGCAAGCAGGACTACTCGTGGATGGCAAACGTCGCCAATATGGCGGCACTGGCTTGGCCGCAGGAGGCGAAGGCGCGGGCGATCTACAAACTGGCCAACAACACGGCCCCGCAGGCGCGGTTCCCCGCGTTCTTCGGACCCGGCCACGACTGGCTGCCTGATCACAACTGGGGCGGCAGCGGCATGACCGGCATTCAGGAGATGCTGCTCGCGCCCGAGCCCGGCCCGCACGGCAAGTTGCACCTCTTTCCCGGCTGGCCGGCCGAGTGGGACGTCGACTTCCAATTGCACGCGCCGGGGCAGACCGTGGTGGCGTGCGTGCTGCGGAGCGGCCGGGTCGAGTCGCTGACCGTGACGCCGTCCTCGCGCGCGAACGACGTCGTCAACTGGCTCGGCAGCCAGCCGGCTTACGTTCCGCCGCCTGCGCCGCGGAGCCAGGGCAAGCCGGTGACCGTATCCAGCCAGTTCGATCAGCCGGGCTATGACGCGGCCCGCGCGGTGGACGGCGATTTGAAGACACGCTGGGCGTCGGACTTTCAGGCCCGGTCCGGCTGGCTGGCGGTGGACCTGGGCGACGAGCAGGAGATCGGCCGCGTCTGGATCTCGGAGATCGAATGGCCCGAAACCCGCGAGTTCGCGATCGAGATCAAGCAGGGCGACACATGGCAGGAAGTCGCCCGGGGCACGACGATCGGGGCGGACAAGTCGCTCGAGTTTCCACCCGTCCGCGCCCGCGAGATCCGACTGCATGTCTTCCAAGCCGAGCGGCCGATCAACATCAACGAATTTCAGGTCTTCGGAGGCGATTGACATGAAATCCTGCATTCTCGCGGAGACGCGGTTACCGAGCGGGTTCTTCGTGTTGCTTGTTCTGTGCTCGCTCGCTTCTGCACTGGCCGCCAAATCGCCGGCTGCGGACGATCGTCCCGAGCCCGCCTGGCTGGATTCCTACAACATCGTCTGGACCACCCCGGGAACCAAGGCGCTCCATTCCATGCCGATTGCCGGAGGCAATATCGCCCTCAACGTCTGGGCGACCAAGGACGACCTGCTGTTCTTCATCGCCTCGCCTGACAGTTGGAACGGCGAGACCCAGGTCAAAATGGGCCGGGTGCGGGTGCATTTCTCTCCCAATCCGTTCTCCGGCGAGTTTCGCCAGGAACTCGATCTGGCCACCGACACGGTGCACGTCCGTGGCGTCTCCCAGGACGGCATGGAGGTTAATTTACGCGTCTGGGTGGATGCCCTGCAGCCGATCGTGCGCGTCGAAGGTACGGCCAGCGCGCCGCTTGAGGCCACGGCCTCCATCGAACTCATCGGCCCGGCGTCTGCGCGGTTTGACGGTGACTCCGCCGTCTGGTCCTTCCGCATTGACGGTCCGTCGCCGCAGCGGGCGAAAGGCATTGCGAAGAACAAGATCGAGGCGATTGCGGCTGCGGTGCCCGATCCGATGGAGAACCATACCTGGGGCGGGCGTCTCAGCGGAACGGACTTTGTCGCCGACGGCAGTGGCGAAGGCACCGACGAGGGACACAAGAGTCTGTTTCATCGGCTCCGGACCCGCCAAGCGGTCCGGCAGATCCATCTGCAAGCGACCTTGCGGATTTCCCCGGACGCCACGCTCGCCGATTGGGAACAGGCGGTCGCGAAGCTGGAGAACGACACCCGGGCGACCGCCGCGCGCGACCGCCTGGCCACCGAGGCTTGGTGGCGGCAGTTCTGGAATCGCAGTCACATCGTCGTCAATCCGGGCAAGAGCGCCGACGACCCGGCCTGGGAGGTGGGCCGCAACTACCAGTTGTTTCGCGCCATGTTGGCCTGTAACCGCGGCGGGCGCATGCCGACGCTCTTTAACGGCGGGCCCTATCTGATGGAAGCGAATCCCAACGAGCGTCAGTGGGGGCACGCCGGATTCACCGCGCAGAACCAGCGGCTTGTCCATTGGCCGCTGCTCAAGAGCGGCGACGTAGACCTGCTCAAGGTTGGGCTCGACTTTTATGTCGACCGCCACGAACTGGCCACCGCCTGGGCGAAGCACTTCTGGAACGTCGATGGCGCGGTGTTCACCGAGGACATTGACCTGTTCGGCCTGCCGGTTTACGGTGCGGACGCTCAGGGCCACACCACGCCGGACTGCCTGCGGTACCACTACGTCAGCGGCATCGAGTTCGCGTTGATGATGCTGCAGAGCGACAGCTATTTCGACACGGACACCGCCCGCTATGTGCCGGTGGCGGACGGGCTGCTCCGCTTTTTCGACCAGTTTTACCGCCAGAAGCAAAAGGCAGCTTCCGGCGGGGAACTCGATCCCGACGGCCGCCTGGTGATCTTCCCCGGCAATGCTGTGGAGGCGTACAGCGGCACGACGGACGATGCGCCGACAGTGGCGGGCCTGACCGCACTGACGGACGCACTGCTGGTGCTGCCCGTCGGTGTCGGCACGGACGAGCAGCGTGCCTTTTGGAAGGCGTTCCGCCAGCGGCTCCCTCCGATTCCGGTCCGCACCTGGAAGGGCCGGCGCCAGCTGGCGCCGGCGGATTCCTGGCAGGCGCAACGGCCCGATTTCAACATGGAACTGCCTCAGCTGTATCCGGTATTTCCCTTTCGCCTGTACGGCGTCGGCCTGCCCGATCTCGATTTGGCACGGAACGCGTGGTTCTACGGCGACGCCTGCCCGGCCAAACAGAAGAACTACTTCTGCTGGTACCAGGGCGGCATCTTCGCAGCCGGCCTTGGCCTGACCGACCTGGCCCGCGAATACGCCGTCGCCAAGTTCCTGCACCCGCGGTGGGGTGATCCGGTCGAGCACAACGGCTGGCAAACCCAGCGGGCCCTGAGTCCCTGGGAACTCCGCTGGCCGCGGCAGGATTGGGAACTCCCTCGCTATCCGGCCTTCTGGGACGGCATGATCTTTTGCGGACGCCCCGACATGGACCACGGGGGCGCGGCAATGATCCAGCTTCAAGAGATGCTTCTGCAAACACCGGGAGATCAGCTGCATCTCTTTCCTGCCTGGCCGGTGGATTGGGACGTGGATTTCAAGCTGCATGCTCCGCTCCAGACCACGGTCCAAGGCAGCCTGCGCGGCGGCAAGCTCATTTCCCTCCAGGTGACTCCGGAATCCCGTGCCCGGGACATTGTCAACTGGCTGGGCAAGGTCTCGCCCGCCCGGGCCCCGGCACTGATCAGCGCCAAGCAGCCCATCATGGCGTCGAGCACGTATCACGGGGCAGGCTACGACGCGACGAAGGCCAACGACAACGACCTGATGACGCGCTGGGCATCCGCCGAGGAATCCCGCACCGGAACACTGACCGTCGATCTCGGCGAAGCCCGGGAAATCGGCAGCGTCTGGCTCTGCGAGATCGAATGGCCGTTCACGCGTGAGTTCGCGATCGAGATCAAACACGACGACGGCTGGAAGGAAGTCGTTCGAGGCGCGCGCATCGGCGCCGACCAGACATTGACATTTCCGCCGGTGAGGGCCCGCGAAGTTCGCCTGCGCGTGCTCCACGCCGACGGGCCCATCAACATCAACGAGTTTCAGGTCTTCGGCAGGTAAAAGGCCACGGTCGCCGGGGTTGAGCCGTGCAGCGGCGGGCGAGTAAGCAGTGCCACCCACGTCCAGGAACTCTGATACAATCACACCGCCGATCGCCTTTGGGCCCGGTGACAGCAAAGCCGCCCGGTCGGACCAGTTCGATCCAGGCAGATCCGGCACGCCAATCTCGCGGGAGCAGAAATGGCCAGACACATGGGATGTCAAATGATGCAGCGGAAGAGCATGCTTCTCTGCCTGGGTCTTGCCTTGGCAGCCGCCCAGGCCCAAGAGGGAGCGATTGCATCCAGCAACGATCTGTCCGTTCGGGATGGCTGGGTGACGGTCACTCCGCGCGAGTTCCGGGGGGCGATCAACAATCCGCTCAAAGGCTTCCGCGATTACAAGCAGGATGGCTACGGGCTCCTGAAGCGGCAGTACATCAAGTGGAACGAGATCGAAGTCAGTGCAGATGACACCGTCGAACGCATTATCGCCCATACGAACAGGATCACCCAAACCAAGGGCCGGCGATTCGAGGATCTGAATATCAAACTCGTGCCGCGTGTGTATCTCGATTGGGATGGGACGTCCGGAAAGCAGCACTGGCCCGCCGATTTGCACACCTTCGACTACGACAGCCCGGAATTCCAGGAGCGGTTGAGACGCTTGGTGGCGAAGCTCGGTCAGGCCTGGGATGATGACCCGCGCATCTTTGCGGTTCAGATGGGGCTCATTGGTTACTGGGGCGAGCATCACAGTCCAGCGCCCACGACCGCGCAGCGTCGTTTGCTCACGGAGGCATTTCAGCAGGCGTTCAAGAACAAGCCCGTGCTCGTCCGGCATACTGACGCAGAGTTCATGCAGGCCGGCTTCGGCATCTACTACGACACCTTTGCCAACCTCAGCCGCGAACCGCCCGACGGACCCCGGGGGCAATTCCCGTGGCAGGCCACGTACGTGTATCGGGACATCTGGAAACGTGCCCCCATCGAAGGCGAGGTGGAATACAACTGGCAGAAAGACCGCGAGAGCGCCAAACCCGCCGAGACTTTCGGACGCACGCCGGACGAGACGATGACGGTGCCCGCATACCGTCGCTACATGATCGACAAGATCCGCCGCTACCACGCGAGCTACCTCGGCTGGATCGATGGCTACAATGTCTCGAACCGCGAGGTTTTGGACGGAGCGGCGGAGCTTCAAAGGGCATTCGGCTATCGCTTCGTGCTCGAGTCCGCCGGCTATCCGCTGGCCGTGCAACCGGGCCACGCACTCACGGTGAAACTGTCCGTGCGAAACACCGGCAGCGCCTCGTTCTACCTCGACTGGCCCGTGGCCGTCGCGCTGCTCGATCCGGCGACAAGGGCGCCCGTCTGGTCGGCTCCGTTGAGCGGCGTGGACATTCGTCGATGGCTGCCCGGCGAGGATTGGGACAGCGCGGCCTTCGCCTATCGCCGTCCCGCCGAGTCGTATCATGAGGCAGGCCACGTTACCTTGCCGGCGGAAACCCCATCGGGCCAATACCTCATCGCCCTCGCTCTGCTGGACCGCCAAGGCGGCATGTTGCCCAGCGCACGATTTGCGATTGAAAACTACTTCCGCGGGGGCTGGCATCCGCTGGGCATCATTGGCATCGGCGATCCACCGAGCGAGGCCGCTTTGAAAGATGTGAAGTTCGACAGTCCCGCCTTCGACGACAGCGTGCATTACACGGTGCCGGAGCGACTGCTGGCGGTGCAGGCACCGCCCCTGCCTCAGGTGACCGCCGTGACGGCGTGGACACCTGATCCGAACGTCGAACTGATCAATCCCTGGCGCTACTGGATCCTGACGGCGCCAGGCAGCGGCCTGGACAAGCAGATCCTTGCCGATGGCCCCCACGCCAGCCGCGTCATTCGCGTGACCGGTGAGTTCGAGGCAGGGTCCAGTCTGGATTACAGCTTGGGCAACGCTGCCAAGCTCGCCCCCGGCCGCTACCGCTTCGCCTTTCGCGTGCGTGGCATGCCTGACCAATCCGTCGAGTTTCAACTGGCGGACGGCTGGCGCGGCGTCTCCCAGGTAACTCGGATTCCGCTGACCGAGCACTGGCAGGAGCACACCATCGAGTTCGAGATCAGAACTGCGTTCAAGGACGAGACCGTCCTCCGCTTCAGACTGCCGCGCGAGGTCAACGGAACCTTCGACCTCGCCGATACCCGACTGAAAGTGATCAACTAGCGGACCAGCATCGCCGGTGGTGCCTCCTTGCCGGCGATGACGTCGAACGCAGCTCGAAAGGCTTGCCGCATGTCGACGTAGCTGACCGCCGCGGACACGTCCGGGGTCGGAACCAGATAGCTGCGGCCGTCGCCGACGACCAACTGTCGCATCAGCGCACTCGGGGCTCCGACGGTGATCGTGTGCAGGTTGAAGCGATTGGCGCCCAGCTGTGCTGCCACGGCCAAGGGATCGGAACTGTTGGCGGTGGAACCGTCGCTGATCAGCACCAGGATCTTCTTCGCCTGGGGCCTCGAATTGGTCCCCGTCGCGATCTGCAGGCCGCCGATCTGGCCTTGCGACGCGCCGTCCAGGGCCACGTCGAGACGTGGCGGAGTGCCGGGGTAGCGGCCGCCCGAGGTGTCCAGGTAATCCTGATAGGTGAACAACATGGCGTTGGGCCGGCCGATGTCAAATGCGGTCTGCAGGGTACTGGCGTTGTTCGTCAATCCCGTCTCCAGAGCCGTGTCGTGAGCAAACCCGGAAATCCCGATCCGGTCGTCGGGAAAGTTCGTCGCCAGGTACTGAACAAACTCCGCAACCGCCTCTTTCAACGCCCGCTTGGCGTTCAGCGGATAGTCGTTGGGAGCGTTCTCGCCGGGCGCGTATGGATCGGACAGTGGCGCCAGCAACGCCGGGGTCTGGTCGATCATCAGCACGATGTCCCGCGGGCCCGCGACGTCGCGCCCGCCAATCGCGACGGCATCCGCGTCACTGCGGTAGCTGGAGTGGCCGAGGACGCGGCCGAACAGCGACGGATACTGCCAGCGCGCCGTGACTTGAACTGCGTTCACATTCAAGGAAGATGACAAGCCCGGCTCAAAGACTCGGGTGACCGGGTTCCAGCGACCCAGTTGGACGCTGGGTGTCATGCCGGGCAGGTTCAGCTGAAAGTACTGTCGCGTCGCGGCGCGAACCGCCTGGTTGTTGACGTTGACTCGGCCCCGCTCCAAAGCGTCGGCGCCGGCCAGGGCCGCCGCGTCCACGGCGTTCTGAAGGGTCGCCCGATGATGGACGCTCAGGCCGATGTCAATGGCGAATGCGAGGATCGCCAGCAAAGCCGCCAGCAGGACCGCAAATAGAATGAGAACGGCACCTTTGCGCCGCCCGGATGACGGTCGCTGGGCAGCGGTTCGGCCGCGAGCACGGCCTGACGGTCCTGTCGCGCAGATCGGGGACATGGCAGTTCGTAACTCCTGACCGGAATCGAGTGTCGCTCGTCTGAAGCATAGGTCACAGATCCTCCGGAATGCCGCCGCGCTCGGGAAAATCCCGGCGAAACCTGCCCAAGAGCGGAATTCTCCCCGTCGCGAATCGCCCGCTCGATCTACAGCGGACTTGGCATGCCAATTGCATTTGCACGGAGCTGGCGGACAGCAGGGTTCAACTTCTGCCTGTTTTTGCTGGTGACGTTCCCTGACGCGACGAATTCACGGGCACGAGTGCCCACGATTTGGGCTAAGCGGGTCTGGGCCCAGGGCAGTGTGAGGCATCTCTGCTACGGAGGATGGTTGAAGTGGCCACGGCAGCCGAATCAATGCGTGAGGCGAGCAGTACCCCCTGGACTGCTTACGCGACCGAAGGTTTTTACGACGAGATGTTCGACGAGTTGGGCCAGGCGCGTCCGCGGGCGGAGTTGTTGCTCGGCCGTCTGCGCGCGTTGGGCAATGGCGAACTGGTTTCACGCCAGCGAGCCGCCGACCTGGCCCTGCTGAACATGGGCATTACGTTCAACGTTTACGGGCACGCGGCCGGGACGGAGAAGATCTGGCCGTTTGATATCATCCCGCGAATCATCGAGGGTCGGGAATGGCGCGTGATCGAGGCCGGGCTGAAGCAGCGAATCACGGCGCTCAACCTGTTCATTGACGACTTGTACCACGACCAGAAGATCGTCCGCGACGGCGTATTCCCGGAATACATGGTGCAGTCCAGCAAGTGCTTCTTGAAGCCTTGTGTGGGGTTGAACCCGCCGCGCGGCGTCTGGTGTCACATCACGGGCACGGACCTGGTCCGCGACCGCGACGGCACGGTGTACGTGCTGGAGGACAATCTGCGCTGCCCGTCCGGCGTGTCGTATGTGCTGGAGAACCGCGAGGTGATGAAGCGGACGTTTCCGCAGGTCTTTGCGGGGCTGTCCGTTCTGCCGGTCGAGGATTACCCGGAGCATCTGCGCAAGATGCTGGAGTACATCGCGCCGACCACGGCGCACGAGCCCACGGTCGTGGTCTTGACGCCGGGCAGTTACAACTCGGCGTATTTCGAGCACTGTTTCCTGGCCCAGCAAATGGGCGTCGAAGTCGTGCAAGGCTCGGACTTGGTCGTCAGCGATGGTTATGTCCACGCCAGGACGACGCGCGGCTTGAAACGCGTGGACGTGATCTACCGGCGGATCGACGACGATTTCCTCGACCCACAGACTTTTCGCCCGGACTCGATGCTCGGCGTGCCGGGGTTGATGGACGTCTACCGGGCGGGCCGGGTCGCCTTGGCCAACGCCCCGGGCACCGGCGTGGCGGACGACAAGGCCGTGTACGCGTATGTCCCGCAGATCATCAAGTACTATTTGGGCGAGGACATTCAGCTGCCCAACGTGCCGACGTTTGTCTGCGCGGACGACAAGCAGCGGCAGCACGTGCTGGCGAACCTCGACCAACTGGTGATCAAACCGACGAACGAGTCTGGCGGGTACGGCATTCTGCTGGGGCCCCGGGCCACGGCCAAACAGTTGGAGGACTACCGTCAGTTGATCCAGGAAAACCCGCGCAACTATGTCGCCCAGCCGATGCTCGCGCTGTCGCGGGTGCCGACGGTCGTGGACAGTCACCTGGAAGGGCGGCACGTCGACCTGCGGCCTTATATTCTGTACGGGGAAGACATCTACATTGTGCCCGGCGGCCTGACGCGCGTGGCGTTGGTCAAGGGTTCGCTGGTTGTCAATTCTTCGCAAGGTGGCGGCAGCAAAGATACCTGGGTCCTGAAAAACGGCGGCGGTCGGACGCCGCCGGCGTCTGCGAGCGTCGATCACCGAGTCAATTGAATTGAAGAGCCTCGACCATGCTCAGCCGCGTAGCCGATTCGATCTACTGGATGGCCCGCTACATCGAGCGGGCGGAAAACGTCGCTCGGTTCATTCATGTGAACCTGAACTTGGCGCTCGAGTTGGGGCCGGAATTGGAGCAGTGGGCGCCGCTGATCTACACGACCGGCGACGAGCAGGTGTTTTATCAGCGGTATCCCGTCGCCTCGCGCGAGGCCGTCGTGCAATTCCTCACGCTGGACGAGGAGAACCCGAACTCGATCCTCGCCTGTCTGCGGGCGGCCCGGGAGAATGCCCGCACGGTCCGGGACATCATCAGCTCGGAAATGTGGGAGGAGTTGAACAAATTCTATTTGATGGTGCGCGAGGCGGCGAAGAACACCACGGCGGTTGATTCGCCATTTGAGTTCTACGGCCAGGTGAAAAGTCACGGCGCGATGCTGGAAGGCCTGGCCGAATCGACGATGTCGCGCGGCGAAGCCTGGCATTTCCGGCGTCTGGGGCGTCTGATCGAACGGGCGGAAAAAACTTCGCGAATCCTGGATGTGAAGTATTATCTTCTATTGCCGACTCTTGGCGACGTTGGAACGCCGCTGGATATCACCCAATGGACGGCCCTGCTGAAAAGCGCGAGCGCCCTGGAAATGTACCGCAAACGACACGGCCGGATTACGCCCGAGGAAGTCGCCGAGTTCCTGATCCTGGACCGCGATTTTCCCCGTTCGATGCATTTCTGCTTGATCCGTGCTGAACAGTCGCTGGCGGCGATCACGGGGGGCGGCCCGACCACCCTGCGTTCGCCGGCCGAGCAGCGGCTGGGCCGGTTGCGGGCCGAGCTGGACTACGCCTCGATCCGCGAGATCATCGGTGGCGGACTGCACGAGTTCATCGACGCGTTCCAGGTCAAGTTGAACGCGGTCGGAGCGGCCATTTTTGAGACCTTCTTTGCCCTGCAGCCGGTAGCGGAGCGAGCGCCATCCAAGGACGGCGCCGCCCAGCGGCAGTCCACGGCCTGAGTCTCCTTCCTTTCCCCTACGGCGGCTTGCCGCCGAATCCACCCCAGTAAACTGTTATGAGCATCCGTGTCGCTCTTCATCACCGGACCGCCTATCGCTACGATCGCCCCGTGACGCTGTCGCCGCAGATTGTCCGCCTGCGGCCCGCGCCGCACTGCCGCACGCCGGTGACGGCCTATTCGCTGAAGGTCCTGCCGAAGGAGCATTTCCTCAACTGGCAGCAGGATCCGCACGGCAACTTCCTGGCCCGCCTGGTCTTCCCCAGGCCGACGCAGCTCTTTGAGCTGCAAGTGGACGTAGTGGCCGAACTGACGACGATCAACCCGTTCGACTTCTTCCTGGAGAGCGACGCGGTTCAGTACCCATTCGGCTATGCGGATTGGCTGGGCGAAGAACTGCGGCCGTACTTGAAGACCCTGCCGGTCGGTCCACGGCTGCAGGCGTTCGTTCACGGCATCCCGCGGCGCGTGTCGGGCACCGTCGACTTTCTGGTCGATCTGAATCGGTATGTGCACGAGGCGGTGCGCTACATCATCCGCCTGGAACCCGGGGTCCAGACCTGCGAACAGACGCTCGAGTTGGGCAGCGGGTCGTGCCGGGATTCCGCCTGGCTGCTCGTCCAGCTCTTGCGGAATCTGGGCCTGGCGGCCCGTTTTGTGTCGGGTTATCTGATCCAGTTGCGCCCCGACGTCAAGCCGCTGGAGGGGCCGGCCGGGACCGACCACGACTTCACCGACCTCCATGCTTGGACCGAGGTATACCTGCCCGGCGCCGGCTGGGTGGGACTCGATCCCACCTCGGGTTTGTTGACAGGCGAAGGCCACCTGCCGCTGGCGGCGACCCCCGACCCGACCTCGGCCGCCCCGGTGACCGGAGGCGTGGACCCCTGCGAGTCGACATTTGACTACGAGATGTCCGTCCGCCGGATTCACGAAGACCCGCGGGTCACCAAGCCCTACACGGACGACCAGTGGGCGGAAGTCAACGCCCTGGGCCGCCGGGTGGACGAGGTCTTGCAGCGCAGTGACGTGCGGTTGACCATGGGCGGCGAGCCGACCTTCGTGTCGATCGACGACATGGACGGTGCCGAGTGGAATGTGGCCGCGTTGGGCGCGAGCAAGCGGAAACTGGCGGGCGCTCTGTTCCGCCGCCTGGCTCGACGGTTTGCCCGGGGGCCGCTGCTGCATTTCGGCCAGGGCAAGTGGTATCCCGGCGAGTCGTTGCCGCGGTGGGCACTGGGCTGCTATTGGCGCAAGGACGGGCAGCCGATTTGGCGCCAGCCGGACCTGATCGCCGACGATGATCGGGACGATGGCTTTGGAGCTGCGGAAGCGGAGACGTTTGTCCGCCGATTGGCGGAGCGGTTGGGCGTGGGCCGCGAGTTCATTCTGCCGGCTTATGAAGACGCCTGGTATTATCTGTGGCGAGAGCGGCGGCTGCCGGTGAATGTCGATCCGCTGGAATCGCGACTGGACGACGCCGAGGAACGGGCGAGGCTGGCGAGAATCTTCGAGACTGGGCTGCAACGTGTCGTCGGTTATGCGCTGCCGATCCGGCCTCGCGCGGGCTCCGGCGGGGCGCATTGGGAGAGCGGACGCTGGTTCCTGCGCCGCGAACGCCTGTTCCTGATTCCCGGCGACTCGCCGCTGGGATTCCGGCTGCCGCTGGATTCCATTCCCTGGGGCGCCCCGGAAGACACGCCGCAAATCTACGAGGCCGACCCGCAGACGCCTCGTGAGCCCTTGCCGGTCTATCCGAATCAGAGCTGGCCGCTGGAAGCGCTGCCGCACCACCAAGCCGTCGACTTTCGGCAGGCCCTGACGGCGCCGCCAGCCGTCAGTGCCGGCCCAGCCACGTTCCAGGCGCAGCACGCCAGTCGCGGCCCTGCCCCGCCGGCGGCGGCGACGGCCGCGCAGTTGGCGCTGGCCTCGCCCGAGTCGCCCGCAGCGCCGGCTCGCGGCCAGTCGGCTGCCGACGTGGTGCGGACGGCGGTCTGTGTCGAGCCGCGCGACGGCCGGCTGTACCTGTTCATGCCGCCCCTGGAGCGATTGGAGGATTACCTCGAGCTGGTCACGGCGGTCGAAGACACGGCGGCCACCCTGGCCCTGCCCGTGCGGGTCGAAGGCTATCCGCCTCCGTCCGACAGTCGCCTGCAGAATCTGAAGGTGACGCCTGATCCGGGGGTCATCGAGGTCAATATCCATCCCTCGGCCACCTGGGACGAACTGGTCGAGAACACGGTGACGTTGTACGCGGATGCGCGGGAGTCGCGGCTGGGCACCGAGAAGTTCATGCTGGACGGCCGGCACACGGGGACGGGCGGCGGCAATCACCTGGTGCTGGGCGGCGCCACGCCGGCCGATAGTCCGTTCTTGCGGCGGCCCGATCTGTTGCGCAGCCTGTTGGCCTACTGGAACAACCGGCCTTCGCTGTCGTACCTGCTGTCCGGGTTGTTCATCGGTCCGACCAGCCAGGCGCCGCGAGTGGACGAAGCGCGGCACGAGAGCTTACACGAGCTGGAAATCGCCTTCCGCCAGATTCGCGAGACCCAAGCATGCCCGCCCTGGCTGGTCGATCGGGTCTTCCGCCACTTGCTGGTGGACGTTTCCGGCAACACGCATCGGGCCGAGTTCTGCATCGACAAACTGTACTCGCCCGATTCGGCCAGCGGCCGGTTGGGCCTGGTCGAGTTCCGGGCGTTTGAGATGCCGCCGCACGCCCGGATGAGCCTGGCCCAGCAGTTGCTGGTGCGGGCGCTGGTCGCGCGCTTCTGGAACCAGCCCTACCGCGAGCCGTTGGTCCGCTGGGGCACTTCGCTGCACGACCGCTTCATGCTGCCGCACTTTGTCTTCCAGGACTTCCGCGAGGTCCTGCGGGAACTGCAGCAAGTCGGCCTGCCCGTGAGCGAAACGTGGTTCGCTCCGCATTTCGAGTTCCGCTTTCCGCGGATCGGCCAAGTGGTGCTGGACGGGATCGAACTTGAACTGCGTCAAGCGATCGAGCCTTGGCACGTGTTGGGCGAGGAAGCCAGCGGAACGGGAACGGCGCGCTACGTCGACTCGTCGGTCGAACGCTTGCAGGTCCAGGTCCGCAACCTGACGCATCCACGGTACGTGGTGACCTGCAACGGCCGCCGTGTGCCCCTGCACCCGACGGGCGTGCCGGGCGAATGGGTCGCGGGCGTGCGGTATCGGGCCTGGCAGCCGCCGTCGTGCCTGCACCCGACGATTGGCGTGCATGCGCCGCTGGTCTTTGACCTCTTCGATCTCTGGTCAGGCCGCTCGATCGGCGGCTGCACTTGGCACGTGGCTCATCCGGGCGGTCGAAACTTTGAACGGTTTCCGGTAAATGCACTCGAAGCGGAGAGTCGCCGGGTCGCCCGGTTCTTTCCGATTGGCCACACCGGCGGTCCGCGTCCCCGGCCGCCGCTGGAACGGAATCCCGATTATCCACTGACGCTCGACTTGCGGCGCGGGCCCGATGCCGCGGCGGACTGAAGACCCGGCCTTGAGTTTCGAGGGGTCGGCAGGTTAAGCTGGGCGGCATGATGGACAACCAGTTCGAGACGGCGACGGAAAGCCTGCTGAGCGGGTACCTGCCTCCCGGCGTTCGCGACGAGATGTGCGCCGCGGACGGCGGGCTGCATCCGCCGTGGCACGAGTTCGTCCACGGTTTGCAGGAATTGGGCGTTCAGGGCTGGAGCAGGCATTTCGAGCGGATGCGGCGGCTGTTGCGGGAAAACGGCGTGAATCACAGCATCGCCGGTTCGCCGCAAGACCGCGACGGTCACGGTGAACTGGACTCGATCCCGTGGCTGCTGGCCAAACGCGAGTGGCTCGAGCTGGCGGCCGGTCTGCAACAACGGGCGCGGCTCCTGAACTGCCTGCTGACCGACCTGTACGGCCGGCAAGAGATTCTCCGGCAAGGCTTGCTGCCACCGGGCCTGGTCTTTCAGCACCCGGGCTATCTGCTACCCTGCCACGGGATCGTGCCGCCGCAGGGCATCTTCTTGCACCTGTACGCCGGCGAGTTGGCACGCGGGTCAGACGGCGGTTGGATGGTGCTGGCGGATCGGACGCAAGGGCCGTCGGGCGCGGGCTTCGCGATCGAGAACCGAGTCGTGCTGTCGCGGACGCTTCCGGACCATTTTCATGGGCTGCACGTCGAGCGGCTGGCTCCTTTTTTTCTGGCGTTGCGCGAGACGTTGAGTTCGCTGGCGCCGCATGACCGCGACAACCCGCGGGTCGTGCTACTGTCGCCGGGGCCGGCGGGCGCCGGCTACTTCGAGGACGCCTACCTGGCCCGTTACCTGGGCTATACCCTGGCGGAAGGCGGGGACCTGACCGTCCGCGGGCGGCGCGTCTATTTGAAGACCCTGGGCGGCCTGCTGCCCGTCGACGCCATCCTGCGGCGGGTGTCCGACGAGGACTGCGATCCGCTGGAACTGAAAGGCACGTCGCTGCACGGCGTTCCTGGATTGGTCCAGGTCGTCCGGGAAGGACAGGTGCTGATGGCCAACGCCCTGGGCAGTGGCTTTCTGGAGGCGCCGGCGCTGCTGGCCCTGCTGCCGGAGTTGTGCCGCACGCTGCTGGGCGAGGAACTCCGGCTGCCGTCCGTACCGACCTGGTGGTGTGCGCGGGCGGACGACTTGGATCACGTGCAGCGTCATTTTGACGACCTGATCATTCGTCCCGCGTTGGCGCCGCGCAGCCGCCGGCCGGTCGTGACAGCGGAATTAACGGAGCCGCAGCGTCGGGAACTGCTGCAGTCCGTCGCTCGGCATCCCGCCGAATTCGTGGCCCAGGCCCGCGTCGTCCCGGCCACGGCGCCGGTCTGGCACAAGGGCGCCCTGCACGCCTGGTTTGCCGGGCTGAGGGCGTTTGCGGTGGCCAAGCCGGACGGCGCGTACGAGATCCTGCCCGGCGGGCTGGGCCAGGCGGCGGCTCGCGTGTCGGGACTGACCGAGTTCTTTCATGCCAGCCGGACGCACAAGGACGTCTGGATCCTGTCGGATGGCCCGGTCGCGCCGGTCAGCCTGTTGACGCTGCGTCCCTCGGCCGTCGAAGTGCGGCGGAGTGCCAACGATTTGCCCAGTCGCGTGGCCGACAACCTGTACTGGTTCGGCCGGCAAGTCGAGCGGGCTGAGGGCCTGGTCCGGCAACTTCGCAGCTGTATTTCGCGGATGACCAGCGAGCCCGAGCCGACCAACTTGCGGGAACTGGCCTGGCTGATGCGGGCCCTGGGCGACGACGTTTGCCTGCCGGACTTGAAGCCTGACGAACCCGGCGAGATGCTCGACGGACTGCGAACCGAGGTGCTGTCATTCCTGTTCCAGCCGTCCCGCAGCGGCGGGTGCTGGGAAGCGTTGCGGGCGGTGTACCGGACCGCCTCGCTGGTCCGCGACCGGCTGTCGGTGGACACCTGGCGGATCATCACCCGCCTGGACCTGGACCTGCTGTTTCCGACCGGCAAGGATCACGCCCGGCTGGGCGATCTGCTGTTGCTGTTGAATGAAGTCCTGAGTCTGTTGTCTGCGCTGAGCGGATTGGGCATGGAGAGCATGACGCGGGGACCGGGGTGGCGGTTCATGGACATGGGGCGGCGGATCGAGCGGGCGCTGAATACGGCGCACTTGCTGCGGACGACGCTGGTCCGCCGGACCAGCGAATTGACGCCGCTGCTGGAGCCCTTGCTCGAGATCGCGGACAGCTCGATGACCTACCGCTATCGCTACATGATGTCGTTGCAGCTGCCGCCGGTACTCGATCTGCTGTTGATGGACGAGACGAATCCTCGCGCGGTGGCGTTTCAGCTGCGGGCCTTGGCCGAGCATGCGGGCGAGTTGCCCACGAAATTGCCGGGGGCCACGGAGAACGCGGAAACCGGGTTGGTCTGGGACATGCAAGGCCGGCTGCGTCTGGCAGACGTCGAGGCGTTGGCGATGCTCGACGCCCAGGGTGCCCGCAGTCACCTGGATGCGTTCCTGGACCAGTTGATGACGCAGCTGTACCAGTTGTCGGACAGTGTCACGCGGACCTACCTCACGCACACCGTGCCGTCCCGGCCGCTGGGCGAACATCGTGCGGCGAACGCGGCATGAAATACCTTGTCCAGCACACCACCGTGTACCGCTACAGCGAGCCCGCCTCGCTGGGGCACAACCAGGCTCGGCTCACCCCCCGCAGCTTCGGACGGCAACGCTGCTTGTCCAGCCAGGTCGCGATCGAGCCCGAGCCTACCGCGCGGGCCGACTGGGACGATTACTACGGCAACCGGGTCAGCTATTTTACGATCGAACGCGAGCACGCCCGGTTGACGGTGACGGCCCGTAGCGAGGTCGAACTGGATTCGTCGGCCTACGTCGATCCGGCCGGCACGCTGGACTGGGAGCAGGCTCGAGCGAGGCTTGCTCATCCCTGCGATCCCGACACGATCGCCGCCGCCCCGTTCCTGTACGATTCGCCCCACGTCCAGCAACAGCCCTGGCTGGGGGAATATGCCGCGGGCTCGTTCACCTCCGGTCGGCCGCTGTTGGAAGCGTTGCTGGACCTCACACGCCGTATCCACCGCGAGTTCCGGTACACACCGGCGTCGACGTGCGTCAGCACGCCGGTGCGTGAGGTTTTCGAGCGGCGGTGTGGTGTGTGCCAGGACTTCGCCCACCTGCAGATCGGCTGCCTGCGGTCCTTGGGCCTGGCGGCCCGCTACGTCAGCGGTTACCTCCTGACCGATCCGCCGCCGGGCAGTCCCCGACTGGTCGGAGCCGATGCGTCGCATGCCTGGCTGAGCGTCTACTGCCCCGGCGCCGGCTGGCTGGACGTCGATCCAACCAACAATCAAATGCCCGATCTGCGGCACGTCACCGTCGCCTGGGGCCGCGATTACAGCGACGTCTGCCCGGTGAAAGGCGTCGTCCTGGGCGGCGGCCAGCACGGGATGAGTGTTGCTGTCGACGTGTCGCCGCTGGGCTAGTGCGCCGGTGAGCGGGGATGCTGGGGTGCCTGGGGTCGAGTGCAGCGAGCCCCCAGCGCTGAATGCGGTGGATCGAGCCACTCGACGCAAGAGCAATCTCACGGGCAAGTTACCGGCTGAGAACAACTCAGAACGGCACTGGCCCCAAACCGTGCAAGCGGATAAGATAGAACGCACGAAATCCTGGCCTATGTTCCGGGAATACGGACTCGTTGCACGGCGCGACCGAAGTCGCGGCCGCGACCATGGTCGTCTCACTTTGCTCCTCTTGCGGAAAACTGGGGGTTTTCTTATGGCTTTGCTTGCAATCCTGCTGAACGTCCTGGCGGCTGTCCTGGGCCTTGCTTCGCTGGTGTGTTTTGTGCTGGTGCTGATTCAGATGTTCAATCGCGGGCAGACCGGCTTGGGGGTCGCGTGCATCGTGCTGATCTTCTGTGGGATCGGCCCCCTGATCGCGTTCATCTACGGCTGGATGAAGAGCAAGGAATGGGACCTGCAGAAGGTGATGCTCGGATGGACGGGATGCATTGTGGCCCAGATTCTGTTGACCGTGGTGATCGTCGGTCTGGCGATGGGCTCCGCCGGCGCGGCGGCCACCCAGTTCCAGCAGGAGTTGGACAACCTCGAGGCGGAAGTGCCGACCATCGAACTCGAACCCTCTTCGCCGTGACGAGCTTGACGTGTGCGGCATTACCGGCGCAATCTGGACGGCACCCCAGCTGGCGATCGACCGGCCGTTGTTGCGGCGGATGGCCGACGTGTTGCGGCATCGCGGGCCGGACGATGACGGGTACTACGCCAGCGATTGCCGCCTGGACCCGCCGTATGGCGACGTCCCGGGCGTGGCCTTGGGCTTTCGCCGCCTGTCGATCATCGACGTCGCGGGCGGTCATCAGCCGATGGCCAACGAGGACCAGACGGTCTGGATCGTCTTCAACGGCGAAGTCTACAATTTTCCGGAACTCCGCCACCGCCTCGAAGGCGCGGGCCACACGTTCGCCACGCGGAGCGACACCGAGACCATCGTCCACTTGTACGAAGACGAGGGCCCCGACTGTTTCCGGCATTTGAACGGGATGTTCGCCGTCGCCATCTGGGACGCGCGGCGGCGCCAGCTGGTCCTGGGGCGCGATCGGCTGGGGAAAAAGCCGCTGGTTTATCGCCACGAGCCCGGGCGGCTGGCCTTTGCGAGTGAATTGAAGAGTCTGCTGGAGATTCCGGGCACGCCGCGGGACATCGACCCCACGGCGCTGGACGAGTACCTGACGTACCAGTACGTGCCGCATCCGCGGACGATCTTCCGCAGCATTCGAAAGCTGCCGCCCGGGCACTTTGCGGTGTACCGCGAGGACGGGCTGCAGGTGCGGCCCTACTGGCAGCCGGACTTCAACGTCGAGTTGCGGCTGTCCGAGGCCGAGGCGATCGAGCGACTGCGCGAAACCCTCGAGTCGTCCGTCGCGATGCGGCTGCAAAGCGAAGTGCCGCTGGGCGCGTTCCTGTCGGGAGGCGTCGATTCGTCCCTGATCGTCGCGATCGCTCAGCGGAAATCCAATCGGCCGCTGAAGACGTTTTCCATCGGCTTTCCGATTCGGGAATACGACGAGACGGGCTATGCCCGCCGAGTGGCTGAGCATCTGGGCACTGAGCATCACGAGTTCCAGGTCACGCCGGATGGCGTCGGTGTGCTGCCACAACTGATCTGGCACTACGACGAGCCGTTCGCGGACAGTTCTGCGATTCCGACGTGGTACGTCTCGCAGTTGACGCGGCAGCATGTCACGGTCGCCTTGAGCGGCGACGGCGGGGACGAGCTGTTCGCCGGATACCCGCGGTACAAAGCGGTGGCGATGGCGGCGGCCTTGGATCGCTGCTGGCCGCTGCGGCGCGTGTTCGGAGCGGAGATGTGGCAGCGGCTGCCATCGTCGGCGCGGCAAAAGTCGACCGTGCGGCGATTCAAACGTTTCTGCGAAGTGCTCCGCACGCCGCCGCACCGCCGCTACCTGGACTGGGTAGGAATCTTCAACGAGGCTAACCGGGCCGCCCTGTACCGGGACGACTTCCTGGCGGCGCTGCCCGACAGCGATCCGGCCGGATTTCTGCAGGCGGCGCTGGTCCGATCGTCCGCCCGCGATCCAGTCACGGCGTTTTCCCTGGCCGACTTGGTCACGTATCTGCCCTGCGACCTGATGACCAAGGTCGACATCGCCTCGATGGCTCACTCCCTGGAATGCCGCCAGCCGTTTCTCGATGTCCGCGTGGTCGAACTGGCCGCCTCGTTTCCGGTCGCCTGGAAGTACCGCCGGGGACAGGGCAAGCGGATCCTGCGGCGGGCGTTCGGCGAACTCTTGCCGACGGAGATTTGGACGCGGCGCAAGATGGGCTTCGGCGTGCCGCTGGATCACTGGTTCCGCGACGAATTGCGGCCGCTGACGCACGACGTGCTGTTGAGCGCGTCGGCCCGAAGCGGCGAGTACTTCCAGCCGGCCGTGGTCCGGCGGATGGTCGAGGACCACGAACAGGGACGCTCGAATCACTGCTATCGGCTGTGGACGCTGCTGGTCTTGGAACTCTGGCTGCAGCGCTGGGGCGGGCAGGCTGCGGGGTGAGGCGACTTCAGCCCCTGTCCCCATTTCATGTTGGCTGGGGTAGAATACCAGTGGTATGCCGCTCCGGAGACGAAACCATGAAAAACACACTGGCGGTGGTTTTGGCGGGTGGCCGAGGCGAGCGACTGGAGCCTTTGACTCGCGACCGGGCCAAGCCTGCGGTCCCGTTCGGTGGTGCGTATCGCATCATCGACTTTACCCTCTCCAACTGTCTGAACAGCGGATTCCGCCGCATGCTGTTGCTGACCCAATTCAAGTCGATGAGCCTGGACCGGCACATCAACTTGGGCTGGCGGCGTTTCATCTGCAGCGAGCTGGGCGAGTTCATCGATGTGGTGCCGCCCCAGCAGCGGATCTACTCCCATTGGTACCAGGGCACGGCCGACGCCGTCTACCAGAACATCTATACGATCGAAAAGGAACGCCCCGAGTACATCGTGATTCTGGCCGGAGATCATATCTACCAGATGGATTACGGGACCATGGTCGCGTACCATCGCGAGTGCGGGGCGGACCTGACCATCGGCGCTCTGGTGGTCAGCAAGGACGAGGCCCGGCAATTCGGCGTGATGCAGACCGACACTGGCAACCGCGTGATCGGATTCGAGGAGAAACCTCAGGATCCCAAGACCATCCCGGGGGCCCCGACGCAGTGCCTGGCGTCGATGGGCATCTACGTGTTCCAGGCGCGATTCCTGTTCGAACAGTTGCTGGAAGACGCCAACTCGCAGGACAGTTCCCACGATTTCGGCAAAGACATCATTCCCGCGATCATCCACTCGCACCAGGTCTTTGCGTTTCCGTTTCGCAATCGGCTGGATGACGGCAAGAAAGCGTACTGGCGGGACGTCGGGACGCTGGACGCCTACTACGCGGCGAACATGGACCTGGTCGCGGTCGAGCCGGAATTGAATATGTACGACGACCAGTGGCCGATTCGGACGTACGAGCGAGTCCTGCCGCCGCCCAAGTTTGTGTTCAGCGGCGAGGAGGATCCGCGGCGCAAGGGGCACGCCTTGGACAGCATCGTTTGCTCCGGCTGTATTATCTCTGGCGGCGAGGTGGTCGGCAGCGTCTTGGGACCTCGGGTGCGGATCAACAGCTATGCCCACGTCCAACAATCGATTCTATTTGACGATGTGTACGTGGGCCGGCATACGAAAATCCGGCGCGCGATCATCGAGAAAGGCGTGCGGATCCCTGCCGGCATGACCATCGGCGAGGACTTGGCGCTCGAGCGGCAGCGCGGCTTTACCGTGACACCCGGTGGCGTCGTGGTGATCCCTCGATTGGACAATCTGGCCGAGATCTTTGCCAGCAATGGTTGAGTGCCGACGGGTGCCAGGTCGATCCCGTTTGACTTTCGAAGCAAAAACACGCATAATCTGGCTCGGCTCTGGGATTCCTGCGTTCGCCTGCCAGCTGCCCTTCCGTTTGGCACATCGAATCTGCACCTCCCAGTTTTGTCAACGAGTCCGCACGAAGTGCTTTTTAGACTGTGGAGGTTCGCCGGGATGAATATTTACGTCGGAAACTTGTCCTACAACGCAACCGAAGACGATATCCGCAATGCGTTTGCGCAATTTGGGCAAGTTTCATCGGTCAGCGTCATCAAAGACCGTGAAACGGGCCGCTCCAAAGGGTTCGCCTTTGTCGAGATGCCCAACGACGACGAGGGCAAGAACGCCATCGACGGTCTGAATCTGCAGCGCATCGCCGGGCGCGCCGTGACCGTCAACGAAGCTCGGCCGCGCGAAGAACGCAGCGGCGGTGGGCGTGGCGGGCGTCGGTACTAAGCACCTGTCCAGGAACAACTTGTGCGTCCGACCCTCCCGCGAGCGGAAGGGTTAGGTGGCTCGGAAGGCGTCACTCCCTCACCGGACTGGCCCCGGGCACCTGCTCTGCCTCCCGGGCGTCCAATGCTCCGTCCTGGTTCGCGTCCAGCCGACGCAGCAGGAAGAGCATGGACGTCGGCAGTTCCACGGCCGTGACTTTGCCGTCCGCATCGGCGTCGCGGGCCAAAATGCGTTCGGCGAGGCTGCGGCCGCTTCCGCCTGCGGAGCCGTCCCCGGGGAAACCGGGACCTCCGGGAAAGCCGCCGCCGGGAAAGCCGGGCCCGCCGAAACGCTGCGGCGGCCAGCCGATTTCTTCGGCACTCAACTTCCCGTCGCTGTCCTTGTCGAGCTTTTTCAGAGCGGCCGGCGCCGCGGCGATTTCCGCGGGCGACAGCCGGCCGTCTTGATTCGTGTCCAGAATCTGCGTCAGCGGCAAGACCGGCGGGCCGAAACCGCCTTGCCGACTTCGCGGCCTCGACTCATTGATCGCAGGCTGGGATGCCGCCTGCTGCGCCACCACAACCGAAATCCAGCTCAGGGATACGATCGCCACCAGGCATTGTATTCTCTTCGTGATCATCGTGACGACTCCTACTTGTCGATGTTGGTTGTTCCCGGAGTCGGCGGCAACGGCTGCCACACGCCTTGTCCGTTGGGGAGACGGCCCCACGAGATGTCGTCTCGCTGGACGCCGAACTCGACCGTATCAAGCACCGCATTGCCGCGGCGATCGGAATCGACCAGCAACAGTCGCTCGCCGCCTTTCGACAGCTTGAAGTTCGCGTGCAGTCCGGATGAGGACTTGTCCTCCTCGTCAGCCCAGACGACCAGCTGGCTGCCCGCCGCCAGCTTGGTGCCGGACGGGAACTGCCACTTGCGCGGTACCGCGTCGTCGTCCGACAGGAACAAACCTGACAGATCCAACTCCTGCTCGCCGACGTTCACCAGCTCGATCCAATCGACGTACTTGCCGGCGGAACTCCGAATCGTGCGCACGTTGGACGCCATGATTTCGTTGATCACCAACGTCGGCGGTGCGGAGTTCAGTTCCGCCCTCGCCGTGGCTCCGCCGACACGATAATGCAGGGCTCCCAACTCGGTTCGCGCCGGACGGAAGACCGTGGTCCCCACGCTCGCCTCGGCCCGGGCTTCGACGTAATAGAAGATGTCGGTGCCCGCGGTGAGTGCGGGAATCTCTCCCGTGTACCGCTGTGTGCCGGGCTGTGTATTGGGCTGGTTGCCCGATGGTGCTGCGTCCACCCTCATCGTCGCCGTCTCGAACGGCGCGCCGCGACCGATCGCATAGTAGAGCAACACCGACTCGGCCGGCGTCTGGCCGCCGACTTCCGCCTCGATGCGAGTCGGCTCGTTTGCCCGGGACTCGGCGGGCTCGCTCACCGACACAATCTCCGGATGGGGCTTGGCGAGCTCCGCGTGTTCCACGAGGAACTTCCGCCGCTCGTCCACGAACCGTTTCAAGCCGGGTGGAATCCCAAACGGACCGCCACCTGCCGCTTCCGCGAGATCCGCATCGAAGAAGTCGGCGAACGACGACAGGTTGTGCGTGTCCGCCAGAACCTCCTCGCCAATCAAGGCTCGATACTCCTCGAAAACCGGCCCCAGTTTTCCCCAGTCGAGCCACTGGTCGACAAGGGTCCGCACGTGGGCGAGATAACGGGCTCGCCAGCGGTCGTTGGCCAGCAGCCGGCGAATCAATGGCCTGACGTCACTCTGCAACATGCTCAACGGCTCCAGGGTCGCGCCGCTGCCAGAGCCACCGAAACCTCCTCCCGGTCCACCCGGCGGTCCTCCGGGGCCGCCGCCACCGGGACCTCCAGGGCCGCCGGGCTCGCCGAACCCGCCCATGCCGCCGCCAGCCATCATTTGGAACATGAACATCAAGTCCGCTTGATCGTCGGGCAGAACCGGGCCGCTTCGTGCTTCGCCGAAGCCCCCGCCCGGCGGTCCGAATCCGGCGTCCGGCGGGCCAAAGCCGCCGCGCGGCGGACCAAAACCACCTCCGGGGCCGCCGCCCGGGGGCCCACCGGGGCCGCCCGGGCCGCCGCCGTGAAACCGAAAGGTCTCGTTGCTGTCCCGAGGCAGGACGTGAAACCGTTGGTAGCTGGCGTCCTGGTAGATCGAATAGTCACTGCCGCGGCTGAAGTAGCCGTCCTCGTCCATCAGGACGTTGTCAACCGCCAGGAACCACAGGGCCCGATCCACATTGAGCACGCGGTCCAGCTCGGCCTCCAGTCGCTCGTCGGGCATTTCCTCTAGCTGCCGACAGAGCGCGATCAGATCTTGCCAGGCCCGCGGTTCGTCGTCCGCCTTGATTTCGTACAGGCGTTGGTAATCCTCGGCGTTGTCGCCGTGGTAGACCAGGGCCGCAGCTCCGCTGAAGTTGGGCGGCACTTTCCAGCGGGCTCCGCCGCTTTCACCAAACCACGTCTGGCAGAAAACCTTGTTGAATTGCTCCTCGTTGGCGTACACTCCCCAACTCTCGCCGTTGATCACAACCCGCACCAGGTTGGCCTGCGGAGCCGGCAGGTAGTCGCGGGCGATGCAGTCGTACAGCACCGTCCGCAGGAAGGACGGGTCGGTGTGGGAATTCAGCAGATTCAGTGTCTTGTAACCGAGCAGACGCTGCTTCTTGTCGACCATGTCCAGGCTGACGTTCAAGGATCGCTTCTTGCCGGCGGGGACGTGAAGGGACGAGTTCCCGCGCAGGCGGACCCCGACATGTTCGTAGGTCTTGCCGTCGACGATCAACGTCGCCGGAACCTCGACATCGGTGCGGTGAAAGTCATCCAGTTCCTGCTCCCAATCCTCGTTCTCGAAGACCAGGAACAGGGTGCGGAGAACGTGCGGGTCGTACAAGCCTGCCGCGGGGTAATGGGCGACCTGATCCGGGGACAGTTGCTGCCCGGCTTCGGCATCGCTCCGCTCGGCCGCGGCCGCTGTGTTCGCGCCCCGCATGCCACCGGGGCCAGGCCCGAACATTCCCCCGCCTGCCGGACGCGACTGTTTGACCGACGCCCTTGCTTTGGCTCGCTCGTCCCGGTCGAGCATTCCGTCCTTGTTCACATCGAACTGTTCGAGCAGTTTCACCGAGCCTCCGCCCCCGGGGCCCGGACCGCCAGGTCCTCCTGGTCCGCCGCCCCCGCCAAATCCACCCGGGCCGCCGAATCCACCTGACCGCGGGCCACCGGGGCCACCGAACGCTCCCGGTCCCTGTCCGCCGAACGGCCCGAAGCCGCCCTGGCCTCGGCCCCCGCGAGGAAACGCCGGGCCGATTTCGGTTTCGCTCAACTCACCGTCGCTGTCGGTGTCCAGGCGAGTCAGCGCCGTGGCGGATGCGGCGACTTCGGCCGCACTCAACTCGCCGTCGCGGTTCGAGTCCAAGGCATCCAACACGGGCGGCGAAGGCAGCAGAAAACCGGCCGGAGCGCCTCCCGATGGTCCGCCGGCGCCTCCCGGAACGGAAAACGCCTGGGGCGGCTCCGAATGCGTGCCATTCCACCAGCCCAAGGCCACTACCGCGACTCCCAACACACAGGGAATGATGACGCGACGCATAAGCTCTTCCTTCCGTTCGACAACCGGTGCCTTATCACTCCACGACGACAGCTAGCCCGTCCCGATCCAACGCCGTGGCTCGAGCGCTCCTTCGCCGTTCCCTAGTCCTGAATCAACCCACACAGCCGACAGCCGTGCACGTACTTCGAACAACGGCCCACTCGAGCGGCGAAGGGATGCAGCAGCGTGCGCAGCTCCTGCTCGTGCCCGGCGGGCATTTTGCCTTCGAGCACCACCAGTCCCTCGTGACGGCGGCCGAACGACGTGCAGATCCGTTGCTTGCCCGTCTGGTCGTAGTAAGTGATGCCGTAATCGAGCGTCACCCGCAGAGGCTGTTCGAAGGCCACAAAATGCTCGCGCTGGTACTCGACCAGCAGCGTCGGTTCCGAGTACTGCCAAAGGATCGGCAAGTACCGTTCCGGAACCGCCGCAGCGAGCTGGTTCCTGAGTGCCTGGTACGGCATTGCCCCCAGCGGATCACCCGCGCGCAGGAACAGCCGGTGCTTGCCCGTGGTCCGATTGTCTCGCCACTTGATCTCCAGGAAGCACTCGTTGCCGGGCAGGGGATGGTCGTACCAGCGCAGACGCAGTTTGCGGCGTTGGCCGAGTCCGCTCAAGTTGGCGTGGCAGGCGGACAGGCGGTGGTCATCAAAGTACAAGCTGTGGACCACCGACACCTCGCGGTTGTGCACCTGCCGCCGGCCGTTCGCTTCGAGCAGTCGCCGCAGGGGCTCGAGTTGGGCCGTGGACAGCAGAAACTTCAGTTCCCGGCGGCTGGCCAGGTCCGCTCGGGACGAGCTGACGTCGACCGCTTCGATTGCCGCGGGCTGGGCGCGGACGAGCGTCTGATTCACGACCATTTCGGCGCACCTACAGGGTTGAGTTCACGTTGACGCACGAGAAGTTGCAGTCCGGCAGACGCTGCTTGAGTTCGCCGATCACTTGCGCCGTATGTTGCGGCTCCATTCGCCGCAGGATCACTCGGATCTGCCCCCGGCCTTGTTCCAAGTCCAGTCGCTGCAGCGTAAACGGCCCCGCCAATTCGCGCACGGCCGAAAAGACGCTGCCTTCGCCCTCGCCGAATCCGTCCGGCGTTTCGCCCGTGATCGTCAGCAGCAGACTGTGCCCCGAACTGCGCCGGCTCTGAGCGTGTATGACCCAGGCAAAAAACGTCGTCACCAGGACGATCAGCAACGCAAGCAGCGGCAACTCGGCGCCCAGCGCCAATCCGACGGCGACACACAAGAACAGGTAGACCAACTCTTCCGGCTCCTTGATCGCCGACCGGAACCGCACGATCGACAGCGCGCCGACCAAACCCAGGGACAGGGCCAGCGAGGACTTCACGACCGCAATCACGCCGGCCGTGATCAGCGTCAGCAGGGGGAACACCCGGGTAATCGATTCGGAATCCGAGGCCGAGACACTGCCGCGCCGGTACAGCAAACGCAGATACAGGCCGAAGCCCCCCGCCATTAGCAGGTAGACTCCCATCGTGAGAGCCGAAAGACTCTGTTGAGCGGACATCGCCGTTTGCAGTCGCTCCCACGCCCGAGGCAGTTCATCGTGCATGATCTCAATCCGTTTACGGGTTTACCGACATTGAACAGATAAACGCCTGCGGACGGAGATTATTGCGGTGGACGACGAGAGACTCCGCGGTAGCGGACGCGTGGAAAGGCTCGCTTCCAAGGAGCCTTGGGGTGGTGGCACCTTTCCTGGACGATGCGGTGGACGCAGAGCCCACGATCGGAAGTCGCCGGCGGAGAACGTGGGAGGGCCCGTTCGGAGAGTTGGGGAAAGAGGACGGAGAGGCGGCTCGTTGTCTGCCGTCTCCGTCATTCGTGGGTCACGGTGACCTGCTTCATCGCTTCCGACTTCCTCGTCAGCAGACCACGATCGCTTTGCTCTCGAAACCTGACCGAATGACTTGGCGAGGTTGAGGGGGCAGGCACTTCTGGGGGCTCGCTGCACTCGACCCCAGGCACCCAAGGATCTCGCCTTGACGGCTGCAGTGGCCTTGACGGTGCCGTAGCCTGGGAAGTGCTTTCGTCCTCGGCTGCCGGACTCAGCGCGTCGTGGGCACTGGGCCGGCCAGCTGCAGATACTCCGAAACGGCCGCGGTGTCGCCGGAGCAGATCTGCTCGCACTTCATGCGCAGCACGGGCATCTCCCGGTCGATGAACCGGCGAGCGACCGACTTCTTGCGGTCGGACTTTTCGGCTTGTGCCAACAGCAGGTGTCCCATGATCTCGATCAACGCGCAATCCACCAGTCGCTGGCCGGCGACGTCCAGGTACGACGGCGACTGCTTCTTGACGAACAGAATCGCCTCGGCGAGGTGCCGCTTGTTGTCAATCAGCTTCTGCTTCAGCTGGTTCAGGACCGGATCGCTGTATTCCTTGGCCTCAAACTCGGCGATGTAGCTCTCAAACACGCCGGAAGCGACACCACGGCAGGCGGCGACGACTTGCAGCTGGCTGGTGCCTTCGTAGATCGTGGTAATCCGCGAGTCGCGGAGGTACCGCTCGGCGGGATAATCCCGCATGTATCCGGACCCGCCCAGAACCTGAATGGCGTTGCTGGCGACGCGGACGCACATCTCGCTGGCGTAGTACTTGGCCATCGGCGTCATCATGCCGTTGATCCGCTTGAGTTCCCTGACCAACTTCTTGCGGCGTTTTTCGTCCTCCGGTTCCAACTTCCGCGTGCCCAATTCCAGCACTCGCAGGTTGTTATTCTCGTGGTCGCAGATGCGGCTCGTCTCGTAGGTCAGGGCCCGCGCGGCCTGGATCTCGATGCTCATATCGGTGACCAATTCGGCCACGGCGGGCAGTTTTTCGATGGGGCCGCCGAACTGGTGCCGGGTGTGCGCATAGACGCGGGCCAGCCGGTAAGCCGCTTCGGCAATGCCCAACGACTGAGCGGCGATCCCGACGCGAGCCCCATTCATCAGGGCCAGGACGTAGGTGATCAAGCCGCGCTGCCGTTCACCGACCAGGCGAGCGGGGCAGTTGGTGTAGACCAACTCGCACGTCGGCGAGCCGTGGATCCCCAGTTTCTTTTCCAAGTGGCGGACTTTGACGTGTTCCGACCGTTCCGAGATGAACAGGCTGAGACCGCGGCCGTCCGCGATATGATGCTCTGTGCGGGCCAAGGTCAGGAGGATCTCGCCGCAGCCGTTGGTGATGAACCGCTTGACGCCGTTCAATCGCCAGACGCCGTTTTCGTCCAGGTCGGCCCGGAGCCGCACGGACTGCAGATCGCTGCCGGCGTCGGGTTCGGTCAGCACCATGGCCCCGGTCACTTCGCCGCGGGCAAAACGGGGCAGCACTTCGTCCTTAATTTCGTCGTTCGCAAACGCGTTGACCGTCTCGGCGATGCCCTGCAAACCGAACAGGTTCATCAGCGAGCCGTCGGCCCGGCTGATGATCTCGGTCGCGACCGTATAAATCAGGTTCGGGCAGTTGATGCCGCCGTACTTGTACGGGAGGGTAAAGCCCATCAATTCGGCCTGCGACAGCCGCCTCAGGTTTTCGGCCACCTTGGGGTGATACGTGACGGTGCCGTCGTCGTTCAGCGTGTTGCCTTCGGCGTCCACGTCTTCGGCGTTGGGGGCGACCGTTTCGGCGGCGACTTCACCGACGATTTCGAGGGCTCGGCGATAGTTGTCCACCGTTTCCTCGATGTCCCGCGGAGCGTAGTCCGGGCGGGGCGCGGGATCCAGGAAATCATCCTCCTGGATGCGGGCCAATTCCCGCAAGTCGATATGCTCCATCAGGAATTGAATGTCTTCGTTGTCGAGGAAGAAGTTCGCCACAATCGATCTCCCAAAATGCCTTGAAGCGGCCGAGCCGCGTTGCTGTAGCGTGGAACGGACCTGGGGTCCACCAACCTGTCCGATAAACTGACTATGCGCCCGCCGTTTCCCCTTCGGCGGCCTGCGGCCGCTCGCGGAGGCTCTTGGTCATGAGCGGAAGGACCTTGTTCAAATCGCCGACGATGCCGTAGTGAGCCACCGAGAAGATCGGGGCGTTGGGATCGGAGTTGATCGCGATGATCTTGGCTGATTCTTCCATCCCCGCCCGGTGCTGGACGGCGCCACTGATCCCGCAGGCGACGTACAGTGCCGGACGGACGGTGGTCCCGGTCTGCCCCACCTGATGATCCTTGCTGATGAACCCGCCGTCGACGGCCGCACGGCTGGCGCCCACGGCTCCGCCGATGGCTCCTGCCAATTCGTGGATCAGTTTGAAGTTGTCCTTGCTGCCGACGCCGCCGCCGCCGGCCACGATCACGCGAGCGCCCTTCAGGTTGACCTTGCGTTCTTCGACATGGCGTTCGATCAGTTTCAGCGGTACGTCCTTGGCTTCGAGCTTGACCTGCTCGTCGATGATTTCACCGGTCCGTTTCGGGTCCGGCTCGCTCATCGGCATCACGCCTTCACGGACGGTAGCCATTTGCGGCCACATGTCATAATTCACGATCGTCGCCACGATATTGCCGCCGAACGCGGGGCGGATCTGGAGGAGCAGGTTGGGGTGCACCTCCTTCGTTTTGGCATCGGTCACATCCTTGATCTGCAGGTCGGTGCAATCCGCGGTCATGCCCGCTCGCACAGTAGAGGCCACACGCGGGGCCAAGTCGCGGCCCAGGTGCGTCGCGCCAAACAGCACGATCTGCGGCTCGTACTTCTTGGCCAATTCGGCCAGCACCTTGCAGTACGAATTCGTTTGATAGTGGCGGAGTTTCTCGTCATTGACCGAATAGACCTTGTCGACGCCGTGGGCGATCAGGCGGCGGGACAAGGGACGGACATCGTAGCCCGGCAACACTGCGGCAACCGGAACGCCCAATTGGTCGCCCAATTTGCGGGCCTTGCCGCACAGTTCCAGCGAGACCTCGTTCAGCTTCCCGTCTTCCTGTTCGGCAAACACCCACACTTCGCCCTGGCGATTGACTCTGATCATCGTATCCGCTTTCACTTTCCCTGGGGCGCCCACGCGCCGCTTGCTGCTGTGTCACCAGCCCGGCCCATGTCGAGCAACCGGGACCCATCTACTTACGCGAAGGTTAGCCCAACGTCCGATCGACGACCAATTCCTGGATCAGTTGGCGGATTCCGGCCTCGGTCGGCGGAATCTCCTTGTAGCCGGACTTGGTCAGCACGATCGACTGAACGCGATACACCTTGGTTGGCGAGCCGGACAGGCCGCAGCGGTCCAGCTCCGCACCGATCCGGTCCAGGTCCCACTGTTCGATCAGCAGGCCGCGGCTCCGCAAGTCCTCGGCGCGGCGGGCGACTTCTGCGCTCCGTACGGCATCCGTCGCGTCGGGCATCGCTTGCTTGACTTCATTCGCCAGTTCGGCTTCCACGCGAGCCCGCTTGTTCAGCATCACCTTTTTGGCGGCGGGCGGCCGCGGGAAATTGGCCGTGCCCGTGACGGTGACCAGCACCGGCAAGCGGGCCTCGACGATCTCCCAACCGTGGCCGACGTTCCGCTTGATGACCACGGTATCGCCGGTCAGGCGGACGACCTGCTCCAAATACGTAATCTGCGGCAGATCCAGCTTTTCGGCGCACTGCGGACCGACTTGAGCCGTATCGCCGTCGATGGCCTGCCGGCCGCAGAACACAAAGTCGTACTTGCCGTACACGCTGCCGATCGTCTTGATGGCCTGGGCGAGGATATAGCTGGTCGCGAGCGTGTCGCTGGCGGCTGCGCGGCGGTCGGTCAAGAGGATCGCGCGATCCGCACCCCGGAACAGGCAATCGCGGAGCACATCTGCGGCCTTGGGCGGCCCCATCGTCAGCACCGTGACCTGGCCGCCGGCACGTTCGCGGATTTCCAGCGCCGTTTCCAGGGCATTGAGGTCCTCGGGGTTGAAGATTGCCGGGAGGGCGGCACGGTTGACGGTCCCGTCGTCTTTCATGGCTTCGGCCGTGATATTGGCCGTGTCCGGGACCTGTTTGACGCAAACGATACTGTGGTACGCCACCGCTGGAGGCTCCTTATCGCCTTCGTTGCCGGGAATTAAAACGTGGGATTTTTAGCAGGGGGGGCAAACAGGGTCAAGCCCGCTCCGGGGCTGACCGCAGGGTTGAGGCGTCTGACGCCGGGCCTGATCCTTACTTATCGGCCCCCGTTTCAAGCACGGCCATGAACGCTTTCTGCGGGATATCCACCTGGCCGATCGACTTCATCCGTTTCTTGCCCTCGCGCTGCTTGGCCCACAGCTTCCGCTTCCGGGTGATGTCGCCGCCGTAGCACTTGGCCGTAACGTTTTTCCGCATCGCGGGGACGGTTTCGCGGGCGATGACCCGCGAGCCGATGGCCGCCTGGATGGCGATCTCGAACATGTGGCGATCGATCTCGCTCTTCAGCTTCTTGACCACCGCCCGGCCGCGCCGGTCCGCATCGATCCGGTCGCAAATCACGCTCAGGGCGTCGACGCGATTGCCGTTGACCAGGATGTCCAGCCGGACGAGTTCGGCGGGAAAATACCCCAACAGCTCATAATTCATCGTCCCGTAGCCGCGCGTCGCACTTTTCAGCTTGTCGTGCAGATCGTAGATCACCTCGGCCAGCGGCAAGTCGTAGCTGAGCATGGCCCGCGACGGCGACAAATAGGCCGTGCCCTGGGACACGCCGCGCCGTTCCTGGCACAGTTTCATGACGGGACCGATGGCCTCGCTGGGGACGATCAAGTCGACCCGCACGACGGGCTGGCGGAACTCCTCGATTTCTCCTGCGTCCGGGACCTCCTGGGGACGGTGAATCTCCCGAACCTCGCCGCCTCGAAGGACCACTTGATAGGTGACATTCGGGGCCGTCTGGACGAGGTCGATATTGGATTCCTGTTCGAGCCGCTGCTGGACGATTTCCATGTGCAGCAAGCCGAGAAAGCCGCAGCGGAAGCCGAAGCCCAATGCGTCGCTGGTTTCCGGCTGGAACTCAAAACTCGGATCGTTGATCGACAGCTTTTCCAATGCTTCGCGGAGTTCGGTGAAATCCTGCCCGTCCGAGGGGTACAAGCCGCAGTAGACCATGCGCTGCGGCGGATGGTAACCCGGCAGCGGCTCGGCGGACCGCTCGGGCGTGCTCAGCGTGTCGCCGATGTGCACATGCTCCAGGGACTTGATGTTGCAGATCACGTACCCCACCTGGCCGGCCAGCAATTGGTTACAGGGCTGGCGGCGGGGAGCGAACTGGCCCAGTTCCAGCACTTCGAAGGTCAAGCCGGCTTGCAGGAACTTGATCTTCTGCCCCTTGCGGATCCGCCCGTTCATCACCCGCACATAGGTGATCGCGCCGCGAAACTCGTCGTAGTGCGAGTCGAACACCATCGCCTGCAGCGGCGAGTCCGGATCGCCCTGCGGCGGCGGCAC
>CAIYOB010000011.1 GCA_903927685.1 uncultured Planctomycetaceae bacterium
CAGCGTCAACCGGGAAAGTGACGGATGAAAACAACGTTTGGTGCTGTGGGCTCGCTCCTTCGCATCGCAGCGGGTGTGCGTCTGCGTCGCGAGCACTTCGGCGGCATCGCGTTTGCGACAGAGACGGGGACAACCGTGGACGTCGATCACCCGGTGTTTGCGGCCCTCGACCGTCTCCGACAGCGTGGCGTTCAGGGCGCGGAGGCCCTGGTGCGGCAGCTCTGCGGCGGTCGCAATGACGCGCATCAATTTCCCGAGGCCCAGCGTCTGCTCAGCCAACTTGTGGATTTGGCGATCCTCGCTCCGGCTTCTGAAGCGGACATGAAGCAGGCCGCCAAGCCTGAGTCGCTTGGATCCGAGACCGCGAACCATGCGGACATGTGCTGGCCGTCGGGTCCGCACTTGACCGCGCCGGTCGCGGTCCACTGGGCGGTCACGCATCAGTGTACGCTCCGGTGTCCGGAGTGCTATGTGCAACGTTCCGCACGGGAATTCTCCGGGGAACTGACGCTTCCCGAGTCGTTGCGGCTCGTGGGGATCTTGGCGGACTGGGGAGTGTTCGAGCTGGCGATCGGCGGCGGCGAGCCGCTGGAATTCCCCCTGTTGCCGGCGATCGTCAAGGAAGCCCGACGGCAGGGACTGGTGGTGCACGTGACGACCGGATGGCACCATGTGCCGGCAGCTCGGCTCGCTGAGTTGGCCGAGGGGCTCACGGGGCTGCAGATCGGCGTGAAGGCGGATCGGCTGTTGGCCAGCCCGTCCACCGAGACGGCGGTCCTGGCGCGGACGGCCGCGGCCGCGGCGCAGGCGGGGTTGCACGTCGGAGCCAATCTCATCCTGTCGAAACAGACCCTGCCCCACTTCGGCAAGCTGCTCGAGCTTCTCCAGCAAGCCGGGCTGACGAACGTGACCCTGTTGCGATACAAGCCGCCGGCCGACGTGGCGGAGTGGCGCCGCGCCAAGCCGCCGGTCCAGGCGCTTCGCGAGTTCGAGAGCCAGCTGCCGGAAGTTCTGCGCGGGCATCCGCAGATCACTTTGCGTCTGGATTGCGCGCTGAGTTTCTTCCAGCGGCATCTGGCGCCGGTCCAGGCCCTCGCCCAAGGCCTTCGCGGTTGTGTCGCCGGCGACCGCCTCCTGGCACTGACGCCGGACGGTTCGGCTTTCCCCTGCTCGCAACTGGTCCATCCCAGGTTCTGCGTCGGCAACCTGCTTCGCGACCCGCTCGAGCAGCTCTGGACCCAGTCGCCGATCCTCCGCCGCTACCGCCGATTCCGCACCAACGGGGCCTTCCAAGCCACGGCTTGCGGTCTGTGTGCCGCCAAGGATCACTGCGGCGGATGCCGCGCCTTTGCGGCCGACGGCTGGGGAGCGGAGCCGGAGTGTCCCGGGCCGCGCGTGCCGCCCGTGAACCAGTTGGGCAAGACCGGCCGTCGCTGGGACCTGGCTCGACACCTGCGTCTCCACGGTTCGATCTCGGTACGGGACTACATGCAGCAGTATGGCGTTGGCCAGAAGCGGGCGATCGCGGAGTTGCGCGCCTTCGGCTGTCCTTTGAATTCAGGCACGGGACGCAAGCAGTCCGACATCTACCTGGACCCGACGGAAGACGTGGTTGGAGACATCCAGGATTCGATTGGATACACTCAAGCGAGCTTCCCGTTGGCCTCGCGGGAGGAGATTGCCGGCTGGATTGGAACCGCTCGTGACGAGGCGGACGGTCACTACCCCGAGTGGCTCCGCAGGGAACGCGAGGACGATTTCGGTGACCTTGAATCAGCGCGAGGTTTCTGAGCAGCGAAAGGGAGGAGGAGTCCGAGGAGTCCGACGGGGCCGCCTTCGAGTCGGCGGATGGTCTGCTCAATCTGCTGACCCAGGTTCGGCAACAGTTGATCGACGGCGACTACCGCGCTTTGTATGCGGTCTGGG
>CAIYOB010000012.1 GCA_903927685.1 uncultured Planctomycetaceae bacterium
GCACAAGTTGTAATCCGGGATGTACAGCCGCGACTCGTACTGGATGCTGCCCAGGGAGTAACAGGTGTAAGGGTAGGCCCAGAACGTGCCACGGTTGGTGGTGGTCGTGGTCATATATTCGCCCACCGCCAGCGTATTCGAAGTACCGTCCAGGACGCTGCCCATGTTCTCGTAGGTCAAGCCGGCACTGCCCACGGTGTGAAGAATGCCTTTTTCCTTCTCGTTCAATCCCTGGGTCTGCCACTGATTGCAGTCGAAATAGCCGTCGTTGCGGCCGATTCCGGTGACACCGCGGTACGAGGAGTGCCGGTAAGCCTTATTCACCAGGGCGCCGCTGCCGGGATTTTCCAGTTTCAGCGCGTTGATGTCCGACGGACAGTTGAAGCTGGCGACGATCTCCTGGACCGGGCAGGGTTCGCCGTTGACGGGGTTCGGATTCGGCTGATCCTCGAGGAACAGCTTCCAGTCGAACTTGTCAAACAGCGCCGACTGTTCGATGAACGGCAAGATCGAAATGCACCAGTTGGAATTGCTCTTGGTGCCGCAGCAGTTGCCCACGGTGACGTTACCGGCCGGGAAGAACTTGTTGATGTCATGATAGTTCTGCAGCGCGACCCCGCACTGCTTCAAATTGTTGATACACTGCGTTCGGCGGGCCGCTTCGCGGGCCGCTTGGATGGCTGGCAGCAGGAGTGCGACCAGGATTCCGATGATGGCAATCACCACCAACAATTCGACCAGGGTGAACCCCTTTTTCCGAGACAAGCACATGACACGCTCCTTAAGAAAGGACAAAAAAAGACCGCCGCCACAAGGCACTCGCCAGCCGCGCAGGATCACGTGAATGCGCCCGGCGAGCCACAAACCGCCAAGTCGTCCCACCCCGGATTGCCAAGAATATGGCAGTGAGGTAGGGACAGAGTACCGCGCATTGATTGATTCTAGGGTCCGGCTCAACCGCCTGACAACAGGGGATTTGCATTTCTGGCAGGAAATTGGGGGATTGTCCGTCGTCGAATCGGTTCCGCGAGTCCGCCTTGGTCTCTTGTCCGACCAAGAGTGGCTTTGCCCCCGGATCCAGCCAGATCCGAGGGTCACCGCTTCATCATTTTGAACGCGCATTCGCCGCCCCAGCCGCCGAAGATCGCCAAGTGGATGTACAGCATCGACATCGCTTCCAGGTAGCGAGCGTTTCGCAGCGGACCGGCGTCGACCGGCTCCATGTCCACATCGACGGTCAGTTGGCGAACGGTGGCTTTAGCCGCTTCGTCGTCGCCACAATAGAACATGGTCGCCTGCTGGCCCCCGTAGGCCGGGTTGACCATGGTCGCGTCGCTGACCGTGTTGAACGCTTTGACGACGCTCGCCCCCGGCGCCCAGGCGGCGATCTGTTCGGCCGCCGACGGCGCTTCGCCCAGCGCCAGCCCGGAAAAGTCCGCCTTGATGGGGTTGATACAGTCCAGCAAGATCTTGCCCTCCAACGGGCCGAGCGATGCGATGACTTCGCGGGTGGCATTCCAGGGGATGGCCAGCAGGATCACCGGCGCCGCAGCCGCCGCCTCGCGGACGCCCGTCGCCGCTGCGTTGGTTCCCGACTTCTGCAGGACGCTTTGGACTTCCGCGCTGCTGCTGTCCCGCACGCCGTACACCACGCGATGGCCCTTGGCTGCCCACCGCGGCCCCAACGCACCGCCGACCCGTCCCGTTCCCAAAATGGCAAGATCCATGTTCCCGTATCCTTGGTTGACCGCAAACTTGAACTGACAGCTGGTAGCCTGTGCCGCGAATCTTGCCCCATTCCGGCGGTTTCGACAAGGGGCTATCTTGGAAGGGCAAGATCGTCCGCTGGCGGACGAATACCGGACAAACGGCCCATCCGTCCCTTGCCGAGGCCACCGCGATGAACCAGACCAACGACACGCACCGGAAATCCGTCGGTTATCTCCTCTGGATCTTCGGCTTCACCGGAGCGCACCGGTTCTACTACGGCAAACCGTTGACGGGCACGCTGTGGTTCTTCACCCTGGGCCTGCTCGGCATCGGCTGGCTAATCGACTTGTTCCTGATTCCCGGCCTGGACCGTCAGGCCGACCTGCGATACCAGGCCGGCCGGACGGATTACACGGTGGCTTGGCTCCTGCTGACCTTCCTGGGCCTGCTGGGCCTGCACCGCTTCTATCTGGGCAAGATCGTCACGGGGATCCTGTACCTGCTGAGCGGCGGCCTGTTCGGGCTGGGAATCCTGTACGACTTCTGGACGCTGAACGAACAGGTCAGCCAGTTGAATCACCGCGACTTGTTCCGCTAGAACTGGCTCCACAGGGACTGGTTGGTCACCTCGTGGTGGAAGCGGACTTCGGCCGTCTTGACGATATTGCCCAATTCCCGCGGCGACCGATGGGCGGCGGCCAGTTTCCGCTCGACGTACCGCTCCTGGGTCCGCGGACCCAGCATTTGCGTCACGAAATGGCTGGACTGGAACGCCTCGATCGCCTCGTAGATATTGCTCGGCAGGAAGCTGGCCCGCGTCTTGCGCTGCTCGGAGGTCAGCTCTTCCGTCAGCGGTCCCTTGAGGCCGGTCCACAAGAGGGCATAGAACGACAGGTAGGGATTCGAGTCCGGCGCGACGGCCCGCATTTCGATCCGAGCCGTATGCTCGTTGCCCAGCGGGATGCGGACCATCGACGTCCGGTCGACGGCCGACGCTTTGATCTGGTTCGGCGCTTCGAAGTGGGGGTCCAATCGCCGGTACGCATTGACGCTGGAATTCAGGATCAGGCAGATATCGTTGGCATTGTGCAGCAGGCGATCGATGAAGCTCCACGCCAGCGGAGACATGCCGTCTTCGCCGTTGGCGGCATGGAACAGGTTCTTGCCGTCCTGGGCCAGGGACATGTTGCAGTGCATGCCGCTGCCGTTGATGCCCGCGATCGGCTTGGGTAGAAAGCTGGCCGTCAGGCCCATGTTGGCGGCCACCTGCCGTGCTGTCAGCTTGTACAACTGCAGTTGGTCCGCCGCCAGCAGGGCATCGCAGTAGCGGTAATTCAGCTCGAACTGCGAAGGCGCAACTTCCGGATGGTCCTTTTCGTTTTCAAAGCCCAAAGCCCGCTGGGCCTCAGCCAGTGCGTCGATGAACAGCTTCAGGTCGTCCTTGGGCAGCGAATTGAAGTACCCGCCGCTGGACACCAGTTGAAAACCTTCGGAGGCCAAGTAATTCTGCTCGGCGTTCAGGCCCTCAAATACGAATCCTTCGCACTCGACAGACACGTTGGCCACCATGCCGTCCCGGGCTTGCAGTTCATCGGTCAGGACTTTCAACTGGCCACGCATGTCGGCCGGATAGGCGGCTCCGTCGCGGTCTTTGATCAGGCCGAACACGAGCACCTTGCCGGGCCCGAAGACGTCGGAAGGCAACCAGCGGAAACTGCCCCAATCAACTTCCAGACGCAAATCGGACTCGCGGACCTGCGAGAAGCCGCGAATGGACGAACCGTCGAAGGTCAGGTTGTCGAACGACTTGAGCAGGAACCGCTTGTCGTAGTCCAGCATGTGAAAGCGGCCTTCCAGATCCGAGAAGCACACGGTCACCGCTTTCAGCCGTTTCTCGTCGCCCAGGTAGCGCGTGTAGTGTTCCTGCAGCTCAATCGCCGGGGTCCGGTTGGCGACTTTGCCTTTGGCCTCGAGGTTCAGTTCCTCCAGCTTGTCGTAAGGAATTTCCAGAAAATGCTTGATCTCGGACGCGGTCATGGAATTGCTCCAGGGAAAGGGAGAGGGGTTAGTTCAGCCGGCCAGCGGGTGTTTCGCTGCCCAGCTCGGCGATCATGTCGCGAGTCGCGGCCTCGACGGCCTCTTGCCAGCGTGCGTCGCCGAATCGCTCGCGGTACTCTTTTCTCGCGTGGGCGAAGATGATCGCCCGCGAGCTGTTGACGATGGCGCCCAGCCCTTGGGAATCAAAGGCTCCCGCGACGTCGCGGGCCGTGCCGCCTTGGGCGCCGTAGCCGGGCACGAGAAACCAGCTGTGCGGCATCAGGCCGCGCAACTCGGACAACTGCTGCGGGTACGTCGCGCCGGTCACCGCACCCACGGCGCCGTAGCCGCCGTCGCCTCGAGTCTGGCTCGCCAGGCTCTCGACCAGGGCGGCGACGTGCTGGTACAGGGGCCGGCCGTCAGCGCACAGATCCTGAAACAGCTTGCCGCCCGGATTCGACGTCTTGACCAGCACGAACACGCCGGCGCCACGCTGCCGGGCCACGTCGACAAACGGAGCGAGGCTGTCGTCGCCCAAGTACGGACTGACCGTCAAGGCGTCCGCGCCCCAGGGACTGGCCGGCGGGGCGCCCAGGTAGCCTTGGGCATAGGCCGTGGCCGTCGTGCCGATGTCGTTCCGCTTGCCGTCCAACAGCACCAACAGTCCGCGGGCGTGGGCGTGGCGGATGACGTCGGCCAAAGCCAGCATGCCGGCGGGTCCCAGTTCTTCGAAGAAGGCGGCTTGCGGCTTGACGATCGGGACCAGTGAACCGACCACGTCGATCACGCCGCAGCAGAACGTGCGATAGGCGTCGGCGACGGCCTGCAGGTCGTCCGACCGGGCGGCTTTCAGGCCCTGAGGCAAGCTGTCCGCCCGCGGGTCCAGGCCCACGAGCACGGGGTTGCGGCAGCGGCGGATCGCGGCGATCAAGCGGTCGGCAAAATGGTACACGGGCAAAACTCCTGAAAAACAGCAGGCAACGGTCGCCGCCGGCGGGCCGCCAGGGCCCTTTAGTCACCGCCTCCGTCAGGCGAGGGGGATGATGACCAGATCCCCGGGCTTCCAAGGCGGAATCGGTGGCGTGTGGATGTATCTCGAGCCGGCGGGCACCAGGATACCAAATACCACCGGCGTCGCGTAGCGGTGGGCCGGATAGGGCGTCCAGCCGTCCGTCAGGACGACGATCGCATCGGGACGAGGCTTGAGATCCAGGGCCGCCTCAATGCCCGCGACCATATCCGTCCCGCCTCCTCCCGTGAGCTCCAGGTTCAGAAAGTCGGACTGCGTGAAGATCCGGATCGGCTCGTAGGCCACCGCGTCGCAGGGGATCACGGTGATCGGCGTGCGCATCGCCTCCAGCACCCCGCGGACCTCGGCCAGGCATGCCGACAGAGCTCGCGGCGAAATCGAACCCGAGGTATCGACGACACAGGCGACGCGCGCCGAGATGTCGCCTTGCAGACTGGGACGCAACAGCGGCGCGTAGGCCGCGCCGCGGCGATGAGGCCGCTGGTAGCCGTAGTCCAGCCGTCCGCCGACGCCCAACACGATCGCGCCCCGCACGCGCCGCCGCAACTGGTCCCGCCAGTTCACGTGCGGCCGGAGGGTCTGTTCCGCCCAGCGGCTCCAGCCACCTGGCAGGTCGCCCCGCCGCGCGTGCTCTTCCATCGCCGCGGCCACGCCCTGGCGGATACTCTTCTGCTCCAGCGGCGAGACCGCCGGGGCCCGGTCCGTCAAGGGATCCAGCTCCCAAGGCCGCCCGTGGCCGTGGATCCCGCTGCCCTCGTCCCAGATGGCGTGACTTGCACCGGCCACCACGTCCAGGTCGGCGGGTAGGTGCTGGTAGTAGAATTCGGCCAGTTTTCCCGCCGGCAGCTGGAACGCGGAGGGCAGCAGAGGCGGCCAGCGGCGGGGCGGCTCGAGGTCGGGCCATGCGGCGTCATTGATCTCCAGGTCGGCGGCGACGTTCCAGCGAACCGCCTCGGCATTGCGTTCGCACGCGCGATCGCGATGGTCCCGCAACAGGTGGGAGATTTCGTGAACCCAGACCCAAGCCAATTCCCGCAGTGCACGGTGCGGGTCACCGTGCCGGGCCAGGTCGACGACATTGGCCGGATTAAAATAAGCTCGCATGCCGCCGTCGATCGCCGCCAGCCCGGGGTAGTCTTCGCTCAGCACTAGGCGGGCGGCGAACAGAGCCGGGGCGAACCAGGGGAGCTTTTCCGCCGCATACGCCCGGGCCATCCGCAACGCCTGCTCGGCCTGCGCGCGGACCGCGGGATCCGGCGCGGCACCGCCCCCTGTCTCCGGCCCCGCCGCGGGATCGGGCGGCGGCACAATCGGCTGCCGCGGCTCACTGGTCATGCATGTCTCCCAGCATGCTCACGTACTCGGCCAGCGGCGTGTTCTCAAACACCTTTGCCGTCAGCTGCTGAAACTCTTTGACCCGCCGCTGCTGCTGCGCAGCGAGTGCCGCTTTCTGCAGCAGTTGGCCGCGGGCCATCTGGCGGACCGGTGCGAAGACGGCGTCCACCCGCGACAGGCTGTTCACCTGGTCCACCAGCGTCAGCATGGTCAGCGTGGCGTTCAGAAAACCGCCCCGCTTGTCCGGTCGCCGCCGGTTCAGGCAGCCGGAGAGCGAGCAGAAGAGGATGTACAGTTCGTCGTCGTTCAACTTGGCGACATTGACCTGCTCGTGGCCATCCAGGACCTTGTCGGGGTCCGGCAGCCGCAGATCTTTGAGGAAACCGATCAGCGCCTTGGCGGCCCCGCTCCCCACGCTGCCTTCCAGCAAGTTGTAGAACGCCGTGCTGCCCTGGGCGCCCGGGCGCGCGGACTGGCCGAGCACGTCGCAGGATGCCATTAAATGAACGGCGTAATCCCATGTCCGCGGCGACGCGAACGCATATTCACCCTCCGCCGGGTGCGTATGCACCAGGCTGGGGTCGCGGCGCAGGAAGGCCGCGGTAAGCAGCCGCCAGTAGCCGACGCTTTCCCTGTGGACGTCCGGGTCGATGGCCGGCAAGGCGGCTTGAGCAAACCCCTCCTGCAGCGCGTTGGCAAAGGCGATGCCGGACAGATGCCACTTCAAATGGACGAAGCGATTGGCCAACGGTGGCGACAGGTCCCAGCCCCCGACGACGGCGTCAGGAGGATTGGCGGCGGCAGCGATTCGGACGCCCTTGGGCAAGCTTTTGGTGCCGACTTTACGTTCCAGGACGACGCGGAGCAGCGCCGCCTGGACGGATGGCGGCGCGGTCGTCAGTTCGTCCAGCAACAGGATGCCGGCCCCCGTGGCCTCAAACTCCAAGGCCCATTCCGGCGGGACGAACCGGACGCGGCCTTCCTCGTGGATGGGCAGGCCGGAAAAATCCGTCGGATCGTGAATCGACGCGATCAAGCTGATCACGGGAAAGTCGTCGCGGGAAAAGGACTCGACAAACGTCGTCTTGCCTTCGCCCGGCTGCCCCCACAGCAGCGTGGGGATGCCGACAAAGCCGCGCGGCGCCGGCGTCTGCAACGCGATCAGCAGTTCTTCCGCTCCCGCGGCCAATGTGCCTGCCATCTTGGTTTTCCTGCTGTCTGGAAAAAGTCCGTCCCCCCGCGGGAGGATCCGGGGCGATTCAGGCGGGGCGTCAAGCCCGCGGGGCATGAATCGCACTCAACGCCGCCACCGCTGTCTCGCGCACCCGCAGATCCGGATCCCGGGACGCGGCGTGCAGCACGGGGATCGCCCGGGCGTCTCCAATTCTCCCTAAAGCCCGCACGGCGGCAAGCCGGGCGCGCTGAAAGGGCCAATTCACCGCCGGCAGCAGCGGCTCGACGGCCCGCGAGCCGACGGCGACTAGCGCCGTTTCGGCGCCCCGCGCCATACAATTGTCGCCGTGCCAAAGCAGTCGGGCCAGCCAGGCCAGGTGCTCGGCCCCGGCCAGTCGTTTGAGGCCCTCGCCGGCGGCCAGGGCCAGCGGCCCGTCACCCCGCAGGCAGGCTTTGGCCAACGGGGCCGCAAGGCGGGCATCTGAGCACGTCGCCAGAACCCGGGCCGCTGCGCGGGCCACCGGCACGCTGGGGCACTCCAATGCCTTGACCAGCACCACCAGCCCCGCCCCGGACACGCCGGTCAACCGCTTGAGCAGGCTGGCGGCCGTCAGTTCGGCGTGGTCCCGGACACTCGCTTCCAGCGCGTCCGTGGGATGCCCCAACATCTCGAGGATCGGGCCCAGAGCCTGGGAATGATCCAGTTCCCGCAACGCCATCAAGGCTTGAACCTGGAGACTGTCGTTCAAGCCCGGCAGCGCACCCGTCACGACCGTCACAGCGTCCGGCAGGCCGGGTTCGGTCAGCCTCCGCAGGGCGGCGCTGGCCAGCTGCGGGTGGCCGCTCAGCAGCGTCCGCCGCAGCAAGGGCAACGACGACGAGTCGATGGTCAGGCGATCCAGGACCGCGGCCAGCGCCCGGGCCGCGGCTCGAGATGGGTCGCCGTCGGCGGCGAGTTCCTGCAACAGCGGTTCGACCGCCCGCTGGTCCCCCACCCGCTCCAAGGTCGAGAGCGCCGCGAGCCGCACGGCCGATGCTCCGGCCGCCTGCAACACGTTCAACACGGCATCCACCGCCCGCGGACTGCCGATCTTGCGGAGGGCGTCCAGGGCGAACAGCGTCGGCGGCTCGGTGGGACTGCGCAGCGCGTCCGTCAGCGACGGCAGCGAGGCTTCCCCAGCCTGGACCAGCGCCGGTCCCAGTACCACCAGTCCGCGGGTCGCCGCCTGGGCGACCTCCGGATGCGGATCGCAGGCTGCCCGCGCCAAGGCCGGGGCCGCACGCACGTCGGCCAGTTGCTCCAATAACATCGCGGCAAAGGCTCGGCTCGGCGGATCGCCCGCGATCACCGCGTCCGCCAACCATTCCGCATGCGGCCGCGCCCAGTCGGCGAGCCAAACCGTGATTCGCTGCTCGCCGCCCTGAAAGTGCTCGTAGGCGCGTTTCAGGGCCAACCGGAACGGTGCCAGGTGTTGCCGCTCGCCAGCCTGACGCCCCACGCAGAACCGTTCACACAGCCGATCCAAGGCTTTCTGAGCGGCGGTCTGCAGCCGGGCTTGGTCGCTGCACACCGCATCCACCAGCACCGCGGCGTGCTGCTCGTCGCCGACTTGTCCCAGCCTGTGGGCTAATCGCGCGCGAAACAGCGGGAGGATCCGCGGGTTCTGAACCCCGTGTTCCAGCAGCAGCAGGGCCGATGAATCGTCGCCCCATTCGGCTCCGCACAGGGCCGCCAGTTGCAGCGACGGCGACCAATTCCGGCAGTCGGCGAGCAGCTCGTGAGCCGCTTGCGGAGCACGTTCTGCCAACACGAATCGAGCCCACCGCCGCGCATCGGCCTCGGGCTCGTCACCGCCAGCCGGCTCCAACAGTTGCTCGGCCAACAGCTCCTTCTGCTCCCGGACCGCGTTGATGAACGCAGCGAGCTTGTCCCAGGCCGGTAACGGCAGGATGGGCGACGGCACGGCTAGCGTCTGGCTGTGCCAAATGGTCTGCAGGCAGGCTTCGACGGCGACAACCTGTTCGGCGACCAATGGCGCACAGCTACTGTTCGAGAGCTGCCGAGCGGCGGGAGGCAGCAGATCGCAGGGATTGAAAGCCGTTACTTGCCCCCAGGCCGTGGCCTCCAACTCCACCCGGTGCCTCCCCTTTCCACAGCGAACGGTCGCCGCGACCACCACGCGTTCTGGGATCCGTCGGCGCTTCGCCATGTCCGTTCACCCTTCGAGCCGGCTTTCGCCTGGCAGCCAAGCCCCGTTTCCCGATCTTCCCCCGTCCACGAAGCCTACGCCCGGAATTGTACGCCGGCACGCTGCCGGAAAAAACAGAAAACAGGACGGGGTTTAACAGGCTTGCGTGAGTTGGCGCTTTTGCTAGAATTCCCCTTCTGTGATCACCAAGTATGTCGCGGCTGGGCTCAGTTGGGGTCACGTGCCACCCGTTTCGACACCGGCAGGTTGATTGTATTGGCCCGAGGGGGTGGGCAGGTGTCGGAAGAGGCGTGCACAATGGCCTACTGGAGCCGGCACGGGCGTCCGGAAGTCGC
>CAIYOB010000013.1 GCA_903927685.1 uncultured Planctomycetaceae bacterium
CCTCAGCGTGCCCGTGTTGATCGGCAAGCTGGCTGGCCCAGATGCCCAGCTGCGGCGTTTCGCGGCCTTGGGCTTGACCGGTATGGGACGCAAAGCGTCGGCCGCCGCGGACACGCTGCACCAGGGCCTGCGCGATCCGGATCCAGCGGCCCGCATCGCCGCCGCCGAAGCCTATTGGTCGGTGTCGGGGCAGGCCGACGACGCCGTGCGGGTCCTCCGCTCCGAACTCGCCGGCTCGACGGAGTGGACCACCCAGATGTGGGCCGCCGACGCCTTGGCCGAGTTCGGACCGGCCGCTCGGCCAGCCGTTCCCGAACTGATGGCCTGCTTGACCAACGACACACGCTACGTCGTCACCACGTCCGCCGAAGCCCTGGGCAAAATCGGTCCTGCAGCAGCGGCGGCGATACCTGCTCTGACAGCTCGATTGCGCGAGGCCGACGACTTCTATACCCGGGTTTGCATCGCCCGTGCCTTGTGGCGGATCGCCCGTTCGCCGGAGGCGTTTCCCGTCTTGCATGACGCCTTGGCCAACTCGCGGGATTTCATGGCCGTCTCGGAGGCCGCCGAAGCCGTCGGTGAGCTGGGCACGGAGGCCGCAGGCTCGGAATCGCTGTTGCGCCCCCTGCTGAAGGACAGCGACCCGTTTGTGAGAAAGGCCGCCGCGGACGCGCTGCAGCGGATCCTGGGGAAATGACCACCTGTCCGTGGTGCGGGCAAGTCCGCCGGCTCGCGTGCGACTCGTGGCGACGCGGGGCTCTCCGTGCCGCGGCTCACAGCGCTGCCGGTTCGCCGAAGAATTGCTGGTAGTCGATCCCCAGCTTCTTGATCTTGTAGCGGATCATGCGCGAGGTGATGCCCAGCAGTCGTGCGGCGGCGGCGAGGTTGCCGCCGCTGCTCTTGAGCGCGTCCATGATCAGGTCCCGTTCCAGCACCTGGACCTGGGCGGTCAGGGACGCCGCCGGCGCGGCGTCCGACGCGTTCGGCATCTGGAGCGTCGGCGGAAGATGATGGCCGTGAATCGCGCCGTCGCTGGACAACAGCATCGCGTATTCGACGCAGTTCTCCAGTTCGCGGACGTTCCCCGGCCAATGATAGGCGAACAGCATGTTGATGGCCGGTGTGCTGATCCGCCGGATTTCCTTGCCCAGTTTCCGCGCGTACTGGGCGACGAAATGATCGGCCAGCAACAGGATATCGCTGCGGCGTTCTCGCAGGGGAGGCAGGAGAATCGGGAAGACGTTGATGCGGTAGTACAGGTCCAGGCGGAACTCGTTCTGCTTGACCGCCGCTTCCAGGTCCTTGTTTGTGGCGGCGATCACCCGCACGTCGGCGCGCGTGGTCCGGTTGCTGCCCACGCGTTCGTATTCGCGTTCCTGCAGGAACCGCAGCAGTTTGACCTGCACGGCGGGCGAGAAGTCGCCGATCTCGTCCAGGAACAAGGTCCCGCCTTCGGCCTCCTCGATACGGCCCGTGCGCGTCCCCGAAGCGCCGGTGAACGCGCCTTTCTCGTGGCCGAACAATTCGCTTTCCAGCAGGTTCTCGCTGAGCGCCGCGCAATTGACACGGACAAACGGCTTGGCCGCCCGCGGACTGCTGTAATGCACGGCGGAGGCCACCAATTCCTTGCCTGTCCCGGATTCGCCGCGGATCAGCGCGGTCGTATCCGAGGCAGCGACCTGGCGGATCTTGACGTACACATCCCGCATGGCCGGCGAGTTGCCGATGATGTTCTCGGGGCGGAATTTTTCTTCCAGCGCATGCCGCAGCCGCAGGTTTTCCGCTTCCCACGTCTGCCGATGCAGGTCTTCGGAACGCCGCGCTCGGACATCGTACGCGATCATACTGGCGACGATGCCCAGGAACTGGCCCTGCTGTTCGAGGTTCAGGTTTTCTTGCAGCGGGACGTCGACCGACAGGGTGCCCACGACCTCGGATTCGATGACGATCGGGACGCAGACGAACCCGACGCCCTGCGCGTCCTGCTCGGCGCGGCGGTGGATCCGATTCATGAACCGCGGTTCGTCAGCCACGCGCGGAATCAAGGCGGGCTGCCCGGTCTGGACAACTTGGCCGACAATCCCTTCGCCCAGCAGGTAGCGGCCTTCGGCCGCCTGGGCCGACTCGACCGACTGGGCGGCCGCGACGACCAACTCGCGCCCGTTGGGCGTCAACAACAGGATCGTCCCGCGGCGCACGTCCAACTTGCGTTCGAGTTCATCCAGGACTGTGGACAACAGCTGCCTCTGCCCCGATCCCGCCGCCAACAGCCGGCTGATCGAGGCGAGCGTCTCCATTTGTTGTTCGTGTCTCCCCATAATCCCGAGTGTCTCTTCGCGTCCGGTGAACCGCCTGCGGCCATACTGCCAACGGATTTCCCTCGCCGCATTGCCGTCCTCCCGCCAGCCTCCGTCCTGTTGCGCAAAAGTTCACCGCTGCCTGCCCAAGGTGTTGGCAAGCGCACCGCCTCCAGCCGCCTGGAAGCATGCGTGAGGGGTAGAAAGCAAACGGCGCGCCGAGGCTAGTTGTCCATCAGGACAATCGCCGGGTCTTGCTGCAGGGCGGTCCAAGTCGGCCAATAGCTGGCCAGGACGGTGACCACCGGGGCGCATCCGACGGCGGCCAGCAGAAGGAGCGGCCGCACGCGGAACAGATCGGCGGCCAGGTTGAGCATCGCCGAACCGAACCAGGGCGCGAGCAGGTAGCCCAGGGCACAGCCGATTGCGCCGCCGACGATCCCCAGCAGCAAGGCCTTGCCCAGGAACAGTCCGGCGATGTGAGCCGCGCTCTTGCCCAGCGCCCGCAGCACGCCGATTTCGGCGCGCCGCTCCCGGACGTTCATCCCGGTCATCAAGCCCACGAACAGGGCCGCGGTCAGGATGACCAGCGGCGTGGTGATGTTCACCAGGCTGCCGAGCATCTGCTGCTGGCGGGTGCGGCTGGCCTCCTGCCGCTCGCGGTTGGCGACGACTCGGGCCAAGGACGCGGCCACGCGGTCCTCTTCTTGCTTCCGCGTCGCCTCGACCAGGTCGCGCTGCTTCTCGCGGGCCTCGGCCCGCGGCACGTCCTCGTTGATCGTCGTGTCCGGCAGGACCGCTTCCAGTTGCTTGCGAATCACCGACAAGCGATCGCCTTTGCACTTGCAGCCCAAGGCCATGATCTGGTTGATCTTCCCCGGCTTGCCCAGGACCCGCTGGGCGTCGTGCAGGTCCAGGACCAGTTGGACGTCCTGCAAGCCGCCGTACTCGGGCATGACCTGAGCGATCTTGAACGGTTGCCCTTCGATCTCGATCGTGTCACCCGCCTTGAGGCCTACGCCTAACTCGTGGCCGACGTAGACCATTCCGGGCTCGACCGGCACCGCCATGTGCTCCTTGTTCTCGCCTCGCTGGGCGACGGACGTGACCGGCAGCGTGCCGACCACCAGGGCCGTGCGTTCGCGCCACTTGATCTTCTGCTGTAACGTGGCGATCAGGTGCACGATCGTCTCGATCTGTGCCGCCGAGGCCAATTTCTGGACGTAATCTTCCGGGAAATCCACGGCGACGAAGTCGGTGTACAGGTTGCCCAGGTTGGTATCTCGATGGACGATCCGCAGGTTGACACCCAGATCGCGCATGATGCGTTTGGTCTGCTTGTCCATCTCAGCCAGGGTGGCGGCGGTCTTCTGCTGCTCCTTCTTCATTTCCGCCTCCAGCTGGTCGGCCTCCGCCTGCAGGCCCGCCAGTTCCCGCTGCGTATCGGTCGCGTAGCCGCCCAGCAGCGTCGGTCCGGTGATGAACATGGCCGCCGCGATGATTACGGCCAGCAGGCAGAGCAAGAAATTGACAGCTCGAAAACGGATTTCCGCAAGGATCAGACGCGTGGTGCTCATGGTCAGCCTCGGGACAATAGCAATTCCAGGTAACTGCGACGTTCCGCGCCGGTCAAGCCCAGTAAGTTCGCCAGCGACAGGATCCGCGACTTGGCCAGTTCCAATCCGGCCTCGTCCGCCGTCAGTTCGATTTCGACGAAGGTGCCCACCCCGGTGACGCGATCCAAGGCGATCTCGAGGTCGGCGTCTTGCCAGTTCAGCCGGGCCGTCCGTCGGACCTTTCGCACCTCGGCAACGCGCTGGAACCCCAACGCCTCGAGCAATGTGATCCAGGGGGCAGCGTCCTCGAGCCCGCTGCCCAGCAGCAATTCGATCTCGCGGCGGGTCTTGGTCGTCGCATCGATCTTTGGCCCCTTGTACGTGACGTAACACCGCCGATCCACCTGCCGGACCCGCAAGGCCTCGTCGGTCTGGGCGAAATCGCGGCAGGGATGGGCAAAGTAGCAGTCCACCTGGTCCACGACCTCCCCCAGCCGGGCACCCAAGGCGACCAGCCGGACTTCGATCGCCGCCAAATCGGAAACCGGGAACTTCTGCTCGACTTCGTATTTCATGACCGGGATTCTTACATAATCGGGATGCTGCGGAAAGAGGATGCGAAACACGGCGGCCGCGGCAGGTCCTTGGGCCCTTTTTCTCAAACCTCCCAACGCACCGCCTGTTTGACAAACGCCGCGGTCGGCGGTTACCCTGAACTGAGGAAGGATCGGGTCATGGCTGCTCAAATGCCAGCGAACATGGTGCCGTCCTCGGGGCTGACGAACGCTCAGATCGCCGGAAAACTCGACGAGGTGGCCGGGCTGCTGGAAAGCCACGGGGCGAACCCTTTTCGCGTCCGGGCCTACCGAAACGCGGCCGAGACCATCCGCAAGCTGGAGACGTCTCTCGTGCAACTGGCCGAGGACCAAGGGCTCGACGGGCTGCTGGAATTGCCCGGGATCGGCCGTTCGTTGGCTCATACATTGGCCCACTTGGCCCACAGCGGCCGGTTGCCGATGCTGGAACGACTGCGGGGCGAAAACGCCCCCGAGCGGCTGTTCACCACCGTAGCGGACATCGGCCCCAAGTTGGCTCAGCGGATCCACGATACGTTGGGCATCGAGACGCTGTCCGAATTATCCGCCGCGGCTCAGGACGGCCGGTTGGCCCGCGTCCATGGGATGGGTGACAAGCGGATTCAAGCGGTTCGCGAAGCCCTGGCGGGCCGTTTTCGCCACACGGCCGCCGTCCAAAACAAGCCAGATGGTGGTTCAGCCGAAGCCATCGAGTCGCCACCGGTGGACGAACTGCTCGATATCGACCGGCAGTACCGTGAACTCGCCCGGCAAGGCAAGTTGCCGCGGGTCGCTCCGCGGCGTTTCAATCCCACGGGCGAAGCCTGGCTGCCCGTGCTGCACACGGAGCGGAAAGGCCGCCACTATACGGCCCTTTACTCGAATACGGCACGAGCCCACGAGATGGGTACCACCCACGATTGGGTCGTCATCTATTGTGACGACGACCAGCATGGGGGTAGCTGGACCGTGGTTACCGCTCACCTTGGCGCTCTGCGCGGCCGGCGCGTGATCCGCGGCCGGGAGGCCGACTGCGCCAAGCACTTTGCGCTGGAGGCCGAGCCGGCCACGCGACGGCTTGTTCAGAAGCGATTCTCCTTTTAGTCGCTCTGATGCCGCGCACGGCTGGCGTTGGCGCGTCTAACCGCGACTCAATGGGGAGCGAGTCGCCCGCGCGATCCCCTGCCGCCGCCGGCCGGTTTCCGCACTTCGACAAGAAAGCCGCGTCTCAAACGGGATGTGGCAACAAGAAGGGGCTTCGGCTTCTCCGAGCCCCGGCGACAAGATCAAGCACTTGTCGCTCGAACGAACTGAGAGCCATCGGGACGCGGTCGGGTGGTGATCACGCAGATGCGGAACGGGGAAGAAAGGCGTCGGCTTGCTGGCCCGAGGCTTTCCAGGCATAATGCCGGCCTCAAAATGCAAGGGGGGGACCTCATGGAACTCTGGACGATTCTCGCGGCGGAGCCTCACGCCGACACGGCGGCGGCCGTGGCGATGTTACGCCGACTGCACGCCGAGGAGATCCTGTTGCCGGTCCTGGTGCAACTGGTCGTGATCGTGGCGGCGGCGCGGTTGTTTGCCCGGTTGTTCCGCTGGTTGGGGCAGCCGTCGGTAGTGGGCGAGATCGCCGCGGGGTTGGTGCTGGGGCCGTCGGTGTTCGGCTACTTCTTTCCGGACGCGGCGGCGGCGGTCTTTCATCCGCAGTGGCACTCGGCCGCGGTGCCGCACGAACTGTTCGACGCGACCTTGAACTGGATCTTCACGGGCCTCAGCCAGATCGGCCTGGTCCTGCTCTTATTCCTCGTCGGCCTGGAATTCGACTTTCGCCATCTGCGGACCAGTGGCAAGGCCGCGTTTGCGATTTCGGCGACGGGAATCGTGTTGCCGTTCGCCTTGGGAGCCGGGGTGGCGTACCTCCTGTTCCCGTCGCTCGAGCCACATCCGGTCAGCGGTCGAGTCCCCGAGTTCTGGCACCTGGCCCTGTTCATGGGCACGGCGATGTCGATCACGGCTTTGCCGATCCTGGGACGACTGATGATCGAGTTGAACCTGACGCGGACGCGGGCGGGGACGATTACAATTTCGGCTGCGGCGATCGACGATGCTGCCGGCTGGACCATCCTGGCCGCCGTCTCGGCATTGGTGGCGGGCGGATTCGACTGGTCGTTGACCTTGCGGATGGTGCTGTGGACCCTGGCGTTCGCGGTGGGGATGCATTTGATCGCCCGGCCGCTGTTGTGCCGCTGGGCCCGCTGGGCGCTGCAGCGCGGGCTGGGCGAGCTGAGCGTGGATCAACTGGCGGTCGTGCTGGTTCTGGTGTTCACCTGCGCGATCCTGACCAACTTGATCGGCATCTTCTCGATTTTCGGCGCGTTCAGCTTGGGCGCCGTGCTGGCAGCGGAGGAGGAGTTCCGGGAGGCCGTCGGTCGCCGCTTGCGCGACTTGGTTACGGTCTTCTTCCTGCCGATTTTCTTCACGTACACCGGCTTGCGCACGGACGTCGGCAGCCTGAACGGCGGCTGGTTGTGGCTGCTGTGCGGCCTGGTCCTGGCGGCGGCGGTGGTCGGCAAGTTTGCGGGCTGCAGCCTGGCAGCCTGGCTGAGCGGCTTTCCGCCGCGCGAGGCGGGCTGTGTCGGAATCATGATGAATACACGGGCTCTGATGGAGTTGATCGTCATCAACGTCGGGTATCAGCTCCAGGTGATTCCGCCCAGCGTCTTCTGCATGCTGGTGATCATGGCCCTGACGACGACCATGATGACCACGCCGATCCTGCTGCGACTGATTCGCACGACGGACCTGGAGCCCTATGTGGCGGAATCGGAGTTCCTTTCCCGGACTGCCTGACCCCACGCTCGGAGACCGCTCATGCTGCTCGCCCAGGCCGAACCTAACGCGACAGCGTTGTTCCTGCTGGTGCTGGGGCTGTTGACCGGCCTGAGTGTTCTGTTCAGCCGACAGATTGACCGGCTGGGGATTCCGGTCGTCCTCCTGTTCCTGGTGTTGGGGATGCTCGGTGGCTCGGAAGGCATCGGCGGGCTCGCCTTCGATGACCACGGTCTGGCCGTTCGCATCGGCACCATCTATCTCGTGCTGATTCTGTTCGACGGCGGCTTGAATACGTCGTGGCCCGCCGTGCGGCGGGTCATCGTGCCGGCGGGCGTCTTGGCGACGCTCGGCGTGGCCTTGACCGCGGGCCTGCTGGCTCTGTTTGCCCGGACGCTGGGGTTGAGCTGGACGGAGGCTCTGTTGCTGGGGGCCGTGGCCTCCTCGACGGATGCGGCGGCGGTGCTGGCCGTCCTGCGCGGCGGCCGGCTCAAGCTCCAGCCGCGGGTCGGCGACACGCTGGAAGTCGAGTCCTGCGTCAACGATCCGATGGCGGTGATCCTGACGTTGATCATGATCTCGGTCGCCAAAGCTCCGGACGCGTTGCGGTGGACCGTGGGGTTGGGCGTGCCCCTCCAGTTGGCGGTCGGCGCCGGCGTGGGCATTCTGCTGGGTTCCGGGGGACTGTTCGTCCTGCGGCGAGTTCGTCCGCCGACCGTCGGGCTGTATCCCGCGCTCACCTTGGCGATCGCTTTCCTGTCGTTTGGCGTGGCGACGTTGCTGGACGGCAGCGGGCTGTTGAGTGTCTACGCGACGGCCTTGGTTCTGGGCAATTC
>CAIYOB010000014.1 GCA_903927685.1 uncultured Planctomycetaceae bacterium
CCGGTCGCCCAGGACCAGATGATGAGGATCGGCCTTGCGCAGTTCTCCCACCACACAGGTGTAGTAGACGCCGGCAATCCGGTTGAGAAAAGCCTCGTCATCGGCTGGCTTGCTTTCCTTGCGGCGCTGCGTGACGAAATCCGCTTCTCCATCGTCGGCAACGGACCGTAGCCTGACGAGTTGTAGCCCCAGTCCTTGAATCGCTCCAGGAAGAACTCGGCCAGCCGTTCTTCGCTCTGTCCGTATTTCGTCGCAAACAGGTTCCGTTCGTCCTGACGCGTGCATTCGACGGCGTGCGTTGCGCCGATCGAGAAAAACGCGTGCCCCTCCGGAGTCACGAAGTACCAGCGGCCAAAGATTTCTTCCAAGTGAAACCAGCCCGTCGTTCTGCCCTCCAAAGACAACACGCCACCGGACGCGTCGCAACCCTGGGGGGGGTGTGCGATGGCGACTGTTTCACACAACAGTAACGACCAGACAAAGACAATCGCGAGATCGGTGGGGATTGGTTTCACGGGTTTTCTCTTCCTCTCCGGATCCCTATTTCCGCGCCGCCAGATATCCCCAGACGAAGGAGGTGGGAAGCATCGTCTGATGCACGGTGAATTCGTTCATGGGAACATACGAGAACACGTCGTAGTACGATTCCGTGGCGGGCCACTGGGCCACCGGAGGATACAGCAGGCTCTCGAAACGCGCCGCGTTCGGATGCTTGTTGGGAGCGGCTGGGTCGATCGGACCGCCGATGGTCACACCTTCGTAGAGTGGTTGATTCGAGACGCAGGCGTCTTCATGCAGGGGATGCTGCGGCCAGCGGCTGCCGACGCCCGTGACGTAGCACATATTCAGCGGATTGGCCCCGGCGCCTGACAAGGTGGACAGGATGACGGCCCGCAGGTACTTCTCGTCACCGGTGACGAAGTGGGCGCGAACCAGGTTCTGCGACTCCGGCTTGCTCACCGCGCCCCAACTGATTGGCCGGTCCAGTCCGCCGGTCCAGTGGAAATCGGTGGCCTCCGTGTTTCTCAAGTCGCGCTCGGCATCGCGCAGCAAGGCGGCGAGAATGGTCTGTTGAATCTCCTGGTTGACCCCTTGATGCGATGTGCGCAGGTAGGTCCAGGCGGCCACACCCTGGGGATCGTTCGTGTGGCCCATGTGATTGGTTAAGAACGGCGCGGCGGAGTCCTGGAACCGTGTGGTTGCTAGAAAAGCCGCTTGCCATTTCTCATCGCCGGTCAATCGGTAGAGTTCGGCTGCCGCCAGGCAGCGCGCATCTTGCCCACCGCCTGACCCGCCCCCTCGACCTGTTTTCCGGTCGCGGCTGCGGTCGGGCGGGCTCTGTTGCGTCTCCGCCCATCCGAACGCTTTCAAGGCCGTGTCCTTGTAGCCCTGTGCCCGGTTCGGATTTCCGTGAGACTGGAACCACAGGGCCGCGCGAGCGGCAACGGCGGCATAATTGTAAGCGACGCCGGCAGTTCGGGCATACGCAAACACGGGCAACGATTCCTGCCAACTTGCTTCGCCGCGCCGGGGATGCTCGCCCGACTCGATTGCGCCGAAGACGCTGCCGTCCGCCTGCTGCATTCGGCGCAGGAAGTCAACTTCCCACAGCGCCTCGTTGACCAGGTCCGGCAGTTCGTCCTCCGATTCCGGGATCCCGAACTTCAACTCGGCGAAAGCCTCGGGAGCCATGTCGGCCAGATCGAACAGCATCAGCGGCATCAGCGCGTGGTCGGCTCGCCGGTCCCAGTCGCCGGCGTCCATGTAGCCGCCCCAGGCATCGGGTAACTCCCGGTTGGTCAGGTCGGCCAGCCATTCCTGGAAACGACCAGGGCCTGGCGTGTAGGAACTCAGCAACGCCCGCAGTTCAGGACCGAGCGTTCGAAGCGAGGCGTCCTCATTTGCTGAACGCGGTTCGGAAACATACACCTTGACCCCGTCGGCGGGGTGAAATCCCCGCGGCCGTACGAAGTCCGTGGAGGGCGGTCCCAGCGCAATGCCGCTCCGCTGGCAGTACAGGCCTCGCATGGATTTGACGAACGCCTTCTGCCAGACATCCTGGCCAATCTCGAAGGGAAACGAGCAGCCCACGTCGTCGACACAAATGCGATAAACGCCCGGTTTGCGGAACGCCGAGAAATCCAGTTCATGAATATCGGCCCGCGTCTTGTTGCCGTGCTCGGAAGCCGGCTTGGCCAGCACGGTCCTCCCCGAGAACACGGCTTCCCCGGTCGCGTCGTCGAGCACGTGGAACGGTTTCCCGGCGGGATATGCGAGATTGCCGCCCGTTCCCATCCAGCAGGACAGGAAGGCCAGCTTTACGGAGTCGTCGGGGCGAAAGCCAATCTGCTGGACGTGGATGGCTTCGCTGCGGAGCCGCGCTGGGTCGAAGTCGAAAGACACTTCGTTCTCCGCCAGCAACCCCGGTTGGAAATGGAGCGTGTAACGCCGGCCCGTTGCCAATGGGCTAGCCAGTTCAAGAAACACGGTATGTTCCATCGCCGAGGTTGGGTTCGCCGGGGTGCGCGTGCCGTCGACGGGTTTGGACTTGCGAACGATGGCTTGCACGGCGAGCGCCCTGCCGTCGGCGAGGCACGTGACGCCGTAGCTCTTGACTTGATCCATGGCCGTCGTGTCCAGCGGATCACCGACCAGGCGGTCGGGTGTGCAGAGGATCTTGCCCTCCGCTCCCACGAGAGCGCCAATTCGGACTTCGCCGCGACGGACGTACCGATGCTGCCGCCAGTTCACAACCTCGTCGCCGGGCTGCGCCTTGTAAGGCACCTGCTTTCCATGCTCCACGGACTGGGCGGCAATCATCACCACGACGACGTTGGGCGCGACCATCCCGACGTAAGTCACCTGCGGCTTTCCAATCGCGACCGGTTCGGGCATACCCAATGCAGCCATCGCACACAACAGAAAGGTCCAATTCACTTTTTCTTCTCCAACAGCGTGTTGAGGAGTTGCACGTCTCGGACGAACAACGCGACCGACATGGACGACGGAATCGCGGCCTTGTCCGGGCCGAAGGTCTCGATCAGGTGCGGGTAGCTGCCCGGATTCAGGGTTTTCAACTGCGAGACCGCCACGTCGCGCGAGTTGACCACGTCCAGCATGGGCCGCTCGCCCAGTTTTCTCACGACCCCGTACATGCAGTACACCCGCACGTCCTGCGAGTCGGTAATGCGGCAGGGCGTGTTCCCGTCGCCCGCATCCGGCCGGCTGATCGTTCCGGCTTCGACCTTGAAGTAGTAAACGCGAACGTGCGCGCTAGCCGTGATTTCGGACTGGGGGTTGGTCCCCTTCCGCTCGACGTTTAACGCGTAGAACGCGAGGGGCTGTTCGAGCCCCTGGAGGACCAGCGGCCCGCCCTGCGACATCATCCCGTAGACGCTCCCGCCGCCGTGCCCGGAAATGGTCACCGGCGCCGGGGCGAGGAAAATCATTCCCTGCCCGGATCTCCAATCCACACGGCCTTGGATCCGCAGCAGGGACAGGGCCGGAGCCGCTTGCGCATCGTCCACCGTGGCGAGCGCAAACGAATCGCTCTCGTCCGGGCCCCGTCCGCGTTTCCGGACGGAGCCACCGCCGCCGAGGACGCTGCGGCTGGGCGTAAGTCCGAACAAGCGGGTGTTGCGGCCCAGGGCCAGCGTGCCGGTCAGGCGGTAGTTTCCTTTCGGGACGAAGATCTTGTCATGGGCCTGGATGGCCTTGGCGAAGGCTTGGGTATCATCGCTCGTGCCGTCGCCCCGGGCGCCAAACGCCTTGACATTCACCGCGTCTTCGTCCTCAAAGGAGGGAAGTCCGCGGAAATGCCGGGCGCGCATCGCGGCGAAATCAGGTCCTGCTGACGCGGGTTTGTACTCGGCAATCTCGCCCGTGGACTGGACGCCGTTCAGGAGATTCACACTCTGGTCGGTGTGCGCGGAGTAGCGATCGATGTGCGTCCAGGCGTCGGCGGCAGAGAGCTTGCCACTGTGGCTGCACACGGACACGGCGCCCTTGACCAACGTGTTTTCGATGTAGAGGTTCTCCGGCTTCACGGTCTTGGCGATCACGCCACCGGGATTCAAGGCCAGCGCGCAGTCCACCATGCTCAGACCGGCGTAGGCGCGCTCCGTCGTGAAATCGATCGCCACCGGCCCGGCCGGCTCGATCCGGCAGCCGACCAGCAGGGTCGGCACTTGCGAACCGCCCTTCGCGTACCGGATCGCCGCTTCCGTTTGCCCCCGGAACGTACAGGCGGTGAGCAGCGGGAACCGGCTGTTCGGCTCGATCACGATCCCGTAGCGGCCGCCGATGACTTCCATGTTGTAGGTGCCGCCGCCCTGTCCGCAGCAGTTGTTCAGGCCCGCATACGCGCCCTCCGCCTGGATCGTACCATCGAGCATGGCTGAGCCCTGGGAACCGGAGTGCCGAATCCCGATGGCGCCGGCATGTCCGCGAATGTCGATGTCGATCCCCTTGAAATAATGGCCGAAGGAGATATTAGGCTGTTCCTTTCCCCATTCCGGCTCCTGCTTGCCGGGCGCGTCATCGCGCGTCTGCGCCCAGATCCACACCGCGATCTTCGGCTTGGCCGGGTCGGCAAATCCCTGGGCCTCCGGGGATAACTTGAGCACCGGGCGTTTCCCCTTGGTCGAGCCGAACAGGGCGATCTTATGCGGTTCGTCCCAGTAGTGCTGAGTGCGCCCGTCGGTCTGCCGAGGCCGGTCCAACTTCTTGACCTGCTGCTCGCAGGACAGGGTGTCGGAGATGAGGTAGGTTCCCTCCGGAAAGAAACAGACCAGTCCCTGATCGCGGGCGTCGTTGACCGCGCGCTGGAGCGAGGCGGTCGAGTCCAGCTCGCCAGCCGGATCGGCCGAGTAGGGCGGCTTCGTGACGTCGAGCAGTCCGAGCTGGAAGAGCGGGTCGCTACGGTCGAATTGCTGCGGAAGTTCGCCGTAAGCAGGATCGCCAGCCAACAGAACGGCCGCCAGGACAAGCAAGCTACGTCGCATGAGAACTCTCCTTGACTGGATTCTCCAATCCGTTCTTGGCCGTGTTGAGACCGAATGGTCCCTTGGCAAGACAATCCGGGCCGGCGTCCTCAAGTTCCCAGTTCACCGCCGGCCGGATCAGCCGCTGTTGGCCGGCCACATCCCGGCCTTCGATCGCCGCCAGCGCCAAGTCCACCGCCTGTTGTCCGATCTCAGCCGCCGCCTGAACCACCGTCAGCAGCGGCTTCCGCACGACGCGCAGCACGGTGCCCCGCGCCCAACTGTCCAAGGGTTCGTCAAACCCCGCCAACAACACGTCCGCCGGATGGGTCAACGCCAATTCTTCCAGCACTTCGAGGACGGGAAAGAACCGCAAGAAGCTGGTGCCGAATATCGCGTCGGGCCGATCGGCACTCGTCAACAAGCGGCGGAGCGATTCGCAGGCCGCGGCCTCGCGGCCCCGCCACCAGATGGTGAGGGATTCCGAGGGCTGCAACCCCGCCCCCTGAATCGCATCGCAGTAACCCAGGTACCGGTCGTGGATCGCCGCCAGGGACGCATCACCGCCGAAGAACAGGATCTTCCGCCGCCCGGCAGCCAAGATCCTCTGCACCGCTTGCCGAGCCCCCCAGCGGTTATCGCTGAGCACGTGAGGCACGGCCGACTCGGGCAGATAATTGTCGATGAAGACCAGCGGGCAACGCGGGCGCTGACTCCACAACTTGCCCACGAACTCCGACAGATCCGCGGCGGGCCGAGGAGCGATCACCACCGCGTCCACTCGGCGCGCGAGCATCCTCTCGATCAGTTGCACCTGCCGGCCTTCGTGTTGCCAATGGGCGCTGCCCAGCAGGACCATATAGTCGGACTGGTCCAACCGCTGTTCGATCCCCGCCAGCAGCTTGAGGAAGTAGGGCTGGTCCAGGTGCGGCAGGAGCACGCCAATCGTCTGCGTTCGGCCCGACCGCAACTGCCGCCCGCGCGCATCCGGCAGTCCCCGCTCTTCCGCCAGCTTTCGCCGCACGCGCTCGGCCAAGTCCGGATGGATCCGGTTTTCCCGCCACTTGCCGTTGTACACATACGACACAGTAGCGACCGACACACCCAGCTCTCTGGCAATCGTCGACAGCGACTTCATGACGGGTCCAGTGACTATGGCTTAATCGTTTAAGCTGTCGCCAAAAAGCTATCACAGCTCGACCGACGAGTCAAGGTGCCGCGGACCCGCTCGCCGTTGCCTGACGGGCAGGCGGGGGAAGCGGGACCGATTCGGCTCTTGCCGGCGGCGAATCACGTCAACGGCGAGCAAACAGTCCGCTGGGCAAGCCAGCGGGATTCCTGCCCAACAACGACCTCCAACGGACGGGAGACGAATTTCGTGAGCGCTGCTACGGGAGATCCTCGCTCCTTGGTGTCACGCTCCTTGGTGTCCTTCATGGTATCGCATCAAGGTCTCGTCAAGGGTACGCTGTGACAGGGAGTCGGGCTGGGAAAGAACCTTCACGAGAGGCGAATCATGAATCGAAGATCTCCGAGGCTGAAGCCGTGCGGTTGGCGGCGGTGGGCGCCGGTCGCTTCCGCGCTGCCGGCTCTGGTTTGGCTGGCCGTCATGGCCATGGCGTTGGCCGGGCTGTCGGCAGGCGAGCCTTTACCGACAGCTGGCCTGCCGCGAGTTTTTCTGCTGGACGCGGCGACGCTCGTGCGAACTCGCGGGCAAATCGCCGCCGGCGCGGACGAGTTGTCCGGCGCGGTGGCCAGGCTCCGCAGTGAAGCTCAGGCAGCGCTGCTGGTCGGGCCCTGGTCGGTGACCGACAAGAAGTTCCTGCCCCCCAGCGGCGACAAGCACGACTACCTGAGCCTCGGCACCTACTGGTGGCCTGATCCGGGCAAGCCGGACGGCCTGCCGTACGTCCGCCGCGACGGCGAGGTCAACCCGGAGGGCGAGGCGTACGACCGGCAGCCGCTGACCCAGATGACCTCGGCCGTCGAGACGCTGGCGCTGGCCTACTACTTCACCGGCCACGAACCGTACGCGGATCACGCGGCGCGACTGTTGCGAGTCTGGTTTCTGGACGAGGCCACGCGGATGAACCCCCACCTGGAGTACGGACAGGCGATCCCCGGCGTGACCGAGGGACGCGGCATCGGGATCATCGACACCGCCCAACTGGTTCGCCTGGTCGACGCCGTGGGCCTGCTGGGCGGGGCGGCGGCCTGGACCGCCGCCGATCAGCAGCGTCTGCAAACGTGGTTCCGCCGGTATCTGTCCTGGCTCCGCGACAGCAAGCACGGCCGCGACGAAGACCGGACCGAAAACAATCACGCGACGTGGTACGACGTGCAAGTGGCCGCCTTGGCCCTGTTCGTGAACGAACCGCAGGTGGCTCGCGAGGTGCTGCAGCGAGCGGCCCAGCGACGGATCGCCGCACAGCTCGAGCCCGACGGCCGCCAGCCGCTGGAACTGGCCCGCACGCGGTCGTTCGACTACAGCGTGATGAACCTGAACGGCATGTTCGAATTGGCCGCGTTGGGACGGCACGTCGGCGTGGACTTGTGGAACTTCCAGACCGCCGACGGCCGCGGCATCCGCCGCGCCTTGGACTGGCTGATTCCTTACGCGACGGGCGACAAGTCCTGGACTGATCAGCAGATCTCCGGCTGGAACCCGGGACGGCTGGCCCCGTTGTTGCGCCGCGCGGCCGCCGTCTACCACGAGCCACGCTACGAACGTGTCGCTAATCAACTTGCCCCCGACCCCGCCGACCGCCTGCAGTTGCTGTGGCCCGGCTAGCGGACGGGCCACAGCTGCGGACGAATCTTGAACGGGTCCAGGAATCGTCGCTCCCCGCGTTACCCTTCCTCGACCACCTTCAAGTTCATCAACCGGGCCAGGTGGCCGATGCTGTCCATGTGGTCGCCGTAGACCACCACGCGGTGTAGCAGCGTCATGGCGTCTTCGGTCTCCAGGACGCTGCTCCAATTGACGGCCATCTTGGCTGCGTCGCGGACTTCGGTGACGATCTGCGTGCGGCAGGCGTGTACCGATTTCTCCGGCACTTCGATGATCTTGCCCGTCGAGGCGAGGATCGTGTCCAGGTTGACGAACTTGGTCCGCGTGACGGTCTGGCCCAGGCGGTACCGGACTTCGGGGACGCAGCCGCTGCCGCCGACCTCGGAATGCCCGCGCAGCAGGTACGGCGCCGGCTGGCCGCTGGGGCCGTCCATCTGCAGCGGGGCGGTGCAGTGAGCGGTCCAGAGCGCGTTCCGCGACGTATCAAACGTGGCGTTGCCCTGGAACCCGGGCTGATCGAGGGCGTACTGAAACAGGAGCATGGTCAGCAGCGAGTCCATATCGCCTTCGCAGGCCGCCGGGATACCGCAATCGCGCAGGCGGGTAAAGCCCAGGCAGGGGAACCCCTTGGGCAGCCAACCCATGCAGGTGCCGATGGCGAGTCCCTGGGCCTGTTGGTCCTTCATCAGGTTCTGCAGGGCAATGCTGATCCGGGCCGCCTTGAGGATATCCTCCTCGGTCGACTCGAAGATCGCCTTCGCCCCTTGGGTCCAGCGTTGGGCTTCGGCACGCACCGCCTGTTCGTCGGCGGCGGAGATCTGGTCGTCAAAGGTCTTCTCGGCCACCGCCACGACCTCGGCCCCCAATCGCTTCTTGATCTCGTCCGGCGACTGGGCGGGCGAGGTGCCGCGGGCCGGCGGGAACAACAGGATCCGCGTCTGCTGCATCATGGGGATGACTCGCAACAGGCGGAGGGCCCGATCCAGTTCGTTCAGGTCGCTGCTGGGCAGCAGCGTGACCGGATGCCCCTGGCGCTGCCAACGGTGCGGATACATCCAGTCATGTCCGCTGGCCGGCAGCGAGAAAACAGCCATGGGGTGCTGGCCGTCGAGGATCGGCTGCACGACGCCTTTCAAGGCAAAGCAACTGAGGTTGATCGCCAACACCGGCGTGCCTGGCCCCGCTTCCTTCAGCAGCGCGGCGGTCTGCTCGACGCTGGTCGACTGGCCGATCAGCAGTTCGACATTTCCGAGGTCCTTCTCCGCCTGGGCCAAGCGGGCTTTCATGGCTTCGTAGTGCGGGGGATCGGTATTCCAGCCGCGGTCGGCGGGTCCGGCAGCTCCTGTGAAAATGACACTGATCCGCGATTTGCCGGGAGGTTTGGGCGTCGTGTCCGTCGTCCAAGCGTGCGTCCACGCCGTGCCGGCCAGCAGCAAACCACCCGCCGCGACTCCTGTCCCCAAGAACTGTCGCCTGGTGCAGTGCTCACACATCGCAATACCCTCCTCGAAAATGCCTGAGATTGAAGGACCGGAAACCGCTCTTCGAGCGAACTGTATCCGGAAAGCTGGAACTTCAGTAAAGGGGAAACTCGTGCAAGCTGCAAGCACCGCATCGCAGAAATCGAAGGATTCGCCGCTGTGCCGAGATTCGATAGAGCGTCCGCCTGCTGATCATGGCCCGTCAGGCCAGAGCCCCGCCCGCTTGCTCCAGGCGGAGGTCCCGCAGATATTGGTGTGCTGACCTGCGAAACGTAGGAGCTGCTCGAAGGAGATCCGAAGGAGATCCGTGCATGAATCCTCAATCCGGCCTCAAGCTGACACGACGCAGTTTCTTCGGAGCGGCTGCGGTTGGCGCGACGGCCACGGCCGGTGTGGCGGCCGGGGAACCGCGTCCGGAGCAGCTGGAGTATCGCTGCCAAGCCCCCGTGGTCGGCGTCTATGACGTCGTGGTCTGCGGCGGCGGGCCGGCGGGCATCGCTGCCGCACTGGCCGCACGCCGGGCCGGCTTGACCGTGCTGTTGGTCGAGGGCCAGGGGCAACTCGGCGGCATGGGGATCTCGGCCCTGGTTTCCCACTGGCTGGGCGGCCGCACCAGCGACTGCCGACAGTGGGTGGTCGGAGGCATCTTCCGCAGCCTGGCCGAAGGCGCGGCCGAGCGCGGCATCGCGCTGATTCCGCAGCCCACCGGCGCGAAGTATCAGCCGCACGGCTGGCTGGGCGGCCAATTGACCGCCGGCATCCCGTTCGACCCCTACCGAATGGCGGCGTACCTCGACGAGCGGATGATCGAAGCCGGCGTCGAAGTCCGGCTGCTGACGCACGTTGTCGACACCACGGTCGAGTCGGAGCGGATCACCCACGTCCTGCTGTTCAACAAGAGCGGGCTGACGGCGGTCCAGGCCCGGACGGTGGTGGACGCCACCGGCGATGCCGACGTGGCCGCGCGCAGCGGTTGCGAGGTGGTCCAGGGCCGCGACGAGGACGGACTCATGGCGCCGGCCACGCTGATCTTCCACGTCAGCCACGTGGACCAGGACACCCTGGCTGCGGCGATCGAACGCCTCGACTCGCCGCGATTCAAGGAACAGATCGCGGCCCTGCGCGCCACGGGCGAGTGGACGTTTCCCTACGAGATCTTCATCAGCGTCCAACTGGAGGAACGCGGCACCCTGATGATCAACACCATCCGCCTGGTCGGCATCAATGGCACCGACGGTGCGTCGGTCAGTGAAGGGCTGGTCCGCGGCCGACGGGAAGTGCAGGAACTGTTGGCCCTGATGCGCCAGCACTTTCCCGGTTTCGCCCAGGCGCGGCTGAAAGCGGTGGCGCCGCTGTTGGGCGTGCGCGAGACGCGCCGCATCCGAGGCGCGGCGACGCTGAGTCTGGAGGCCGTGGCGGCGGGCCAGGCGGTGGCCGACACCATCGGCTTCTCGGCCTACGGTTGGGACCTGCCGGATCCGAAACGTCCGAGCGACAACCCGGGCCACGGGCGCAAGCCGCCGGTCGTGCCGATTCCCTATCGGACCCTCGTGCCGCGCGGGGTCACCAACCTGATCTGTCCGGGCCGCGCGCTCAGCGTCGAGCGGCCGCTGCTCGGCCCCCTCCGGGTCATGGCCCCATGCATGGCGATGGGCGAAGCCGCCGGCCAGGCGGCGCGGCAGGCCGTTGGCGAAGGCCGTGCGTTTGCGGAGGTGGACACCGTCCGCCTGCGCCGGGAGTTGGCCGAGAACCGTGCCGTCGTCGAGTGGACCTGAATCAGCGTCGTCCCGCCGTTGCCCGGCACGGCCGCCACCGGCATACTGGTAACGCGTACGAGAGCCAACCCCAGGTCACCAGCGGAGCGGCACGCGGAACTCGCGGCGCCTCGATCCCCATGAGAACCGTCAGCATCTTCAATCACGTGCTGGGCCCCGTGATGCGCGGCCCATCCAGTTCACACACAGCGGGCGCGTACCACATCGGCTGCATGGCCCGCACGCTGCTGGGCAGCCAACCGCAGCGCGCGGTGCTGGCTTTCGACCCGGCGGGCTCGTACGCGGCGACGTACGCCCCACAGGGCGCCGACCGCGGATTTGCGATGGGGCTGATGAACAAGCCGCTGACGGATGAGACCTTCTTCACCGCGCTGGCCGACGCGCCGCGCGCGGGGCTGGAGTTGCAGTTCCAAGTCCGCCCGCTGGCCGGCGCGGACCATCCCAACACGGTCGAACTGGAACTCACGGCCGCGGACGGCGGACGACTGAGCCTGGTCGCCCGCTCGATCGGCGGTGGCGAGGTGGAGATCACCCGCGTGCAGGGCCGTCCTGTTCTGTTCAACGGTGCCGCTTACGAGTCGCTGGTCGAGGTCTCTGCCAGCCAGGCTGGGGCAGCGCGCACGCTGCTGACGAGCGACGGCCAGGCGTTGGCCGAACCCGTCGGCGTGGCGGGCGCCGACCGCGTTCGCTGGACGGTGCGGCGCCAGGCCGCCCTGCCTGCGACCTTCCGGGACGACTTGCGGTCCGTGGACCGCGACGCCCGGGTCTGGGAATCCGCGCCGGTCTACTTTGTGCAACGCGGCCAGCCGCTGTTCTCCAGCGCGGCCCAGTTGGTGCAGATCGCCGAGCGGCAAGGGCTTTCCCTGGGCCGGTTGGCGTGGGAATACGAAGCTCAATTGCTTGGCATTTCCCCGGCGGACGTGCTGACGGAAATGCTGCGGCGGTACGACGTCATGGTGCAGGCGGTCGAACGCGGTCTGGCCCCGGATTTCCGCGGCTTGCAGTTGTTGCCGGCTTGTGCCGGACGGATCTTCCAGGCGGAAGCCGAGGGCCGGCTGTCCGTGCGCAGCCTGCACACGCGGGCCGCGGCGCGGGCTCTGGCGGTGATGCACACGGACGGCGCGATGGGAGTCGTCTGCGCCGCCCCGACCGGCGGCTCGGCGGGCGTGATTCCAGGAACGCTGGTGACCTTGGCCGAGGAGCGGTCCTTGACGCGCGAGCAGATCGCGCTGGCCCTGCTGGCCGCCGGTTCGATCGGCCTGATTCTGGCCATCCGCGGCACGTTTGCCGCCGAAGTTGCCGGCTGTCAGGTCGAGATCGGCGCGTCCGGGGCGATGGCGGCGGCGGCGGTTGTGGACGCCGTTGGCGGTACCGCGCGCCAGGCGTGCGATGCGGCGGCGATCTGTTTTCAGAACACGATGGGCACCGTCTGCGACCTCCTGCACGGAATGGTCGAGATTCCCTGCCACACGCGTAACGGAGCCGCGGCGGCCAGCGCCTTTGTCAACGCGGACCTCGTGCTCGGCGGCTATCCCAATCTGATCCCGCTCGACGAGACCATCGACGCCGTCTATGCCGTCGGCCTTGCGATGCCCGCCGAACTGCGCTGCACCTCGCAGGGCGGCTTGGCCATCACGCCTTCGGCCCAAGCGTTAAAGCCGGGCTGCTGCTGCCAGCGGCCACTTACAGACTTACGCCGGTAGCGCGGCGTGACCTCGGCTGGCGTGGGGCCTTCTTTCAATCGACGAAGTCGCGAAGATTCCAACCGCCTACCAGACTGCTGCGGAACATGGCGATTCCCAAGCCTGGACCGAGTTGTCGCCGGTCCCCAGCAGGTCCAGGTCACGAGTCGGTCGGTGCGGATGATCGCCCCACAACTGGAAGAGCATCGCGCCCTTGAGCACGAACACGTTTCGGTGCTCGGATCGGCTTAGGCGGTACAGCAGCCGTTCCAGGGCATATCGTGTGAGGACGAGTTGAAAGTCCTCATTCCGAGCCCGCGCCAGATTCATCAGTCGTTGACGCACTGACGCCGCCAAGTTGCGGGGCTTTTCCTTGTTCATGTCAGCGACTCCAGGTAGGGCCGCATGACGTTGGCCACTCGGCAGATCTTGGCTGCTTGCCACAGTTCGTCCATCGTAGCCCGACGCTTCTTCCAGCAGTCCCGCAGGGCCTCCAGAGCCACGTCCCGGCCGATCTTGTTCCGGTACTTGAAGCAGTCGGCCACAGTTTTCGCTGGACTGTACACGCTCACCGTCACGCCTTCGACAGGATGGTGTTCGACCGCTTCTTCGAGGGCTACACCGGAGAACCGCACGATCCTCAGCGGCGGGTAGTCCACTTTGGGCAGCCGAGCCTTTTCGCCGATGGCCAGCCAGACCTGGAACGGGGCCTGGGTGGACAGATCATGGAATTGCAGCGACGAAAGCAGGCAAACCACGCCGTGCGGGACCCTCTTTGCGGCCTCAGCCAGGCTGTGGTTGGGCGTCGGCTTCAATCCTGATGCCACGTAGATTCCGCGGCCTGGTCGTTCCAGCAGGCCCTCGGCCAGTAGCCGTTGCAGGTACTCGCGCGGAATGCCCTCCGCTTCCAGGTCGCGGGGGCGTAGAACCCCGGCTTGCCGCGCCAATGCAAGGACACGGTCCTTCCCTGTCTCAGGCTGCTTCCGGGCCGTTCCATATTGTCGGGGCATATCTTTATCTCCCGACAAATTGTAACAGGCTGGATGTACCAAGTCAAAGCCGATTTGCGCAGCCGTGCTCACGTCCTCGACAGCACGCACTTTCCCGATCGCCTGTTGGCCGACTGCCTGAAATGCCGTATTCTGGGACCGGTGAATGAGGCGACCATGAAGGCCAGCGCGCACAGGAAGGAGCAACAGATCGAGGAAGAGCGAAGACGCAGGGAGGAGCAGGAGCGGGAGCGACAGCGGCAAGAGCAGGCCCGATTGTTGGCTGAGAAACGTCAACGGTTCAAGGCAGAACGCGCCCGCGTGGACTCGCTGTTGCAGCAGGTCAGGAACTGGAAACACAGCCAGGAACTGCGCGACTACATCGAGGCGAAGCGAGAAAAACCTCCCCGTGCACAACCCTTTTCGTAACCATTCTCTGTTTTCGCGATGACGGAAACCCCTCACGCACAGGGACTTGCCGAGTTTCGTTGCTTTCGCCCCCC
>CAIYOB010000015.1 GCA_903927685.1 uncultured Planctomycetaceae bacterium
CATCGATCAGTCGTCGGACATTCCAGGTCACGCGAGGGCCCAGCCGAATCGACGGCAGCAGCCGCTCCTGCATGTCCACCACCAGCAGAGCCGTATCGTCACGAGACATAAGTTCCGGGCTGCGCGGCAGGCGTTCGTCGGTATTCATGGCGTTCATTGTTCAGACCGCGGTTGGGAAAAGCAAGTCGGCAACGGCGGTGATGGGCACGGCGCCGCGGGGGCGATTGGTGCGAGGTTACGCGACGTACCATTTGGGGCTGGGTCACCGTGCGCGACGGCTCGATCAAGACCGCCGTGGCCACTCATGGCCGTTGACACAAGGCCGATACCACCGTAGTATGCTCAGTTTGCCGAGGCGGCAGGTCTGGTGTGCCTTCGAATTCGGCCGGTGGCGGGCCCTGAAGTCGCGACCGGTTGCGATGCAGGCCACCAACTCGGCGATGGCAATAACTCCCTGCTCAGTAACACTTTGCGTGCCATCAAGACGCTCGGCGCGTCGCGGTTGGCAGGTTGCTGGCCAGTGTTTCCCTGTGCAAGTGTTTGGATAGAGGCTATGGCGGTTCCCAAGAGAAGGCAGTCGAATTCCCGAACGGGCAAGCGTCGTTCGCATGACCACAAAAAGCCCAAGCAACTGACGTTCTGCCCCAAGTGCAGTACGGCCGTACCGACCCATGTCGTCTGCCCGAATTGCGGGTATTACATGGGACGCGTCGTGGTCGAATCGGCTGAGGAGTAGGCGAGGGCTGGGCCTTGAGCAAGATCGCTTTTCTGTTTCCGGGTCAGGGTGCCCAGACCGTGGGGATGGGGGCGGCGCTGGTCGAGCAATTGCCGGCGGCCCGCAGCCTGTTCGCGCGCGCGGCCGAGGTACTGGGTTACGACTTGGCGGAGGTCTGCTTTCGCGGGCCCGACGACGTGCTGGATTCGACCGAATACAGTCAGCCGGCATTGTTTGTCACCAGCTTGGCGGCGCTCGAGTTGTTGCGGCAGGAGTCGCCGCAGACCGTCGGTGAGTGTGCGGCGACGGCCGGACTGAGCCTGGGCGAATACACGGCCATCGTGTTTGCCGGGGCGATCGAGTTCGAGGCCGGCTTGAAGCTCGTTCAGCAACGCGGGCAGGCCATGCAGGAAGCCTCGGATCGTACGCCGAGCGGGATGGTCAGCATTCTGGGCTTGGACCGGGCTCGGGTCGAGAAACTGTGCGACGAGGTTCGCCAGGACGGGGAGGTTTTGCAGTGCGCCAACTTCCTGTGTCCCGCGAACATCGCCGTCTCGGGGCATAATGCCGCGTGTGAGCGGATTGCCGAGGCCGCGGCCAAGGCTGGGGCCATGAAAGTTGTCCCGCTGGCAGTGGCCGGGGCCTTCCATACCCCGATCATGGGTTCGGCCGTCGAGCGACTCGCTGCCGCCCTGGCCGATGTCCCGATGCGCAAGCCCCAGATTCCTGTCATTTCCAACGTGGACGCACGGCCGCACGAGGATCCTGAGGAAATGCGGGAGCTTCTGATTCGCCAGGTCGTGTCGCCGGTCCAATGGGAAGACTCGATGCGGTACCTGTTGGGCGAAGGCTTTGACTTGTTCTATGAGATCGGTGCGGGGCGCGTCCTGCGGGGGCTATTGAAGCGAATCGACCGCCGGGCGACCTGCGAGAGCGTAAGCTGCTGAACGATCTCGGGGTTTGGCGAGAGCATCTGCACCACCATCCTGTCGGCGAGAAACGCGGAGGCACCTGCGGTGCCGGCAGGGGATTCACGGAGGATCCTGCGAGGAATGACTGTCATGTCGAATCAACCTACGATCGGCCTCTCGGCGAACCTGACGGGGCAGGTGGCGCTGGTCACTGGCGCATCCCGCGGCCTGGGCAAGGCGATTGCCCTGGAACTGGCTCGAAATGGAGCGCGCGTGGCTTGCGTGGCTCGCGATACCGACAAACTGGCCGAGACGGTGGCGGCGATCCAGCAGGTAGGCGGTCAGGCCGAAGGCTTCGCCTGCAATGTCAAAGAACGGAAATCGGTCGACACACTCGTTGATGGCATTTGCGCACAATGGGGACGACTGGATATTCTCGTCAACAACGCCGGGGTAACGCGGGATACGTTGCTGCCGCGAATGACGGACGAAGAGTGGGACGAGGTGATCTCGACCAACTTGACGGGGGCGTTTCTGTTCGCTCGGGCGGCCTCGCGGCACATGATGATGGCGAAATACGGGCGGATCATTAACATTGCCAGCGTCACGGGGATCATTGGCAATCCGGGGCAAACAAACTATTCGGCCACCAAGGCCGGCCTGATCGGGTTTACGCGGAGCTTGGCCCGCGAGTTGGCGGGACGGAAAGTCACCATCAATGCGGTCGCGCCGGGGTTCATCGCGAGCGATATGACCAAGCAATTGGGGGCGGTGATCCTGGAGGAGGCGAAAAAACGCATCCCGGCCAAGCGAATTGGGACGCCCGAGGACGTGGCGGGTGCAGTGCTGTTCTTGGCGAGTCCCGCGGCGTCCTACGTCACGGGGCAGGTGATCGTGGTCGATGGCGGCATGACGGGGTGAGCTTACCGCTTTCTCCCCGATCCGCTCTTGACCACTCTTGACAGAATCCTTTATCTTCTTGCGGTTTACGTTCCGAAATAGGGCTTGATTACGGTTCGATTCAGGCTTGATTCAACGCCGGGCTCGAATTCTAGGCTTTAGCTTACGTGGGAGGAAATCAGAAGTGTCTTCAGTTGCAGAACGAGTAATGGACATTGTTGCCGAGCAGCTCGGCGTCGACAAGGAAAAAGTGAAGCCGGAAACGCACTTCATCAACGACTTGGGCGCCGACTCGCTGGACACCGTCGAGTTGGTGATGGAGTTGGAGGAAGAGTTCGATATCAACATCCCGGACGACGCCGCGGAAAAGATCGAGACCGTCGGCCAGGCGATCAAGTTCATCGAAGAAGCGCAGTCCTCCTGATAGAGTGTGAGCCACCAGCATGAAACGACGGGTTGTCGTCACCGGCCTGGGGGTCGTAACGTCGCTGAGTCAGAAAGTCGACGACTTGTTTGAACGCCTGTGTCGCGGCGAGAGCGGAGTCCATCCGATTCGCCTGTTCGACACGACGGACTTCAAAGTCAAGTTCGGCGGCGACGTCTACGACTGGGATACCGGCGATTATATTGACAAGAAAGAGGTCAAGCGAATTGACCGGTTCACCCAATTTGCCTTGGTGGCCGGAATCGACGCCATACGCGACTCGGGCTTGGATTTTTCCAAGGAAGATCCGTTCCGTTGCGGCGTGGTTTTGGGTTCGGGCATCGGCGGGCTGAACGAGATCGAAACGCAGATGGCGCGGCTGCTGTACAAGGGCCCGGATCGCGTTTCGGCTCTCACCATCCCCAAGCTGATGCTGAACGCCGCCGGCGGCAACCTCTCGATTCATTTCGGCATCCGCGGCCCCAATTACACGGTCGCCACGGCCTGTGCCAGCGCGACCAACGCGATTGGAGACGCCTTCAAGTCGATTCAGTACGACGACGCGGACGTCATGATCACGGGCGGCAGCGAAGCCGCCGTGACTCCGATGGGAGTCAGCGGCTTTCAGAATATGAAGGCCCTCTCGATGCGCAACGACGCCCCGCCTCAGGCGAGTCGGCCGTTCGATGTTGACCGGGACGGCTTTGTACTGGCCGAAGGTGCCGGTTTGCTGGTGCTGGAAGAACTGGAACATGCTCGGGCCCGCGGCGCACGGATCTATGCCGAAGTTCTGGGCTTTGGCGCCAGCGGGGACGGCGGCCACATCACGCAGCCTGACGAGCAGGGCACGGGGGCCGCTCGAGCGATGACCTGCGCCCTGCGGGACGCGAAGATGGACCCCGCCGACATGGTCTATATCAATGCTCACGGCACCAGTACGCCGTTGGGCGACAAGGCGGAAACCTTGGCCATGAAACGCGTGTTTGGCGAGCACGCCAAGCGGCTGAGCATTTCGAGCACCAAGAGCAACCTGGGGCATACGTTGGGAGCCAGTGGCGGAATTGAATTGCTGGTCACGGTCAAGGCGATCCAGCGCAGCTTGGTGCCACCAACAATCAACTTGCAGACGCCGGATCCCGACTGCGACTTGGATTACACGCCGAACCAGCCACGCCAACGCGAGATCAAGGTGGCGATGAGCAACAGCTTCGGGTTTGGTGGTCACAACGCCTCGGTGATCGTCGGTCAACTGCGGAACGGTGCGGCCTGAGTTGGCCCGCCGCCCATGAATTACTTTGCCCACGCTCTGCCCTACCTCGACCGTCCGTATTTTGTCGCGGGCACGGCAGTACCCGACTGGCTGAGCGTGATCGACCGCAAGATGCGGGTCCGATCCACTGCAGCGCAGACACTGGTCGCACACGAGGATCCTCGGATCGCCGAGGTCGCGGCCGGCATCGTCCAGCACCACCACGATGACCGCTGGTTCCATCAGACGCGCACGTTCGCCGAGTTGAATCTGCAGCTGACGGCAGCCGTTCGCGGGGTTCTGCCGGACGACGATAGCTTTCGCCCCAGCTTCCTGGGGCATATTCTGGTCGAAATCCTGCTGGATGCGGCGTTGATTGCGAACCACAGGGACCAGCTCGATGCCTATCACGAAGCCCTGCGGAGCGTCGATCCGCACCTGGTGGGGACGGCCGTGAATCAGATGGCGACCCGGACCTCGGACATCTGGCCCGTCTTCATTCCGCATTTTTGCGCCGAGCGGTTCTTGTACGACTACGCTGAGGATGCGAAACTGCTGGGGCGGCTGAACCGCGTCATGCGCCGCGTGCACCTGCCGCCCCTGCCGGACCAGTTCCAGATGATCCTGCCGGCAGCCCGCCAAGCCGTCGCCCAGCGGCAACAAGAGTTGCTGGGGAAGAGGGACGAGTGAAAAAGGTAGAGGGACAACTGAAAACGACCACTGACAACTGACCACTGACAATTCCCAAGGAGACCAACGATGAAGTTCGGCATGAATCTGTTGCTGTGGACGGGCGAATTGAACGAGGGGCTGCTGCCCGTGCTCGAGTCGCTCAAGAAGATGGGCTACGACGGCGTCGAATTGCCGTTGTTCAACATGGGCTTGGACTACGCGGCCTGGGGCCGGCGGCTGGACGACCTGGGCTTGGCTCGGACGGCCGTGACCGTTCGCGGTGAAGCCGACAATCCGATCAGTCCCGATCCGGCGGTGCGCGCGTTGGGCATCGCGAATACGAAACGGGCCATCGATTGCGCCCAAGCGGCGGGTGCCACGGCGCTGGTCGGACCGTTCCATTCCGCGCTGGGGTATTTCACGGGCCAAGGCGCCACGGCGGACGAATGGAAGTGGGGCGTCGAGAGCATGCGGCCGGTCGCCGAGCATGCGGGCCAGGCCGGCGTGATCTTGGGGCTGGAGACCCTGAATCGGTTCGAGTGCTATCTGCTGAACGCGCACGCCGATGCGACACGGTTCGTCCAGGAAGTCAATCATCCCAATTGCCGCGCGATGTACGACACGTTCCACGCGCACATCGAGGAGAAGAGCGTCGCGGGGGCGATCCGCGCCGTGGCCCCGGTGTTGTGCCACGTGCACATCTCGGAAAACGACCGCAGTACGCCGGGGAAAGGCAACGTCCGCTGGGCGGACAACTTTGACACGCTGAAAGAAATCGGCTACGACGGCTGGCTGACGATCGAAGCCTTTGGCATGGCCCTGCCCGAGTTGGTTGCGGCCACCAAGATCTGGCGGCGGATGTACCAGACCGAAGAACAACTCGCCCGCGAGGGACTGGCGTTCATGAAGGCCCAATACGCCCAGCGCTGGCAGTAACTGGACTTTCGCGGCGCGGTCTGGTGTAATGACGGCGATATCTCTGCGCCTACCGTTACCCACAGGTTCAAGGAGTCGCCCATGCTTCGCCAGACACGTCGCCAGTTCCTGCAACACGCCGCTGCCGGAGGGCTCGCGGCCACTTTCGCCATTGCCGGCACCAAGGCTTCGGGAAAAATCATCGGAGCCAACGACCGGATTCGCTTGGGAGTGGCCGGGATCAACGGCCGGGGCGTCAGCCACCTGGATGCCTTTGCGGCCATGAAGGACGTCGAGATCATCTACCTGATCGATCCCGACAAGCGTATTCACGGGAGCCGCGGCCAGCGGGTGCAAGACAAGGCGGGCAATACGCCCCAGTGCGTGCAGGACATCCGCCAGGCGCTGGAGGATAAGAACCTGGACGCCGTCTCCGTGGCCACCTGCAATCACTGGCACGCCTTGATCACTTTCTGGGCGTGCCAGGCCGGCAAGGACGTGTACGTCGAAAAGCCTTGCAGCCACAACGTGTTCGAAGGCCGGCAGTGCGTCAAGATTGCGCGCCAGAAAGGGTGCATTGTCCAGCACGGCACGCAGAGCCGCGGCGAAGGCCAGTGGATCCGAACCGTGGCGGCGATCGCCAGCGGCAAGTACGGCCAGCTGCTGGTCGCCAAAGCGTATGCCTCCAAGCCGCGCTGGAGCATCGGTTTCAAGGAGACCAAGGAGCCGCCCAAGGAACTGGACTTCAACCTCTGGCTGGGCCCGGCTCCGCAGCAGCCATACCACGAGAACATCGTGCATTATAACTGGCACTGGTTCTGGGATTTTGGCAACGGCGAGATCGGCAACCAAGGCGTTCATCAGATGGACATCGCCCGCTGGGGCATCCCGGGCGCGACACTGCCCACCAGCGTGATCAGCATGGGCGGGCGGTGGGTGGAGTCCACGGCGGACAAGCCTCCGTACACCGACCAGGGACAGACGCCGAACATGCAGATCACCGTGTTCGATTATGGCCAGACATTGCTGGTGTACGAGGTGTTGGGCCTGTGCGGCCGGAGTGCCGTCGGCGGAACGCCTTTCCCGGCCAAGGTGGACAACGAGTTCTATCTGGAGGCAGGCCATATCAGCGGCGGCAAGTTCTACCCCAAGGGCTCGGACCAGGGCGAGACGCTGCCGGATGTCGAAACGAACAAGGCCGCTGGGGACGTGTTCCGCAACTTCATCAATTGCATGCGGAGCCGAAACCATGAACAGTTGCACGCGGACATCCTGGACGCGCATTACTCGGCCGCCCTGTGCCACCTGGGCAATATTGCTTACCGGCTGGGCAAGCAGGTGCCGGGCAACAGCGCCGCGGCCGGTTTTCCCAGCAATCCGCACGTCCAGGAATCGCTCGAGAAACTGCGTGCCAACCTCAAGCAGGCGGTCGGCCTGGACCTGGACACGGCCAACTACCAGCTGGGCGCGAAGCTGGACTTCGATCCGGCGACCGAGCGGTTTGTCGGCAACGAGGCAGCCAACGCGCTGTTGACGCGTCCGTACCGCGAGCCGTTTGTGGTCACCGAGGTCGCCTGAAACGGCAGGCAGCGGGACGGATGCCAAGAAAAAAAGAGCGGCAGCCTTGCGGCTGCCGCTCACGTGCACCGACGACTCGTCTCACTCGACGCTATGCACTCTTGGTCTGTGGCGTGGGCATCTTGATACAGCGGTTTCGGCCCTCGATACAATCCTCGTCGATCCGGTACGTAAAGCCCTCGCCGTGATCGGGCAACTCGTACATGATGTCCAACATCGACTCTTCGACGATGGATCGCAGCCCGCGTGCCCCGGTGCCCTTCTCGTAAGCTTTGGCGGCGATCGCCCGCATCGCGGCTTCCGTGAACTCGAGTTTGCAGTTCTCGATCTCGAACAGCGTCTGATACTGCTTGATCAGGGCGTTCTTCGGTTCCGTCAGCACCTGGATCAGGCCCTTTTCGGACAACGGCATCAGGGGAGCCACGATCGGCAAACGACCGACAAACTCCGGAATCATGCCGTAATGGATCAGGTCCTCGGAAGTGACTTGGCCCAGCAGCTCATTCGTGGACGCTTCGCTGCGGTAGCTGGCGGGCTGGCCAAAGCCCATGGTCCGCCGCCCGAGCCGTTTGCGGATGATGTCCTCCATTCCCACAAAGGTCCCGCCGCAGATGAACAGGATATTCGTCGTGTCCATCTGGATGTACTGCTGCTCCGGATGCTTCCGGCCGCCCTGCGGCGGCACATTGGCCACCGTCCCTTCGAGCATCTTCAACAGCGCCTGCTGGACGCCCTCGCCGGATACGTCCCGCGTGATGGAGACGTTGTGGCTGGTCCGCCCGATCTTGTCGATTTCGTCGATGTACAGGACACCGCGCTGGGCCGCATCGAGGTCGAAATCCGCCGCGTGCAGCAACTTCAGCAGCAGGTTCTCGACATCCTCGCCCACGTAGCCGGCTTCGGTCAACGTCGTGGCGTCACCGATGGCGAACGGCACGTTCAGGATGCGGGCCAGCGTTCGTGCCAACAGCGTCTTGCCGGAGCCGGTCGGGCCGATCAGCAGGATATTCGATTTGTCGATCTCGACATCCGCGCCTTCCCACCCCAAGGCCAGACGCTTGTAGTGATTATGGACAGCTACGGCCAGCACTTTCTTGGCAGCTTCCTGGCCGATGACATACTGGTCGAGTTGTTGGACGATCTCCCGGGGCGCGGGGATTTCATTAAATAGCTTCTTGGTGGGGCCTCGGCGACGCTTTTCCTGATCCAGGATGGACTGGCACAGGTCGATACATTCCCCGCAGATGTAAACATCCCCGGGGCCTTCGACCAGCGGTCCCACGTCGCGGTAGCTCTTGCGGCAGAAGGAGCAAAACGCGTTCTTCTTCGTCGTGCTGCCACTCTTCCGTCCGCCACCGATCTCTTTTCCAACGGGCATAAACACTCCTTTCCAAAGCCCACTGGCGATCTCCCAGTCTTCGAGAGCCGCGAGCGGTCAAACTCCAGGTGTCGCTCGACTCAGCCGACCGGCGATCCTTGCTCGCCGGAGGCTACTTGGTGGGCTTCCCTGTCCGCTGTACTCGAGCTGTCAACGATGTCAGTAACTCCCATATCGCATCCCGGGGCTATGAAAAAACACAGAAGCTTGGCGCGGCGGAGCAACCGACATAACCATTGACACCCAGTCGCTCGGCGCAATGGCAACCACGGTGCTAACCGTCGCCTTCCGCATCCTTGGCCCTCAGGTTCTGCTGCAGTTTCGTTCCCAGTACGGCCTTGATCTGCTGGAATTCCTGCGGCGTAATGTCACCATCTTCCCGCAAATTGCGAAATCCGCTCAACAGATCGCTGGCCGATGGCCCTTCCCTGTCCACGCGATCCCGAACCCGCTTGACAAGAAAGACCCCGATCAGGCACAGCACGATCAGTACGGTGCCCCAGATGGTCGCTTGAGCGGGTGTAGTGCGAAGAAATTCCAGCATGACAGAAGACCCACGCCAGCAACACGCCTAACATGCGGCAATTTCGCCAAAATACCGCTAGCATTATGCATATTCCAGCCTTCCGGTAAAGGTTCAGCCAACTTGCAGAACGAAAAGTTTCTCGGCGTGACCTTCCCGGGTCTTCTGATCGGCGACACGGCGGATGGCCTTTGCGGCGAAAGACCTCCGGACGGTGATTGACACCGGACTCGACGGCTTCTAGCCTAACGCTTTCGCGTCCCACACTTCCGCTCCCTCATGGGTCGCCTGACCATGTTACGTAGCGGTCCGGCGGCCAGTTCACGGATTCTTGCCATGAAAGAAAAACAACTCGCCCGCGTCCTGGACACCGGCATTGTCGCGGTCATTCGCGCCAGCAATGGCGATCTCCTGGCCGATGTGGCAGAAGCCCTGCTCGCGGGCGGTGTGGACGTGATGGAGATTACGTTTACGGTCCCGGCGGCGGTGCGCGTGCTGGAGCGAGTGGCGGACCGGCTGGGGTCGCGAGTGCTGCTGGGCGCCGGCACGGTTCTGGATCCGGAGACCGCCCGCGCGGCCATCCTGGCGGGCGCCGAGTTCATCGTGGCGCCCAATACGAATCCGGAAGTGATCCGCCTCTGCCGCCGCTACAGCAAGTTGATCATGCCCGGCGCGATGACTCCCACCGAGGTGGTTGCGGCCTGGGAGGCGGGGGCGGATATCGTGAAGATCTTTCCCTCGGAGATCACGGGCCCCAAGTACCTGAAAGCCCTGCACGGCCCGCTCCCGCACATCCTGTTGATGCCTACGGGCGGGGTCGACCTGAATACGGCGGCCGAGTTTCTGCGGTGCGGCGCGTGCGCCCTGGGAATCGGCGGCTCGCTCGTGGAAAAGAAGGCCGTGGAGACTGGTAATCTGGAGCGGATCGAGTCCCAGGCTCGCCAATTCGTCCAGATCGTCCGGGAGACAAGGCAGGCCATGGCCGGTACAGCACGGTCGGGCTAGACCGTCTCGTGCGGGATCCCGTCCGAATGCGCCGCGTGCAGGATAATGGCCTCAAGCCAATCCGGCAGAGTGCCGATACCAGAGCCAAGAGGGTTCGCGCTCAGGGACGTCGCGCGCCCTGTCGGTCTGACGCCCCAGCCTGTCCTGGCTAGACCGAGCCGCTTTGTGGGCATGGAATCCGCCGTGACAGCGCCGGTTCTACAGTCCCATGCTACCGGAGGAAGCTTCGCGTACCCGAAACCGCCGCGGTTCAAGGGAGGGGACGATCGATGCGGTCGTCAGTGTTAATTACGGCTCTGCTGGTGGTCGCGATCGGCGACCCCGTGGCCGCGCAGACACTCCCGGCTAACCCCGCAGCGGCTGCGGCCGCCTCTCCTGCTTCGTCCGCCACGCCCCCGACCGCCAGTCCGGCCCCCGCCCGGCCGGACTCCAGCGGATTGGTTCCTGTCTATTCCCGCGTCGCCAGCTTCACCATTCCGTTTTCCGTCGCCCAAGCCGATCGCCAGGCGATGGAGGTGCTGCTGTTCGTGTCCCACGACTTCGGCGCCAATTGGGTCCTGTACAATCGCCAGCCGGCGACTCTGGGCCAGTTCGCATTTCGCACGAACCGGGATGGCGAATACTGGTTCGCCTCGCGCACCAACCCCCTCGGCACGGTCGTCTCGGCGGGCGCATCGTTTCGCCCGGAATTGCGGGTGATCGTCGACACCTCGCCGCCGCGGCTGGACGTCCAGGCCGCCGTCAGCCCGCGCGGCGAGATCCAGGTGGACTGGCAAGCCGTCGATGATCTGCTCGCGCCCGAAACACTCAAGATCGAATACCAGCAGGCCATCGGCCAGCCTTACCGGGCGGTGCAGGTGACGCCGGGGGCCACTCAGACGAGCCCGAACACCGCCGGGGGCCGAGCCACTTGGATGCCTGAACCGGGCAGCTACTTTGTCAGCGTGCGGGTCCAGGTTCAGGATCGCGCCGGCAATCCGGCGGAAGTCATCCGGCGGCTGATCCTGCCGATCGCCCTGACCAATCGCCCGGGTGGGGCGGCGGCTGCTGCGCCCCCCGCCGCACCGCCCGTCGAAGTCGGCGTCCCGTCCGACCCGCTGGCCGCGTACGGCATGGCGGCCAGCCCGCCGTCCGCGCCGCAGCCCGCAAGCGGACAAGACGTTCAGAAACCGGCCGCGCCGGACGCTCCGCAATCGACCCCCTGGCCCAGTGACGTGCAACGTGCCGGGGAGCCGGGCCGCGAAGTGTCCAGCACGCCAAACCCAGCGGACTCGTCGCCCGCCCCGGGGCCGGCGGGATCCATGACCGCGGCACCCTCGGCAGCTGCCACGGGCGGCCAGTCGGGCGGCGATTCCTCCGCGTCGCCGGATCAAGCAGCCGGCAACGTCCCGGCGCGGGAAGTCGCGGTCTCGTCCGACGCCGGCTTGGTGGACAAAGCTGCCAGCCGCAGCGACACGCCCCGGGAACCTCGCCAAGGCCCTGACACTGGCGGTTCCAGCGAGGCGGCGGCCAAGGTCG
>CAIYOB010000016.1 GCA_903927685.1 uncultured Planctomycetaceae bacterium
CGGCTCCGCCGCCGCTGGGGAACGGGGTGGTGCGCTGGGGATGTCCGCCGGTGTAGCGACGAACGTGAAACTCCCACGGACAAGCCGTGGGCATCCCGATGAGTAATACTACTCATTTTGAGACGCGGCTCTCACGCAATCCCGCTAGCGGGCCGATGAAGATGGTAGTCCGAACAGCCAGGATGGCTGGCCGATGCATTCCTGCGTGGAAAACTCCACGTATTCAGACCTGCCGGCACGACCGCACCCACCAAGCCCAATTGCAATCCAAGGAGTGGATTCATGTTCCGGGCCATTTCACGAGCCTGCCTCTGGCTATTCTTGGCCGCCTTGGCTGGTCTTGTCCCAGCCTGGGGACAAGATCAGGGAGATGACTACCTGGTCGGAGACGTACCCGAATGGTTGGAGGACTACGGGTACGAGGACACCCACGATGACGGCCCGGTCCCGGAGGATGCCGTCGCGGGGCTTGATGGGGACAGCGGAATCGCGGCGCCGCGCACCGGATCGAGTGCTTCCGGCCAATGCGACTGCCTCCACTGCCGCAGCAGATTAACCGGCGACTGGTGCGGCTACCGTTCGTGCCTTCAACAGCGCGGAATCGCCTATCGTGGACGAGTCACGCAGTTCTTTTTCGGTGTCGGGGGCGGTGTCAATCCACCGGTTGCGCCTCCGTTCGCCGCCTTGGGCATTGGCGGCGGTGATACGTTCGAGTACACGGGGAACTCCCGCCATGATTTCCTGGTGGACCTGGACAAATTCGGCGGTCTTCCGCACAGCAAGTTCGTGGTGACGCTGGAGAACCTCTGGGGACGTTTTGGCAACGTATCGTTCGAGACGGGCGGGCTTTCACCCGCCGTCTTCAATGCGGCCATGCCCGTTGATCCCGTGGCACACGGGGACCTTTACTGCACGAATTTCATGTTAATTCAGCCTCTGTCGGAGCAGTTCATCGTGACCGTTGGCAAGACGCGCACGATCGGCGTTGCCGACAACAACAAGTTCGCCGGGGGCGACGGCAGTGACCAGTTCATCAACCAGACGTTCGTGGCGAATCCATTAATGGTCCCCAACATCCCCCTGTCGACATTTCTCGTCGGTGCCCTGATGCCACAGGAGTGGGGTCATGTCAGCCTGTCGGTGATGGACCCGTTGGAACGAAGCCGGGAGTTCATGGAGTTTGGCGACTTGTTCAGCCGGGGCGCGATCGTGTTTGGGCAAGTTCAAGTCGATACGGATTTCTTTGACAAGCCGGGCGAGCAGCACATTGGCGGATTCTACAAGAACGTTGACCAGATTGACCTGACTTTCACTCCCGTTCCGCCGACATACCCTTACCCGCCAGCCCCGCCGGGACTGCCGCAATTCCTCACGCGTCCGGAAACCTACGCGATCTTCTATGGGTTCGATCAATACTTGGCCACCTTCGGCCCGCCCGACGCACGGGGCAATCCGGAGGGTTGGGGCGTTTTTGGACGGGCCAGTATTGCTGACGGAGCTACAGGCAATCCCAACTGGGCCGCATGGCACGTCAGCGCCGGGATTGGCGGCAGCAGTCCCTTGTGCCGCCGGCGCGGGAAGGGAGATCGGTTCGGGATCGGCTACGCCTACACGGCCACTTCCACGGAATTCGGAGCGATTCCTCAATTCCTGTTCGCGCCCCGGGACGCCCAGATCATCGAAGCCTACTACCGGTACCAGTTGACCCCGGCCATCGAGTTGACCCCGGACATCCAGTGGGTGCATGGAATGCTGGGCGGCCTGACCGGCGGCGATGGCGCGATCGTGGGCGGCATTCGGCTGAACATGAAACTTTAGGGTCCAGAAATGTCTTCGGGGCAGCGGACGCCCGAACACGTTCCCGATTCCGGTACGATAGTCTCGGTGGCGGATTTCGGGCCCCTGCCGAGCTTGCTCGGTTGAGCCCCTGATTCTGCACTAGAGCAGGCGCCCCGGCCACACCGCTCATTTCCCCCGCCGCGTCGCGGCGGCGGGGGGGAAATGAGGGGACGCTTCGTTTGGACGCGTTCGTGCAGAATCACCGCTTCCATTGCCGGCGATACCTTGGCGATAGCCGACGGGGCCGGCGGCGGATCATAAACGTGGGCGTGCAGCACTTGGGGCGTGTTGCCCCGGAAGGGGGAGATC
>CAIYOB010000017.1 GCA_903927685.1 uncultured Planctomycetaceae bacterium
CAGCGGCATCCAGTTCTGCCCATCGCGGCTGACCTCGAGCAGCAGTTTGCCATCCGTGTGGTAGTTGACATTGACTTCGACACGGCCCGTGACGAAGTCGCATTTGGGGAGTCCGAAGTGATAAGTTACCTGGCTGCCACCGCCAAAGGTCCAACGGTCGGAGTTGAACCACGTCGAGGCGCTGTGCAGCGGGCGATGGAAGTTGCTGCCTTCCTGGCCGAACGTGCCTACAAACGTGTACTGGCCGTCGCGAACCAGCTCACCTTCACCCAGGACCATCCCGCCGTCGGCCCGATGCACGGGAACCACGGGCGTCACGCGCGCCTGGTCAAACTGGATGGCCCCGGTCGCCTGCCATTGTCCCAGCCGGACTGTCGCGCCGTCGCACGGGTCCGGCACGCGAAACACGTGGCCGACCCATTCCCACTGGGATGACAGGCCGGTTTGATCCCGATTGGCAAAGTTCGGCCCGGTAATGGCCATTCCATTGCCGCTGACGCGGCGGATGCGAGTCTGGAACCGGTACGTGCGTCCCGGCTGGAAGGGATACGCGTCGCACCGCCAAAAGCTGGAATCCTCGCCGCTGCCGGTGACTTCCAACGCCTGGCGATCCACCCAACGCCCCGCACCCTCCAAGGTCCATGCAGCGGGTTGCTGGTCGCCAAGGCTGAAGTCGGCATTGGGAAGCGCCGGCGACTCGGTGGCCTGAGCCAGGCTTGTCGCTCCGGCCAGCAGCCCTAGGAGACATGAAGCAATGAGCGTTCGAGGCAACGTACCTCGACAGCGATTCGGAAGCTCCCTGTTGTTGTCACTCACAAAAATGCTCACAGACGCTCTCCTTGCTCGTCCATCCGACGCCGATACTCACGCATGTTCTGTCCGAATCCTTGCACTAACTCGTTGTCGAGGTCCTTTGGTGGGCTTTGCATCGTGCGAGAAATGAGTGTCCCATATGCCGTGAGCGGCACGGCGCTAGCCGCCGGTACTGCGTCCAATCCGGAGCCGGCGGCCAGCGCCCCGTGCCACTTACTTTGGAACCATTGGGGCGTTTCTGTTAGCGGAGCGGCGCGAGCCACCCGGTTTTCGGACTGCGATACCGGACGGCTCGCGCCATGCCGCTACCATTCAGCTCGCCTACTTCTCGAACGGTGCTTACCTGCGGCCGTCAAGGGCGCAATTCTAACCGCGCGCCCCTTGGTTCGGCAATCGCCGGAGCAGGGCCGGCGAGGTCTTCGCCGAAGACCGGTTCGCGTTTTCTTGGCGTCGTGGGTCGCAACGAATCCCATTCCCGGCTAGGATGTTGGGTGTTTTTCCGGTTTCCTTGGGAGCTTGAAACGATGATCGCACAACAAACCAAGTCACTGCTGGGATCGTGTCTGTCTCTGCTGGTTGTCATGGGTACGTCGGCCCTGTTCGCCGCGGACGAAGGTGCCGCCGCCCCGGCGGCCAAGCGGGTGCTGCTGCTGACCGGCGAGGACTATCCGGGCCACAAATGGCAGGAGACGACACCGGTGCTGTGCGACCAGTTGGCGAAAGACTCGCGGCTGAACATCCAGGTTGTCCAGGACCTGAAATTCCTCCGGTCACCGGAAGTCCACAAGTTTGCGGCGATCGTCCTGCATTTCAAGAACTACGATCCGGCGGTGCCCGGCCCCGAGGGGCAGGAGAATCTGGCTCGTTTCGTGCGTGGGGGCGGCGGGGCCGTGTTGGTGCATTTCGCCTGCGGCGCGTTCCAGGAATGGCCCGAGTTTGTGCAGTTGGCTGGGCGAGTCTGGGATCCGAAGCTGCGGGGGCACGATCCCCACGGGACTTTCCGCGTGGACATTGTCGACACTCAGCACCCGGTCATGCAAGGATTCGCGGCGTTCGACGTCACCGACGAGTTGTATACCTGCCTGGCTGGCGACCCGCCCGTCACGCTGTTGGCCACGGCCGTCTCCAAGGTCGACCAGAAGACCTATCCGATGGCATTCGTGTTGCCGTACGGTCAGGGCCGCGTGTTCCACAGCCCGCTCGGGCACGATGTGAAAGCGTTCAGCACGCCCGCCGTGGGGGAACTGTTCCGCCGCGGTACGGCGTGGGCGGCCGGCCTGCCGCCGGTCCCCGCCAGCGACTCGAATCGCTGAAGGAGGCCGAGCTGTGCGGAGCACCGCCGACTTGCTGCGGGACGCCCGGCTGTACGTCCTGCTGGATGGGCGAGACTCGTGCGCCGGTCTTGCCGGCCTGGCTCAGCAACTGATCGACGCCGGGGTGGACGTGCTGCAATTGCGGGACAAGCAGCTGCCGGACCGCGCCTTGCTCGAACGCGCTCGTTTGCTGCGCGAACTCACGGCTGGCACGGGGACGCTGTTCATCGTCAACGACCGGCCGGACCTGGCCGTGCTGTCCCAGGCGGACGGCGTGCATGTCGGGCAAGACGAGCTGACCGTGGCCGACTGCCGGGCGATTGCCGGGGCGACCAGGCTGATCGGCGTCTCGACCCACTCGCCGGCTCAAGCTCGTCAGGCGGTCGCGGACGGCGCGGACTACATTGGCTGCGGTCCCACGTTTCCGTCGCAGACGAAAGCGTTCGACGAGTTCCCCGGCCTGGCGTTCCTCCGCGCGGTTCAGGCGGAAATCGCCATCCCCGCGTTTGCCATCGGTGGCATCCGCGGCGAGAATCTGTCCCGGGTTCTGGAGACCGGTTTCTGTCGGATCGCGGTCAGCGGCGCTGTCACCGCCGCGAAGGAACCGGCCGCGGCGGCCCGATCGCTGCGGCAGTTGCTTGACGCGGGCTGCCCGGTTGCTCCAGGACAGCCACCAAGGGCTTCACACTGATGGAAACCGAGATCGACGCTCTGCATTCTCCCTGGCGACCGTTGCGGATCGGGCCGGTGCTGGTGGATCCGCCGGTGCTGCAAGCGCCGATGGCCGGGTTCACCAATTATGCGTTCCGGCAGATCGTGCGGGAGTTTGGCGGCGCCGGCTTGCTCGCCACGGAAATGATCTGCGCGCGAGGCTTCGCCTGGCTGGACGACCACGAGTTGGAGCATCCCGACCGGCTGTGGGGCGTGCGGGAGGAACCGCGGCCGTTGGCCGTGCAGATCTGGGATAACGATCCCGATACGCTGGCCCGCGTGGGTGCTCGCCTGGCCCAAGAGTACGGCGTCAGCGTGGTGGACATCAACTTTGGCTGCCCGGTTCGAGACGTGGCGGAAAAGGCGCACAGCGGCTCGTACCTGTTGCGGGATCCCGGGCGGATCGGCGAGATTGTCGCCAAGGTCGTCCAGGCGTGTGCGCCGACCCCGGTGACGGCGAAGATCCGCTTGGGTTGCACCCGGGACGAGATCCGCGCCGCCGAGGTCGCTCGGGTCGTGGAAAGCGCCGGCGCGGCGGCGTTGACCGTGCATGGCCGAGTGGCCGCGGACTTCTTTCGCGGCCAGGCCGATTGGGAGCAGATCGCAGCGATCAAGCCGCACTTGAAGAGGATTCCGTTGATCGGCAACGGTGATTTGGATTCGGCAGAAAAAGTCGTCTACGCCCTGCGGCACTACCAGGTCGACGGCGTGATGATCGCCCGTGCGGCCTTGGGCCGGCCGTGGCTGTTCCGCCAAGTCCACGCCGCGTTGCGCGGCGAATCCGTTCCTGCCGAACCGAGCTTGGCCGAGCAGCGCGACGTGCTGCTGCGTCATTTCCTCCTGGTCCGCCAGCGGTTCGGCGACGAGCGGGGGACGATATTGATGCGCAAGTTCGCCTGTTGCTATGCCCAGGGCCGCCCCGGAGCGAGGCATTTCCGCGCGCACATCGCACTGGTCCAAACACCGGACGAATTCTACGCGGTGCTCGAGCGTCATTTCCCGCGGGATGCGATCGCACCTGTTTACTCGCCCGCGCG
>CAIYOB010000018.1 GCA_903927685.1 uncultured Planctomycetaceae bacterium
ATGATCCTCGATCCGGTGGGTGCTATTGAAATAGGCGGTCTTGGCTTTCTGGATAACCTGCCCCTCTGTTTCAGTTGCAAACGGGATTGTACTGGCCGTCGGCCGCCCGCACAACCGACGGACTCCGGACAAACTTCCGTCGCTGCCCGTCTCGACCCGGCGACGCAGGTCAAATAGACTCTGCCCAGAGGGCTTTCCCTTTCCAGGCATTCGTGCGGAGATCTACCGATGTCCAAGGATGTGCGGGAACTTGAAGATCGCGTGGCGACGCTGGAACGTCGCCTGGTGGAACTGCAGAAACGACGTTACCGGAAGCCCACGATTCGCAAGCGGTCCGCGCGGCGGATCCTCGGCGTGCCGCTGTACGACATCGCCTGCGGCCCGGATCTGGAGCGGGGCGAGATGATGGGCCACGCCCGCGGGATCTTTGCGCTGGGGGACGAGGCGCTGGGCGTGTTCGCGCTGGGCGGCTTGGCTCGCGGGCTGTTCGCTTTTGGCGGGCTGGCGTTCGGCGCCGTGACATTCGGCGGCTGCTCGATCGGGCTGCTGCTGGCCATCGGCGGCGCGGCCGTCGGCGGAGTCGCCCTGGGCGGGGCCGCGGTCGGCGGGATTGCGATCGGCGGCGCGGCCGTCGGCTACCTGGCGGTGGGCGGCGGGGCGTTCGGCAAGTTCGTGATCAGCGCGGCGCACAGCAGCCCGGAAGCGGTCGAGTTCTTTCGCAGCCTCGGTGAGATCGTGAAGGGCTTGATGCCTTAGCCGGTGCGCCATGGCCGTTGGACGTCAGCGATCCTCGTCAGGCGGTTCTTCCGCGCCCCAGCCGTCCGCGGTGGCGGCGCGGCAGCTGCACCAATGCTACGCCGCGATGCGCGAGCATTTCGGCTATACGGACGTCTGGTGGCCGGGGACACCCAGCGAGCTGTCGGCCACTGCGCTCCTGGTCCAGCAATGCAACTGGAGCGTGGCGTGGGAGGCCGCCTTGCAGTTGCGCGACGCCGGGCTGCTGGACTTGGAACGTCTGGCCCAGGCGAATCCTGCTCGCGTGCAGGAACTGATTCGGCCGGTGACCTTTAGCGCGCAAAAGTCCGCCCGCCTGGTGCGGATCGCGGCGCAGTTGCAAGACCAGGGTTGCCAGACGATCGAAGACTTGCTGGGGCAAGCACCGACCGAACGCGTTCGCGCGGGACTGCTCGCCCTGCCGGGGATCGGGCCGGAGACGGCGGACAGCATCCTGTTGTTCGCGTCGGACCGGCACGAGACGTTTGTCGTGGATGAATACGCGCGGCGGCTGTTCGAGCGGTTGCAGCCGTTTCCCGGCCGGGAAGCCCGTTTCTGGCGGCGGCCTTACGAGGAACTGCGGCGGTTCTTCTTGGAGCACATCCGCGGCGAATTCCTCGCGCTGTACGCCGACTTGCCGTTGTCGTCGGCGGCCCCGCGGGCGGTGGCGCTGCTGCGGGATTTTCACGCCCAGATCGTCGAGTTGGGCCGGCACCACTGCCGCAAGGCGAATCCGCGCTGTGCCCAACGCGGCTTGCCTGGATGGACCGACAAGGCCGGGCATTTTGTGTTCTGCGCAGAACACTGTGCCAACAACGGCTGCCAGCGGTGTCCGCTCCACGATTCCTGCTTCGCGGCAAGGCTCCGGGGCGATGCCGGGATCGAATGACCGCGCCGATCCCGGCCACGCTCCGCGGTCAACTGTCTTGAGCCAGCGAAAGGAGCTTGCGCCCGAGCCAAACGGTCCCGGACGCCACGCTGGCGACGATCCCCAGCAGGAGCAAGCAAACGCCAGTGAGCACGAACGCACCGGATACCGAGCTGTGAAACGCCTCCACACGAGCCATTTCGGCAGTCGCATCCGGGCTCGGCACGCCAACCAGCAGAACACCGTAGACAATGCCGAACACTGCCAGAGCACCTCCGCAAGCGGCAGTAGCGCAAGAGTAGAGAAGCCAAGCCCGAGGTTGCCGGCGATCTTGCCTCGGCTTGTCGACGCCGCCAGACGGACTGCTGTAGGGATTGTCGGAAGACATGTCGATTGGGTTCCCAACACAGGGGCGGTCAGGTCGATTTCTTGGCGTCGCCTTCGGCCTTCTTGCCGTGTTCCACTTTTTTCCAATAGGTTTCGAACGCCCCTTCGGCGTGGAAATCGGGGCTGTTGTCGTAGTCGCGGCACTCGGCGCAGGCGTCGAGCTTCGCCGACACGATGTTCCCATTCTTCAGAATGTGGCTGAACGTGATCCGCGACGCGGCGGGAAAGGCAGCACTGTGAGGCCACGTGTGCCTGTTGTCGTCCGGCAGTAGCGCTTCCCGTCCGCGTAGCCGAACGCGTTGCTGTCGCGCTGCGAGACGCTCACATGCCGGTCGGCTGGGCGCGGTACCAGAAGTGCCCCGTCTCGCCGACAAGCACCATTCTAGCCCTCTCGGGGAGTGTATTCGTGCCGGCTGCGGAGCGCTCCCCGGCCTTCTTGGCCGCTGATCTCGTCGTCGCTGATCACCGCGGCGTCCGTGGCTTCGGCCATCGCGATCGCCTCGCGGATCGCGCGTCCCATCCAGCGAGGCTCCTCGCCGTCGGTGACGCGGCCCGCGATGATGTACGCGGAATACAGTTGCGCCGCTACTTGGAGAACCACGCTTTCGCTATGCTGTAGCTTGAGGTGCGCCGGTTTTTCGTCGGCCATGGCTGTGCTCCCGGGGGCTGTTGGGGGTGGCTGCAAACCAGCGCATCATACGTTGGCGCGGGGGCGCCCGTCAAATCCCGGGAGGATCGTCCCCCGTTTGTTGACGAACAGCATCGTCGCCGACCAGAATTGAACAAGGGGGAGACCGGAGGCGACCGGGCGGTCGCACTCGACCTTGACTCGCGGCTCCTGGCCGCGTTGGGGAGCACTTGAATGAAGGCAGTCTGGGCAGGGCGAAGGGGACTGGGCAGCGGGTTGTGCGGCGTTCTGCTGGCGGCATCGCTCGCCGGGATGGCGCGCGCCGACATCGTCACCTTGAAGAACGGGATGCAGTTCGAGGGCGTCATCGGCAAGATCGGCTCCTTGGGCGAAGACCCGCTGAATCCGCAAGGCGCTGCGGGGCAGATCAAGGTGCGGCAGATCGTATTCGTGGACGACGACCTGCGGCGGACGTTCTTTTCGCAAATCCAGGTCCAGGCGGTGGTTCCCAGCCAGCAAAACCTGGAGAAGATCCGCGTCGAACAGCGGGTCGCCAAAGGCACGCGGCGCGTCGCTGCCGTGGGGCCGATCGTCCGGGTCACGCCGTTTGACGAGTGGGGCCGGCGGATCTTTACCATGAATACCTCCGAGGGCCCGCTCGACATCATCCAGGGGATCACCGAAATCACGCCCATCTACACCAAGGTCGAAGGCTTGGCGGCGCGGAGCGCTTACGTCTGGGATATGCGGATGGCGACCAGCTCCATCCCGCGCGAGACGTTGAGCAAGATCCTGCTCCAGGCGATCAATCCGAAGGACGCCGACCAGCGGCTGCGGCTGGTGCGGCTGTACATCCAGGCGGAGCGGTTTTCCGACGCCCGCGCGGAATTGCAGGGTGTGCTCGCCGACTTTCCCGACCTGGCCGATCTGAAGAAGCAAGTGACGGCGCTGTACCAGGTCGGGGCCAAACGCATGATCCAAGAGATCGAACTCCGCAAAGGGGCGGGCCAGCATCAGTTGGCTTCGAGCATGCTCGAACGGTTTCCCGCCGAGGGCGTGGCCGGCGAACTGCTGCTGCAGGTCCGCGACTTGCTGGCAGAATACCAGAAGTCCGCTGACCAGATCCAGCGAACGCTGGCGGCCCTGGACGCGCATGCGGCGGAAATCAAGGACTCCAAAGTCCGCGGCGACGTCGAGCCCATCCTGCAAGAGATTCGCGCGGAGCTGAACATGACAACCTTCGATCGGATGGCGGACTATCTGCGGTTGGCCAACGACGCGACGATGACGCCCGAACAGAAGCTCGCCTTGGCGATCAGCGGTTGGCTGTTAGGCAGCGGCTCGGGTGACAAGAACGTGGCCGTGGCGACATCGCTGCATCGCGTCCGCCAACTGGTGCGCAA
>CAIYOB010000019.1 GCA_903927685.1 uncultured Planctomycetaceae bacterium
ATGCGTCAGATCCCCGCCGCCGCCAGTTTCTGTTCAGCCCGCTTGATGCGGGCCTTCCTCGCGGCCGATTCGGTGGCGGTGACATCCTGACCTGCCCTCGATGCCATCGCGATCAGAAACCGCTCGATGGCCTCTTTCGACGTGAACCAGCGTCCCCCGCACGGCACGGCCTCCAGGCGTAAACCCCGCACGCCGGTGTTGATCCACCGCCAGACGGTTGCCGGATTTGGCCGACCGGGTATAATCTCCGCGGCTTGGCTGATAGTGATCGCTTGTTCCTGCTCAAAATTGATCATTTGTTGGACCCCCGAATACAAAACCTGAAAACAAAAAAACGGAAGGCTGTGCCGTTCGCCCCGCAAATCCTGCCCGCGTCGTGCAGGCTCTTGCGGTCGCGTTCATGCGACCTTCCGTTTGTGGCCAAAGTGCGGCTCACGCGTCTTAGCGCATCGGTCACACCTCCCTTGTCGAACTTATCAGAAAGACAACGAACGCAAATGCGGTCCTGCGGAATACCACAGGTATTTTCTTAGCCGAGCTTCCTTGCGATCTCCACCGCGAGCCGCTGGTCGCGCTCGGCGTAAATCTCGGTCGTGTTCGCCTTGGCGTGCCCGAGCACGACTTGAGCCCCTTCGAGCCCATACTGCCGCCGGACCTCCGTTCCCATGCTGTGGCGCAGTTGGTTCGGGTGCCAATGGGGCAGCGGATCCGCGCCGGCTTTCTTGCGTGCCTCGTTGACCAGTTCCACTGCACGGGCCACCGCGCGGCGGTAGCTGTCTTTCGTGTACCGATCCTTTGCACATCGCCGCGGGCGAGATTTGGGACGACGGGCTTGCTGGCTCGGGGTCATCGGTGTGACCCGCGACTCGCGCAGGGCTTCGCGTCGTTGCACTTCCGACTCCCGCGGCGAAAAGCAGAACGCTGTCGCCTCGCGAAGCAGGTACGGCAGCAGCACGGCCTGAGCCTGCGGCCCGATGGCGATGATCCGGCTGCGGTCGTGGTGTTCAGTCTTGTGCGACTCAGGCCGATACAGCCAAACGTCGCCAGAACGGTCCACGTCGCACGGTCGGATCGCACAGACCTCCCCGGGCCGGGCGCCGGTGTGCCGCTGGAATGCAACCATGTCTTGCACAACGGGGGGCAGGTAAGGCAGAGTGGCGTCGACCACTTCGTCAGCAACCGGCAGCACGGGCTTGGGTTCGCGGGCCTTCGATCTTCCCTTGGCGAGTCCTCGCACTGCCAGCAGTCCTTGCCAGACCGTCGCCGGGCACAGATCGTTCTCGACCGCCCAGCGAAACATCGTCTTGATGTAACCGCATGCTCGGTTGACATAGCCTCGGGACGCGTTCCTCGCGACCATCCGCTGCTGGTAGGCTTTTAGGTGGGCGGGCCTGATATCGCGGACGCGCATCCCCCCGAACATCTCCCGGAGCAGGCGCAATACAGGCTTGAGCACGGCGACGGTGCTCGTCGGCTCGCCGTTCTTGCGGTAGTAGGCTTCCGCGTGTTCGACATATTCGGCGATAAGTTCCACCAGCGTGGTGGAGGATTCGGGCTCGGACTTCGCGACGACAGCAACCGCAGCCGTCTGGCGGTCCTGGTCGTC
>CAIYOB010000020.1 GCA_903927685.1 uncultured Planctomycetaceae bacterium
CGAAGAGTCGCTGAGTAGAAATCGATGATTCACGTCCGGCAACTCAGCAAGCATTACGAGGATCTGAAGCGGGGCTGGGTGGTCGCCTTGGACGGGATCTCGTTCGACGCCGTCGCGGGGCAAGTTTTCGGGTTGCTGGGCCCGAACGGAGCCGGTAAGACCACCGCGCTGCGAATCCTGAGCACGATGCTGCGGCCAACGGACGGTACGGCGAGCGTGAACGGTTTCGACGTCGTCGCGCAGCCCGACCTGGTCCGGCACCAGATCGGCTATATGTCGGCCAATACGGGCGTCTACGACCGTATGACCGCCTGGGAAATGGTCGAGCACTTCGGCCAGTTGTACGGTCTGCCGCCGGACCGCCTGCGGCCGCGAATGGAGGACCTGTTCGGTCGCCTGAAGATGGACGAGTTCCGCGACGTTGTGGGCGCGAAAATGTCGACGGGCATGCGGCAAAAAGTGTCCATCGCCAGGGCCCTGGTCCACGACCCGCCGGTGCTGATTTTCGACGAGCCGACGCTGGGATTGGATGTACTGGTAGCCCGCTCGTTGTTGGATACCGTCAAGCAATTGCGGGACCAGGGCAAGTGCATCATCTTTTCGACGCACATCATGCGCGAAGCCGAGCGACTGTGCGACCAGATCGCGATCATCTACCGGGGCCAAATCCTGGACCGCGGGACCCTGCCGGAACTCCGCGATCGGCACGCCGAACAGGACCTCGAAGAGCTGTTCTTCAAGTTGATCGAACGGGAGGAGTCCGTGACGACGCACTAGTCTGCGTGCGGCCGTTCGCGTTCCGGACCCAGATCTTCAAACAACGTGGCGAGGGGCAGGCTGAATCCCGGAATGGTCTCGCCGCCGTCGAGGATGTCATGGGTGTCAAGAATTGACACCGCCTTGGGGGACTGGTAGACGTAGATCCGCTGCAGTTCACCGTAGATGACCCAGACCAGGCGGACGCCGGCCGCAAAATACTCTTCGATCTTCTCGACAACATCGTCTGCTGTATTAGTGGGACTGATCACCTCGACGGCCAAGTCGGGTATGACGTCCCAAGCGTTGGTGCGCACGGGAGGTCGGGGCCAGCGGGTGCGAGAGACGAAGGCCAAGTCCGGACGCCGCTGCAGTTGCGACGCGGCGTCGAGCACGAAGAGCGTCTCGGCGATGACCTTGCCGAGTCGGCGGCTCCGCACGAACGAATCGAGCCAGAAGAACAGGGTGCCGACAATCCAGTTTTCCAGCATGCCCATCGGTGGCTTCTCCCGTTTCTGACCAGCCACAATTTCATAGGGTGCTTCTTCGCCGCCGCTCAAACGCGGGCGATCTGGCACAAGTGCGGTTGTCATCTACCCACCTCGCGATCGGAACTGAATCCCGCCCCAACGCAGATCATCTTATCCCAAATCGGTCCGTTGATCGAGACCGCAGCCCACCCCTTCATCGTACATCGGCTTCCCTTGGCGTCGAATAACGGGTATTAGTGTACCTTTCGAGTAGAAAGCAGGCAATTGACGCATCGGACGACTTCGATGACTTGGAACAACGTCCGCTTGATTTGGTTTCGCGAAGTCCGCGATCAGCTGCGGGATCGGCGGACGATCTTCATGATTGCCGTGCTGCCGGTGTTGCTGTATCCGCTGTTGGGGATGCTGTTCTTGCAGATCACCCAGTTCATGCAGCAGCAGCCGACGCGGGTTTGGATTCTGGGCGCGGACGGGTTGAACGTCGAGCCGGCGTTGTTTGACGGTCCGCGATTCGCCGCCGAATTCTGTCCCGAGGACGAAGCACGCTTGCTGCAGTTGACTTTCGCGGACGTAGCGGCGGACGCGGCGGCCGGAGATACGCCGGGGGACATGGCACGGCGCGAGATCCATCGCGACGGTTTTGACACGCTGCTCGTCTTTCCCCGCGATTTCTCCGCTCGGCTGGCCGCACTGTCGTCCGCGACGGATCGCCGACCGGCGGGCCGCGACGGGTCATCGTCCAAGGCAAACCGACTCGAAGAGGGGGGGCCGGAGATCCTGTCCAATCAAGCCACGGACGCCTCGCGGATCGCGGCGGATCGGATCGAGCGGGTGGTGAAGCGGTGGCGCGACGCGGTCAGTCGCCGGATGCTGGAGGCGCGCGGCGTGTCAGCCGCCCTGGCCAAACCGTTCGAGCCTGTGCGCACGGACATCTCCGAAGAAATCCGGCGCCGGGCGGCGGTCTGGGCGCGGATTCTCCCGTTCGTTGTGGTCGTCTGGTCCTTGACGGGGGCGTTCTATCCGGCCATCGACCTGTGCGCCGGCGAAAAGGAACGCGGGACGCTCGAGACGCTGCTGTGCAGTCCGGCAACCCGGGGCGAAATCGTGGGCGGCAAGTTGCTGACGGTGATGTGCTTCAGCGTCGCCACAGCCTATCTGAATCTGCTCAGCCTGGGCATGACGGGCGTGGTGCTGATCCGCCAGTTGGGCGCGTCGGCGGAGTTGGGCTTGGCCTTGGATTTTGGCCCGCCGCCCGCGCTGGCAGTGGTGTGGCTGGTTTTGGCCACGCTGCCGGTCGCGGCCCTGTTCAGTGCCTTGTCCCTGGCGCTGGCAGCATTCGCCCAGAGCGTCAAGGAAGCCCAATACTACTTGATGCCCCTGTTGTTGATCTCCTTTCCGTTGATGACGTTGCCGGTCCTCCCGACGGCTCGTCTGGATCTGGGCACCGCGATCGTTCCCGTCACCGGAATGGTCTTGTGGCTGCGGCAATTGGTCGAAGGCCAGTACGACGACGCGGTGCGGTACGCCGTGCCCGTTCTGGCCGTCACGCTGGGCTGTTCGTGGCTCGCCGTCCGCTGGGCGGTACGCCAGTTCCGGACCGAGGCGGTCCTGTTTCGCCAAGGCGAGCAAGTCGGATTGGGGATGTGGCTGCGGCACATCGTCCGGGACCGGGGAGCGACCCCGTCGGTGGCGGAAGCCCTGTTGTGCGGGCTGCTGATCCTGTTGATGACGTTCTTCGCCAGCCTGCGGGCGATTCCGCCGCAAGGTTACGGAGATTTCGTGCGCATGGTGTCGGTGACCCAGATCGGCCTGATCGCGGCGCCGGTGTTGATCATGACTGCCGGTTTGGCCCGCAGTCCCCGACACACGCTCCTGTTGACCATGCCCCGCCTCTGGATGCTGCCGGCCGCGATGCTGTTGGCCTTGGTCCTGCATCCGCTGGTGGTGCTGCTGGCGCAGGGCATCCAGGCGACGTATCCGATCAGCGACGACACCCTGAAGACGCTGGCCAAGCTCTCGGGCTCCATGCAATCGGCCGAGTTATGGCAAATCCTGCCAGTGGTCGCCCTGTTGCCGGCGATCTGCGAAGAGTTGGCGTTCCGCGGGTTCATCCTGTCCGGCTTGCGGCATCTGGGCAGTCCGCGGGCGGCGATCGTCATCTCGAGCATCCTGTTCGGACTCACACACGGTCTGCTGCAACAGTCCTTGTCCGCCATCGCCGTCGGTCTGGTGATGGGCTATTTGGCGCTGCAGACGCAAAGTCTCTTACCGTCCGCGGTCTTCCACTTTACCCACAATTCACTGTCCGTGATCGCCGGTCGCCAAGCGTCCCAACTGCTCGACGACTCGTCGTGGCTCCGCTGGCTGATGCACCCCACCGAAAGCGAGGTCCTCCCCTTCGGTTACCACTGGCCCGTAATCGTCTTGGGAGCCGCGGCGAGCCTGGCCATCCTGCTGGCCTTCCGGAGGCAAGAGGCGCCAGATGCCCTGACGGAACCACCCAAGTAGGCTGGCTCTCCGAGCCGTCAGCCGGTTTTGTCAGTGCTTCGCCAGGGCATTCAGACGTCGGAAGTGTCTGGCAAATATCTCTGGCTAGCTAAGGGGGGAGTTTGTGTGACTTGGGCAAGGTGATGTTCGGTGGATATTTTGGACCCAGGAGCCGAGCGATGGATACGCCGTTGCCCAAGCTGGATCGGGTTTCGCTGCGAGCGCGGTTGATGGCGGAATTTGAACGGACGGTGGACACGGTCGTGGACGCCGTGGATAGCGCCGCGGCCCGTCGGTTGATTGGCGACAGCGCGGAGTCGGCGCGAGTCGCCTTGGACGGGTTTCGAGCCAAGGTGTACGAAGCGGCCTTGCAGGCGAAAGTAGACGCAGCGGAAGCCGCCTGTTCCCCCTCCGGTCAGCGCGACCGGCCGCCGACTGCGTCATAAGGGGCGTCAAGGCTACCGCGTGCTGACCGTCAATGGGCGCGTGCGGCTTTGTCGCGTCCGCTGGCACAGCGTCGAGGAAGGCAGCCAAACGCCGACCGATCAGTTGCTGGACGAGGCCGATCGGGCCATCAGCGAGGGCCTGCGGGAGATGGCTTGCCGGCTGAACCGCGAAGCCACGGGTTTCCAGCAGACGTCCGAGAACTTGGCTCGCGCCGCCCACCTGACGGTCAGCAAGGAGACGTTGCGGCAACTGATCGCTTGGCCGCAGCAAGCGGGAGGCCGCCGATCGTCTCTTGGGCTACGTATGCGAGCGTCGCGAGAGGATCCGTTATCCCGAATTTCGTGAACGCGGTTGGCAGCTCGGGAGTGGCCCGACGGAGGCCCAATGCAAGGCAACAACCCAGCCGATCAAGGGCCGAGGCCGCCGCTGGGATAAGGCCAATGCTGAGGCCGTCATGGCCCTGGATTGCCTCGACAGCAGCCACGCTTGGAACCTTTACCGGACATCCCTTGATCCCACAATGAATTAGGATCGCCACGATCTCTTGCCAGACACGACGAGCCCGTTCCCTTGACAGCGTCTTGCCGCTGCCTTTACGATGATAGGGTCACATCGTGCTCGTGACCCAATTGACAGGCGAATACTTGGTCGACGCCCCGGGTCCCCTTCCCATCCGTCCTCCTTCCCCGGTTTCCCCAAACATGTCCGACCGCCGCCGGCAGCAGACTCTGTTCGATTTCGCGGAGGAACGCGATGGGGCTAGTTCGCTAGCCCCTACGGGGGCAGCAGATACGCAGGCCCCCGTTGCGCGGCCTCTGGCGGTCTTGCCCGGGGACGAGTCACCGGGCGCGGAGTCGACCGCCGTGGAGCCGACCGCCGCCGAATTCGCCGTAGCGGAGTCGACCGCCGCTGAGTTTCCGGGCGGCGTCCCGGCCGGGACGGTTTACCTGGTGGATGCCTTTTCGTTGATTTTTCAGGTCTTTCACGCCCTGCCGGAAATGACCAGTCCCAGCGGCCAGCCGGTGGCGGCTGTCCACGGATTCACTCGCGATCTGCTCGACCTGCTGGAGAAGAAGAAACCGGACTACCTGTTCGTCGCCTTCGATGTGCCGGGGCCCACGTTTCGGGACGAACTGTATCCCGCGTACAAGGCAGGCCGCGACGAGATGCCGGCCGACCTGCAGTTGCAGATCCCGCAGATCCGCCGGATGCTCGAGGCGTTGGGCATTCCTATCTTGGAATTGGCAGGCTACGAGGCCGACGACGTGCTCGCCACGGTCGCTCGCCGGGCGGAACAGGCCGGCCTGGATTGCGTCTTGGTCACCGGCGACAAGGATTGCCGCCAGCTGATCAGCGAGCGGATCAAGCTGTACAATATCCGCAAGGACCAGTTCTTCGATGCCGCGGCGTTGCAGGCGGACTGGGGAATCCGCCCGGATCAAGTGGTCGACTTCCAATCTCTGGTCGGCGACTCGGTTGACAATATCCCCGGGATCCAGTTGATCGGACCGAAGATCGCTAGTGAACTGTTGGGCAAGCACGGGACGCTCGAGGGCGTTCTGGATCACGCCGGCGAAGTGTCCGGGGACAAGCGTCGCGCGAATCTGATGGCCGGCCGCGAGATCGCCATGCTGTTCCGCCGCTTGGTGCGATTGGTCGACGACGTGCCCTTGGATTTCGCCTGGGACGCCGGACGCATCCATCGGGTGGACATCGAGTTGGTCGAGCAGCTGTGCCGAGAGTTTGGTTTTCGCCGGCTCGGCGATCGGGTCCGCGGTCTGGGACGGGGCGGGGCCGTGCACGTCACCTCGTCATTGGAAGCCGCAGAGGCCGGCCTCGGAGAATCCGGCCCACGAAGCCGAGTCTCTCCGAGACTCGAAACCGGTCTCGGAGAGACCGGACTACGTGAAACCGCCGACTACCGGACGGTTGCTACGCAGCAGGACCTGGATCAACTGGTCCGTGATCTGTCGCAGCAACGGCGAATCTCGGTCGACACGGAGACCACGTCGACCAACCCACGGTGGGCGGAGATTGTCGGTTACTCGTTCGCCTGGCAGCCGGGCTCGGCCTGTTATATTCCGGTTCGAGCGCCCGCCGGGGAACCGCAGCTGGATCCCGAAACCGTCCAGGACGCCCTGCGGCCGCTGCTGGAGGATCCGGCCATCGAGAAGATCGGGCAGAATCTGAAGTATGACATTATCGTCTTACGTTCGGCCGGCGTTCACGTCCGCGGCACTGCGTTCGATACGATGGTCGCCGATTACCTGTTGGATCCGGGCGAACGGAACCACAGCCTGGACGATCTGGCCAAGCGGTATCTGGGGCATACCACGATCAAGATCAAGGAGCTGATTGGGACGGGTAAGTCGCAGAAGCGAATGGACCAGGTGCCGGTGCCGCTGATCACGGCGTATGCGGCCGAAGATGCCGACGTTCCAGTACGGCTGGTCGGAATCCTGCAATCGCGACTGGACGAGGAAGGGCTAGGCCCCTTGTTCCGCCAGCTGGAAATGCCGCTGATCGACGTGCTGGTCGAGATGGAATTCAATGGGATCAAAGTCGACGTGGATAAGCTGCGGGAGCTGGGGGGACGGTTCAAGTGCCGCATGGATCAACTGGAGGCTGAAATCTACGAGCTGGCTGGGCGCAGTTTCAACATCGATTCCCGCCAGCAATTGGCGAAGGTCTTGTTCGAGGATTTGCAGCTGCCGGGGGGCAAGAAGACGAAAACCGGCCTGAGCACCGATGTCGAAGTCTTGGAGGGCTTGGCGGCGTCGCACCCGCTGCCGGCGAAGATCATCGAGTACCGCCAGTACGCCAAACTGCGGAGTACGTATGCCGAGGCGTTGATCGAATTGGTGCATCCGCAGACAGGGCGAGTTCATACCTCGTTCAAGCAGGATGTGGCGGCTACAGGGCGGCTCAGTTCGACCGACCCCAACCTGCAGAACATCCCCGTGCGGACCGAGGACGGCCGGCTGATTCGCTCGGCTTTCGTCGCCGGCGAGCCGGGCTGGAAGCTGGTGACGGCCGATTATTCCCAGATCGAACTCCGGGTGTTGGCCCATTTCTCAGGCGATCAGGCCCTGCAGCGAGCGTTTGCGGCGGACGAGGACATTCACGCGTTGGTCGCCAGCGAGGTCTATGGCGTCCCGCTACAGGAGGTGACTCGCGAGCAGAGGCGAGGGGCAAAAGCCGTCAATTTTGGTGTGATTTACGGCCAGAGCCCGTTTGGACTGGCCCAAGCCTTGGGAATCGACAAGGCCGAGGCGGCCCAGTTCATCGATGCCTACTTTGCCAGATATCCGGGCGTCGATGACTTTATCAAAAGGACTCTAGCCGAATGCCGGAAAAAGGGTTATGTTAATACTGTCCTGGGGCGGCGTAGAGCCGTTCATGGCGTACGAGACCTCTCATCGCTGGGCGACTCGCGACAAAGGAACCTACCCGAGCGAATTGCCATCAACACGGTGATCCAAGGATCCGCTGCGGACTTGATCAAGAAAGCAATGATCCAGGTCCACGCTCGCATGCAGCGCGAAGGATTCCGGGCTCGCCTGTTGCTGCAAATACATGACGAATTAGTGTTCGAAACTCCGGGCGAAGATGTCGAGCGGTTGGCGACCTTGGCGCGGCAGGAGATGGAGTCCGTCGAACAGCTCTCCGTTCCACTGAAGGTCGATCTCAAGGTCGGCGACAACTGGGCGGATTGCGAGGCGTGGCATTGAGGCCCCCAACAGCATGATCCTGATAGGCATCCTGGGCGGTGTCGCCAGCGGCAAGAGCGAGGTCTCCGGGCGTTTGCGTGCGTGGGGCGCGGCGGTGTTGGACGCGGATCGTGTGGGGCATGCCGTATTGCGTGAAGCGGAGGTCAAGCAAGCCGTCCGGCGCCGCTGGGGCGAGGCGGTGTTCGACGCGGCTGGCGAGATCGATCGCCGCACCGTAGCGGAAATCGTGTTTGCGGCCGCACCGGAGAGCAGAGTAGAATTGGCATTCCTGGAGCAGCTGACCCACCCCCGAATCGGTCGGCGACTGCAGGAGCAACTGGCCGAATTACAGCGTCAGGGAGTGAGCGCGGCGGTACTGGACGCTCCCGTGATGCTGAAGGCGGGGTGGGATGCCCTGTGTCAACGGATCGTTTTTGTGGATGCCCCGCGTGACGCCCGGCTCGCCCGAGCCCGGCAGCGGGGCTGGACGGAAGCCGAGTTTGCCGCTCGCGAGGCGGCCCAAGAGCCTGTGGAGACCAAACGCCGCCGGGCGGATGTGACGTTCGACAATTCGCTGACCCGCCAGCACCTGTTCGCTCAGGTCGATCGGTTCTGGCACAGCCTGGTCGCGGTCGGCGACGGACCAGCAGCGGAACCTGAAACTGCCGGCGCCAGCCGGCCCTGACCACCAACAGCCTGAACCCTCGATCACGATTTTGTTTCACCCACCGTCGACAACGTTCGTTTGTCGACACTGCCTTTTCTACCAGGAGTCCGGAATCATGCCTCGAATCCGATCTGTGAATTACGACGAACAAGAACCCCTCTCCCTGGCGGAGGAATTGGCCGAAGAGGCCGACCGCCGGGGCACGACCGCGGACGAACTGTGCGATCGCTACGAGAAGATCAAGCAGGGCGAGGTCCACATCGCCGAATTGCAGAAGCTGACGATGGCCCAGTTGATCGAGGAGGCGCGGCGAGAGAACGTCGAGGACGTGGCGGGCGCGAAGAAGCAGGACTTGATCTTCAAGATCCTGAAAGAACGGGTCAAGATGAACGGGCTGATGTACGGCGAGGGAACGCTGGAAATCCTGCCCGACGGGTTCGGCTTTCTGCGCAGCCCCGACTACCACTACCTGTCCTGCCCGGACGATATCTACGTCTCGCCCAGCCAGATCCGCCGCTTTGGCTTGAAGACCGGCGTGACCGTTTCCGGCCAGATCCGCCCGCCGAAGGAAAACGAGCGGTACTTTGCCCTGCTGCGGGTCGAAGCGATCAACTATGAAGATCCGAACGTCGCAGCGGACAAAGTCAGCTTCGACGACTTGACGCCGCTGCACCCGGACAAACGGATCGTCATGGAGTACGACCCGACCGACATCTCGACACGGGTCGTGGACATGATGACGCCGATCGGGTTCGGCCAGCGGGGCCTGATCGTCAGCCCCCCCCGCGCCGGCAAGACCATCCTGATGCAGAAGATGGCCAAGGCGGTGCTGAAGAACTTTCCCGAAGCCTACGTCATCATGCTGTTGATCGACGAGCGGCCGGAGGAAGTCACCGACATGGAGCGGGAGGTCAAGGGACCGAACTGCGAAGTGATCAGTTCCACCTTTGACGAACCGTCGTCACGGCATGTCCAAGTCTC
>CAIYOB010000021.1 GCA_903927685.1 uncultured Planctomycetaceae bacterium
CGGCAGCGGCTGCCCCAGTTGCAGGCATTGGTTCCACGTCTCCAACCAGCGGCCCCGGCCGCGGTCTCGCCAACGACAGGCGACGGCGTAGGTGGCCGGCGGCTGTTCGCCCAGCGACCGGTCCCACTGGCCAATCAGGTCCAACAGATCGGCGTACAGATTGACGTTTCGCGCGGTCACGACATCCACCAGCACGAGCGACACACCCTGCCGCAATAATGCGGCACACTTGGCGGTAAACTGGCTGCGATGTTCCGGCCGGTCCTTGTTCGCGGGGCTGATCAGTTCGATGGCGGCCACCAGGCGGCGGCCCCGGCGGGTGTCGTACACGCGGACCTCATATTCCGCGAAATCCGATAACTCGGTTTCCACCGCCAGCGTAGGTTCCGCCGGCGCCCACACGGCCGTTGCCACGCCACCGGCTTCCGATGGCGGGCTAAATCTGCCCGCGGCCGGTTCCAACTCAAACGTCGCGACGTCGATTTCCACCTCCGCCCCGAGATGCACGCGCGGACCGGCCATGTACTCCGGGGGGAGCGACTTCCCCAACTGCTGAACAAGCACCGCCGGCCATTGACCGTGGACTTCTTCCCACGAACTGACGTCGCTGAGCGGCGGATGAAAATGATCTCGTAGCGCCATGCGCGACTCCTCAATGTGTTCTACGGTCTCGACCGTCGCTGCCGACCTCGGTAGCCCAAGTCAGTGTAGCCCATCCGTGCGGCTTTCGATATGGCACAGCGACAGGCACGGCGGAACAGCACGCGGCGTAACGGTTCGACATGGTCCTCCGGCGACGCGGCCGGCCATCGCTACCAGCCGACGATCCGTTCCGCTGGCCAAGGCTTGCGATTCCGGCGGATCGTCGAGGTACTTGAAGAAGTGTCAGCCGACGACGTTCGGCGTCTCTAGGGCCCCCAGCGCAAAGTGCTGGGAGAACCGGGCCCGGCCCTCCTGCGTGCGGACTAGCCAGCCGGCGCCGTGCGTGTTGGCCAAGCCCGGGGCGTCCAGGGCTTTGGCATACCATTCCGTGATCAGGATCGGCTTGTCCGCCCATGCCCCCCAGTCGCCAAACTCGTCGGCCTGCGGGCCCCACTGGACGTAGTAATTCACCGAGACGACGTCGTGATAGGGGGCGAGCATTTTCCAGAACCACGGATTGTCGAACTGGCCGGTGCGGTAGTTGAGCCGCGAGCCGAGGTAGAGATGGTTCGGGTCGTACCGGCGGACAATCGGCGTGACGATGCGATAGTAGCGTTCAAAGGCGTAGGCGATGAACTCGTACCGGTCGCGCTGCGTCAGCCGCCGGGCATCCGCCGAACCGTGCCGCGCGGTCAACCACGCGGCGGCGGCGGTGCGGCCGGGTTGCAGATCGGGATTCGCCGCGTCGCTCGCCAGATAACGATCCAGCAGGTCGACGGGGCATTGCAGTTCGTTCTCGGTCATGATGCCCAGCAGTGTGGAGTCGTGCACTTCGCCGACCTCCAGGGCCCGGCTCTAGACCCGCAGTTCTCCGACGCGGCCTTTCAGCGCAGGCTTGTTGCCCGCCCCTGTGCCGATCAGCGGCGGTTGGCCGTTGAAGGCCAGGACCGCGCGTTGGTTCTGTTTGGCGTCCAAGGTACCGTTGACGTACAGCCGCAGGGTCGCGCCGTCCGAGGTGGCTGCCAGAAAGGTCCACGTGCTCAGCGGCAGTTCCGCCCGGGACTCGAGCAGCGCCTTGGGCGTCTGTTCGTCACCGAACTGACCGTACACGATTCGGCCGCCGGAGACGTACATGCCGAAAACCGGCGTCGTCCAGTCCGGATTGGCGTTGGGAATGCCGAACAGCACGGTGTTGTTCCGGAGGCAGGCCACCTTGACCCACAGGGCCGTGGTGATCTCCGTGGTCAGGTTGAACGGCGTCTCGGTCTCGATCCGCACATGCCCATCGATTCCGTCCAGTTCGAGCGAGGTGCCGCCCTGCTCGTTCCGGAGTTCGCCACAGGCGACGCGCCCGTCATGGCCGTGGCCGGAGAGGTCCTGCACCACTTTCCCATCGCAGCCGTCGAACCGCCAGTGGCCGGCCAGGCCCGAGGCGGTATCGTCGGCCGCGAACGCGTGGCCCAGAGGCAACAGGACAGCGAGGGCAACGGTTGTTACGTAGTTCATGTTCGTCTCCACTTGGCCGAGGAATAGTCTGAGGCCAGACATCGTGTCTGGCAAGCCGGAGAAGGACTCGCGGCAGGGTTGCTACGGCCGCTATTCCTCGCCGACATTCGAGGTACACTGTTCGTACGGAACTCGAGTATGAGGCGTGTCGATGAACCTGCAGACCAACCCGCAGCTGGAACTCGCGTTTGAATACGTTCGCAATACGGACAAGAATCTGTTCCTGACCGGAAAGGCCGGTAGCGGCAAGACCACCTTCCTGCACCAAATCAAGGCCGAGGGACGGAAGCGTCTGGCCGTCGTCGCCCCCACGGGCGTCGCCGCGATCAATGCCGGCGGCATGACCATCCACTCGCTGTTTCAGCTCCCGCTCGGGCTCTATCTGCCAGGCGTTGAACGCGGCGAGCAGAGCCAGCAACGCCGTTTCAAACGCCAGAAGATCCAACTGATCCGCAGCCTCGATCTGCTCGTGATCGACGAGATCAGCATGGTCCGGGCGGATCTACTGGACGCCGTCGACGAGGTCTTGCGCCGCTTTCGCGACCCTCGCCGGCCGTTTGGCGGCGTGCAATTGCTGATGATCGGCGACCTGCACCAACTGCCGCCGGTCGTCAGACAGGAAGACTGGGAGGTGCTGAGCCGGTTCTACGATACGCCCTATTTCTTCGGCAGCCGCGCGCTCGCCCAGACCGACTACATTTCGCTCGAACTGAAACACATTTACCGCCAGTCCGACCCGGCGTTCATTGCTCTCCTGAACCAAGTGCGGGACAACTGCCTGGACGGGGAATCGCTGCGGAAACTCAACAGCCGATTCGTGCCGAATTTCCAGCCGCCCCGGACGGATGCCTACATCACGCTGACGGCGACCAATGCGGCCGCACAGGAGATCAACGCCGGGAACCTTGCCCAACTCACGACTCGACGGCATGTCTTCGAGGCACACGTGGCGGGCGAGTTTCCCGCGAGTTCCTATCCGACCGAGCAAACCCTGGAGTTCAAGACGGGCGCTCAGGTCATGTTCATCAGGAACGACCTGCAGCCCGAACGGCGATACTTCAACGGCCGCATCGGCCGGATCACACACATCGAAGAAGACCTGATCTTCGTGCGTTGCCCGGGAGACGCCGCCGACATCGTCGTCGCCCCCGCCGAATGGCAGAACGTGAAATACTCGCTGAACGAAGAAACAAAGAAGATCGATGAGCAGGTGGTCGGCACGTTCACTCAGTATCCGCTCAAGCTCGCTTGGGCCATCACCATCCACAAGAGCCAGGGCCTGACGTTCGAGCGAGCGATCATTGATGCCCAAGCCGCCTTCGCGTACGGGCAAGTCTACGTCGCCCTCAGCCGCTGTAAGAGCCTGGAAGGGATCGTGTTGCGGTCCCGCATCGACAACTCGACAGTCAAGACGGATCCCGTGGTACGACAATTCAGTCAGGACGCGGAACGCCTGGCTCCCAGTGAGTCGCAATTGCAGCAAGCGAAACGCGAATTCCAGGTGTCGCTTCTGAGTGAATTGTTTCGCTTCGACTCGATTGCGAACGGGCTGGAGGAACTCGGCATCACGTGCGCCCAGCACGGAAGATCGCTCGCGCCGCCGACTCTGGAGCAGGTGCAATCGCTGTCCCAGCGGGCAGGGACGCAGTTGCTGGACGTCGCGGAAAAGTTTGCGCCGCAGCTGGTCGAGTACCTCGGGCAAGACGCCATGCCCGAAGCCAACCAGGCATTGCAGGTCCGCATTCAGCGAGCGAGCACCTACTTCACGGAGAAAATCGCGGGGCTCTTGCAGGAGGCGAACTCGATTCCCACGGTTTCCGACAATCAAGCGGTCGGTACGGCCCTGGTGGCTCAACTGCGTGCACTTCAGTTCGCGTTGTTTGCGAAACGCGCCTGCTTTGCTGCCTGCGGCGGCGGCTTCACCACCGAAGCCTACAGCCGGGCGAAGGTCAACGCGGAGCTGGATTTCGCCAAGGCCGTTCCCGCGTCCTCGCCCAGTTCGCACGTCGTGCCTAAAGGCATTCCGCACCCGACTCTGTATCGACGCCTGCTCGAGTGGCGCGAGGAAACGTCGCAGCAGAATGGCCGGTCGCCGGGGGAAGTCATTCCGAATGCGTCGCTGCGGGAATTGGTGACCCGTCTGCCGACCAATAACGCCCAGCTTCGTCAAATCAACGGAATTGGTAAAGCGCGACTGCGGCGGTATGGCAAGGAGATCAGCGAGTTGATTCGGAAGTACTGCGGCGAGCAACCGCCTGCCGAGAATCCAACCGCCACGCCGGCGCGTCCGCAACGCCGCACCTCGGAGACTCAGCGCCACAGTTTTGAACTGTTTCGCGCCGGCCGGAGTCTGGATGAGATTGCCGCCGAGCGGCATCTCACGCGGGGCACCATCGAAGGGCATCTATCCCATTTCATCGGCCTCGGTGACTTGGACATATACGCAGTGCTCGCTCGGGAGACGGTTGCCGACATCCAGCAGTTCCTGGAAGCCCAACCGGAGGCGACCGCGGCCGAGGCGAAAGCGCACTTCGGGGACAAGTACAGCTTCGGCGAGTTGAAGATGGTTATCTGTCACGCTCAGAGGCACAAGTCTTCAGCCGGTCCTCTTCTTCCTCGCTGACGCTTCGGGTTACGATCCGCGGCGTTCCGATCGAGGCCCGTTCTGGCAGGCCGAGACCTCGCTACACGTTCTTCGCCTCGCGCACGAACCCTGGGTCCACGGTCACACCGAATCCGGGGCCGGAGGGGCAGCGGACGACGCCGCGTTCGCATTTCAGGGACGAAGTCGCACAGCTGACCGGCAAGTCGGTGTTGCCTTTGAACTCCATGTGCTCGCCGATGTTGGGCGTGAACGAAGCGAACTGGACGACGTCCAGGTAGCCCAGTCCCCCGCCGGACATGTGCGGGACGACTTGCATCCCGGCCGCCGCGGCCATCCGCGCCACCTGGGTCGCGCGGATCAAGCCGCCGCCGTAGTGCAGGTCCGGCTGGACGATGTCCACCGCTCGGTTGGCGATCAGCCACCGCCAGCGATGCAGGCTGAATTCCTGCTCGCCTCCGGCGACCGGGATCGTCAGCGCGTCGGCGACTTCCTTCGTCGCCCACAAGTCGTCGAACTCGCACGGCTCCTCGTAGAACCCATAGCCGTGGGCCTCCATCAGCCGACCGATCCGGATGGCCTCGCCTGCGTCGTAGCTGCTGTTGGCGTCGGCGTACAAGGTCATCGCGTCGCCGAAGACCGTGCGGACTTGCGGGATCAGCGCTTCGGTGCGGCCGGGCAGCGAGTCGGCGTTGCGGCTCATCCGTCCGCCCAGCCGGAACTTCAGGGCCCGTGCGCCGGAATCCGCGACCAGCTTCTGCAAGTGCGCCAACTCGGCCTCGGGCGCATTGCCCCGGTTGCCGCTGGCGACGTAGACCGGGATCTCGCGCCGCAACGTCCCGCCGAACAGGTCTGCCAAGGGCCGCTGGGCCGTCTGGCCCAGCAATTCGAGCAGGGCCATTTCGATGGCGGCGACGCAGACCCACAGGGCCAGGCCCTGCAGTTTGTAGTTGCTGGAATGGCGGTAGACGTCCCAGAGCAGCCGCTGCAGGTCGCGCGCGTCCTTGCCGACGAAAAACGGCGCGACTTGCTTGAGAAACAGCGGATACATCAGCGCCATCCGATCCGGGTTCGGGACGGTGACGGCTTCGACCCCGTCCGTCGAACGCACACGGACCAGGTAGACCCGGCCGTTCTGCAGCAGTTCGACCGAAGCGACCTTGACCGGCTGCTTCAGGAACGAGACGTCGAGCACCGGCTCGTCGGCCAGGCGGGCCAGCTCTTCCGCCGTCGTCGTCGGCTCGGTCTGCGCGCCGGCGCTGGCTGCGAAGCCGGCGACGGCAGCCGTTTTCAAAAAGACGCGGCGTGTGCTTCCGGGAAAGTCAGGGCTGGATGCGGCCATCGCGAATCTCCGCGGTAGGGGACTTGGCAACGAGGAACTGCTGCATTCGAATGCTCAGACGCGGCCTTGGCAAGCACCGCTCTGGAGAGAAACCATGAAATCGACGCATCGCGGCTCGGGAGTGGGATTCTGCATCCTGCTGGCGTTGGCTCAGTTGCCTGCGGCCTGGTCCGCAGACGGTCCGCTGGTCAAGGTGAAGCGCAAGCCCACCGACGCGGAGTGGACGGAGCGAGCGGCGCGGCCCGTGGGGCAGATCGAAGGCTTCCGGCCGGCGGCCGTTCCGCTGGATCGCTTCGGCGGTCGCTCGGATCGGACGGCGCGGGCCAGCGGCTTCTTTCGCGTGGAACAGGTCGACGGCCGCTGGTGGCTGGTGGATCCGGACGGCGGTCTGTTCTTGAGCGTCGGGGTTAACGGCGTGCGGCTGGGGAGCACGCCGACGGTTCAGGCGGCGCTGAAGGAACGGTTCGGCACGCCGCAGCGTTGGGCCCAGGTGGAATCGGTGCGTTTGCGCGAGGCGGGGTTCAATTCGACCGGGGCGTGGAGCGACGTGCCGCTGCTGCGGGCGGCGGAGACGCCTCTGGCCTACTGTCTCGAAGGCGTGGCCGCGCGGGCCGGCGACGCGGGCTCGGCGGCCCCCAAGGGCGGCTTCATGCGGGCCTTCGGCCGGCACCTGGGCGTGTCCCGCCAGGGCTCGGGCCATGCGCTGTATCCCGAAGATTGCATCCCGGTCTTTCACCCGGACTTTGCGCCGTTCTGCGACCGGCACGCCCGCCCGCTGGCGGACTGGAAAGACGATCCCTGGCTGCTGGGCTACTTTACCGACAACGAGTTGCCGATGCCCAAATTGGACAAGTACCTGGCATTGAACTCCGAAGACCCGGCGATGGGTTCCAGTTGGCGGGCGGCTCGGGAGTGGCTGGACGCGCGTCGCGGCCCCGGCGCGGCGCCGACGGACGCGGACCGCGAAGCCTGGATCGAATTCGCGTACGAGCGCTATTTTGCCGCCGTGGCCGGCGCCATCCGCCGCCAGGATCCGCAGCACTTGATCTTGGGTTCGAGGTTCTACGGAGCCGAAAAGGGCCAGGCCGCCGCGTTTCGCGCGGCGGGCCGGCACTGCGATGTGATCGCCGTGAACCACTATGGCGTGTGGGAGCCGAAGCCGGCGGACATCGAACGGTGGACCCACTGGTCGGGCCGGCCGGTGATGATCACCGAGTGGTACGCCAAGGGCGCGGACAGCGGCTACACGAACCACAGCGGCGCCGGCTGGCTGGTGCCGACCCAGCGCGATCGCGGGCTGTTCTATCAGACCTTTACCGGCGGCCTGCTGCGAGCCAAAAACTGCGTGGGCTGGCACTGGTTCCGCTACATGGACAACGATCCCGCTGACACGACCGCCGATCCCTCGAATGTGGATTCGAACAAGGGCGTCGTGACGATCCGCTTCGAACCCTACGATCCGCTGCTGGACGCCATGCGGGAGCTGAACCGGACGGTCTACAGACTGATCGATTATCTGGACTCCACCGGCCAAACGCCGAGATGATTGGTGCGGCCGTCGTTCCTGCCATGCGGATACCGACCGGCGACCTCCGCTGTCCAAGCCAGTTTTCCGGCTGCCTTCCTCCCACCAACGGCTTCTTTTGGGTAGAATCGCGGCCTGGCCAAACATCACGAAACCGCGACTCTTGTCTGGTTTTGGGAATGGTACTCAACGAGTTGACAATCGCTATGATCGGGCCGGCTATGCGAGAATCCCGCGGTCCTGACGATTCATCCCGTATGGTGCGAAGACGGGCCGAATCGGGCGTGCTGGAAGGGAGGCCGTGATGCGCATCGACCGCTTGACCGTCCAGAACTTCAAGGGCTTCGCCGAGCGGGAACTCGAGTTCCCGCGGCGGCTTGACGCCCCGCCTGAGGAGCAGGGGTCGTTCCATCTGCTGATCGGGGACAACGGTTCGGGCAAGACGAGCACCCTGGACGCGCTGGCCGTGGCGCTGGGACTGTGGCACAAAGCCGCGCCGCGCAGCGGTTGGCGCAACATCCTGCAGGAAGAAATCCGCCTGGAACCGCAACCGTCCGGGGACCGGGTATTGTTCGAGCCGCGGTTACCGACCCGCATTACGGCCACCGGGAGGATCGGGGCGACCGACGGCTTGAGTTGGACACGAACGATCCGCGAAGGTGGCACACGGACGACCAACGCCGCGGCCCGGGAGGCCGAAGCGGCGATCGCGAATCTCGTGCAGGCCGCAGGGGCGGAGCGTGCGGTGCTGCCCGTGCTGGCCTACTATGGCGCGGGCCGGACGTGGCTGCCGACGAATAAGCGGCCGGGAGGCCGGGTCTCGGCCAAGAAGTCCCAGCGACTCGATGCGTACCACCATTGCCTCGACACACGCATCCGGGATCGCGACGTGAATGAGTGGTTCTTATTCGAGGCCGTCGCTGCGGTCAACGGCCAGGGCGCGGAGCGGCCGGGGGTCCGCGCGGTCAAGCAGGCCGTCCTGGCCTGCATTCCCGGCGCGGATGGGCTCCGCTACGATTCTGACCTGAAGGAGATCGTGCTCTCGATCGGTGGGTGGCAGCAGCCTTTCTACAATCTGAGCGCCGGACAACGGATGATGCTGGCGTTGGTGGCCGACATCGCCATCAAAGCCGTGACGCTCAACTCGCACCTGTTGGGACCGGAGGGCCCGGGGGCCCAGGATCCCGGCGTGGTCCTGCGCCACACCGCGGGCGTGGTGTTGATCGATGAATTGGACGTGCATCTGCACCCGACGTGGCAGCGGCGGGTAATCGAAGACCTGCGGCGGACGTTTCCCAACCTGCAGTTCATCGCGACCAGCCACTCGGCGTTCGTGGTCCAGACGCTGCGCCCGGGCGAATTGGTCCCGCTGCAGGGGCAACCGGTCGCGGAGTTCGGCAACCTGGGAATTGAGACGATTGCGCGAGGGCTGATGGGGGTCGAGCGGCCGGACGTCAGTCCCCGCTATCGCGAAATGGTCGGGGCCGCCAAGCACTACCTCTTGACCCTGGACGAAGCGGCGAAGGCGCCTGCGGACAAGTTGGCGGATTTCCAGGAACGCTTGGCGGCCGGCATTCCGCCCTATGCCGACAACCCGGCGTTTCAGGCCCTGTTGGAACTCGAGCGCGAGGCACGTCTGGGCAAGGCGATGGTCCAGACTCAGCTCGACGCCGACGAAAATGCCGCGTTCGTGGCCGGAGAGAGGAACGACGATTTCGAGGTCTAACCGCCGCGGACGGCGGGTCACCATGCCTGGGAGTGTGACGATGCGACCGATCGAGCGCGGTACCAGCCCCCACCCCGGGGACTTCGCCGACTATCGCGACGCCTTTCCGTACCTCCAGGCCCGGTTGGGGCCGTTCTGCTCCTACTGCGAACGGCGAATCGCCACCATGTTGGCGGTCGAGCATATTCAGCCCAAAGGTCTGCCCCAATACGCCCACCTGATCGGCCAGTGGGACAATTTCCTGCTGGGCTGCGTGAACTGCAATGGGACCAAGAAAGACAAGGACGTTCATCTGGCCGAAGTGTTCCTGCCCGACCGGGACAATACCACTGCCGCTTTCGACTACTCACCGGATGGCAAGGTTGCTCCTGCCGCGGCACTGACCGATGGTCCGCGGCAAATGGCCAAGGACACCCTGGCCCTGACGGGTTTGGACAAACCCCTCAATGCCGTCCTCGACGAGAACGGCCAGCTGGTGGCCATCGATCGCGTCGCACAGCGGATGGAGGTCTGGCTCGTTGCGCAGCGAAGCCACGGCCACCTGCAACACCATCCGACGGATGCGATCCGCGAACAGATTGTCGAGACGGCCCGTGGGTACGGGTTTTTCAGCATCTGGATGACGGTTTTCCTCGACGATCCGGAAATGCGTCGACGCCTCATCGCCGGTTTTCCAGGCACTGCCGTTGACTGCTTCCAGGCGGCGACAACGGCTGCGGTTTCTCCTCGCCCGCCGGGCCATCTACCTCAGGGATCGAAGATCTGACCCCACGGAAACCCTGGCTGTCACCGGAACTCGGTCTTTGTGCCTCTGTGGTTCAAGTCCCTCCGTTCGATGCCACGAGCCAACTTGACTGGAACCGCGGGCGGCGGTAAGCATGAGCCCGTTCGATCTCACGGCCATCCACCCCCAAAGGAGCCTGCCATGAAACGGTCTTTCGCCGGCGTCGTGTTTGCCACCGCCTGGAGCGTGTTGCTGGTCTGGAGTGCCTTTCCCACCCGGGCTTCTGGGGCGGAATTGCTGGTCGGAGCGGCGTCGGTCGACATCACGCCGCCTAAAGCGGTCGCCCTGTGGGGGCAGTTCGGCCTGCGGCTCTCGACCCAGCCGGACACGCCGCTGACGGCCAACGTCGTGGCCCTGCAGTCCGGCGACGCGCGGACCACGTTCGTTTCGCTGGACCTGCTGCAGTTGCCCGAGGTCTGTGTCCAAGCCATCCGCGACGCGGTCGCGAAGAAAGATGCGGCGATCAACGTGCAGACTCTCGTCCTGACCGCGACGCATACGCATACGGCGCCCGTGCTCGTGCCGGGGACGCCGGGCATCCCGGTGAACGACCAGACGCTGAGCGTCGCCGAGACGATCACGTTCCTGGCCGACAAGATCAGCGACGGGGTCGTCGCCGCCTGGCAGGACGTCGCACCGGGCAAGCTGTCGTACGGACTGGACCGGAACAGCATCGGCTTCGGGCGGCGAGCCGTCTACGCTGACGGCACGGCCCAGATGTACGGCAACACGAACCGGCCGGATTTCGTCAATCTGGAAGGCATGGACGACGACGATGTCGGCTCGATCTTCTTCTACGACGGGCAGGATAATCTGAAGGCGATCGCCGTCAACGTGGCCTGTCCGGCGCAGGTGGTCGAAGCCCAGTCCGCCGTCAACGCGGACTACTGGCTTCCGGTGCGGCAGAACCTGCAGGCTCGGTACGGAAAAGGGCTTGTCGTGCTGGGCTGGGGCGGCGCGGCCGGCGACATGTCCCCGCGGCCGATCCTGCACCAGGCCGCCAATGCCCGGATGCGCAAGTTGCGCGGCATGAACGAGCTCCAGGAAGTGGCCCGGCGGGTCGATCTGTCCGTCAGCCAGACCTTTGATGCGGTCCAAGGGGAGAAGATCGCCGACCCGATTCTGAAGCACGTCGCGGTCACGCTGCAGCTGCCGTTGAATAAGATCACCGAGGCCCAGTACCAACAAGCCCTGGCCGAGTACAACAAGGTCCTGGCGCAGGTCGAACAGGATCCGGCCAGCGCCGCTCGCGTCGCTTTCATGGCCCGCGACTGGCATCTGGGAGTGGTGAAACGCTACGAGCAACTGCAGCAGAATCCGGACGCGACGTATCCCGTCGAGATTCACGTGGTCCGGCTCGGCGATCTGGTCGTCTGCTCCAATCCGTTCGAACTGTATTGCGAGTACGGGATTCGCATCAAGGCCCGCTCGAAAGCGACGCAGACTTTCATCCTGCAGATGTCCGGCTTTGGCAGCTACCTGCCGACGGAACGCGCCCAAGCGGCCGGCTCGTATTCCGCCATTCCGCAAAGCAACATCATCGGTCCCGCCGGCGGCCAGATGCTGGTCGACCAGACCGTGGCCATCATCGATGAACTGTGGAAGTAAAGGAACCGCACCTTCGCCCTTGCGGAGTACGCAACCCGCGAGCTGACCGGCGGTGATCAGCTCTTCCCCTGGTAGACCCGCACGTAGTCCACGTACATGTCGGCCACGCCGTTGTAACGCGACAGGTCGACGGGCCAGCCGCCGCCCGTGGCGAGGTTGATGAGGAAGAAGAACGGCAATTGCCGAGAGAGCGGCAGCGTCGGGTGGCGGCCCACTTCGCGGTCGTCACAGTAATAGAGCGTATCGGCTGCGGTGACCTTGCAGCCGTAGGTGTGGAACGTCTCGAACCACGTCGAGGGGATGCCGAACTTGCCCATCCGAATCGGGTTGTGAAGCCCTTCGAATGCCTTGCTCTCCAGTGCCTTGCCGGTGTCGCCCTGGTTCCAGGCATGGGGACAGATCATATAGGCATCAAAGGCGTTGGGATGGCCCGGGCCTTCACCGCCGTAAGCCTCGATGATGTCCAATTCGTCGCAGGGCACGTCGAGCCCCCGACCCTGGACGTAACCCGTCATGTAATCCGTCAGCAGCCAGAATGCCGGCCAGGTGCCGCTGGCGTTCGGGCCGATGAACCGGCATTCGAAGTAGCAGGGGGCCTGGGCCGTGATGCCGCTGGCGTCGTTCTTCAAGGAGGAGATCAACCCGGAACTCTGGGCCTTCTCGCTGGCTCGGATCCGCAGGTAGGAATCGACCTGGCGAAAGGGGTTGTTGGGCTGAGCGAGGCTGGTGAAACGCAGGCTGCTGAAGTCCTGCTGGCCGCCCGGCGGCTTGTGGTCGTAATAGGTGCCCTGGGTGCCCGTAGCAGAGACGGTGAAGGGTCCCGAAAAGTCGTCGGCAAACACCAGGGTCATGCCGGCTGCGGCGGGCGGATCCCTGGGCATGCCTTCGTTCCACGAGTCCCCGACCTGGTTGTACAGCTGCAGGTAGCAGTTGTCTTTGGCCGCGCCGTTCTCGCCGCTGATTCTCACCGTGACGGGGCCGTGAGGGTAGGCCCGGGCAGGAAAGTTGAACGAGCCCCGGCCTTGCGGATCGAGGTCGACAACCGCGACGGTGGAATCGGTACCCGCTCCGGCGCCTGGTTGCCAACACTTGACGGTCACGCGAGGGAAACCGGGAGCTACGAGGTCGACCCGGGTGTCCCCGGCGATGTCCGAGCAGTACGGCGGCGAGAGGACGGCGATCTCATGGCGGCGGTATCGCTGCGGCGGTGGGGGGCCGGCGACGTGGACGAATTCCCACTGGGACAGCCACCAGGTCTGGCTCGTGGGCACGTTGGCGCCGTCGCAGACGACAAATCCTCGCTGCGGCTCGCAATTCAGGAACTTGCCGGTCGCGCAACTCTTGATCGACAGCCAGGTCCCGGACACCACATCGATCGTCCACAGGCTGGTCTCGTCCACCACGCCCGCACCGCGGGGGTGGACCAGGTTCACTTCGGCGGCGTCCTTGTTCGCCGCCAGATACGCGCCGGTCTCGAGGTTCTTGATGCGCTGCCCACCGGGTGTGTCTTCCAAGACCCAGCGGTGCCTGGCGTCGTCGCCGCCCTGGTCGTAACCGACCTTCTCCCCAGCCACATGCATGAACTGCTTCCAGCGATTCTGGATCTTGTAGCTGGTCACGTCCCCGTCCGCAGCAGACGCGCTGCCGCAGGCCGCCATGGCCAGAGTTAGCGCCGTTGCGAGCGAGAGCTTTGAACGTGTTGTAGCACGGCTGGACCACACCATGCGAGACTCCTTGTGTCGTCTCTATTCCGCCAGTCGAGCGTGATAGAGCGCCGCGTCCGCGGAAGAAAAACAGCAGAACGTGACGACCTGGGGCGCGGCGTGGGTCGCCAGCCACTCGGCGACGGTCGCAACCGCGATGTTACACGCTTCCGCCTTGGGGTAACCGAAAACGCCGGTCGAGATGCACGGGAAGGCCACTGTTTCCAGCCCGGCCTCGGAGGCCAGCCGGAGCGATTCTCGATAACACGAGGCGAGCAGTTCCGCTTCCCCGTACCCACCGCCGTCGTACACGGGGCCCACGGTGTGAATGACGTGGCGTGCCGCCAGGCGATGGCCGAGCGTCATTCTGGCTTGTCCCGTCGGGCATCCGCCCAACTGGCGGCATTCCTGCAGCAGCCCCGGTCCGGCCGCCCGATGAATGGCCCCATCCACGCCACCGCCGCCGAGCAGCGAGCGGTTCGCGGCGTTGACGATGGCGTCGACGTTCAATTGCGTGATGTCGCCTTCGACCACGCGCATCCGGGTAGCAGCGATTCCAGCCATCTCGGGTTCCTCCAATCGTCTTCGTCACGGCGAGGCGAGGCAGCGACATTGACTCCCACGCTGGCGGATCCGCCGGTGCCTACCCGCCGCCCCGGGCCCGTTGCGCCTGCTGGAATTCCGCCAGCAAGGGCGCCGCCTGATCGCCGTTGAGCATGCGGAGATAGGCCAGCTTGCCGCCCAGCCGCTGCACGCTTTTCGCATCCAGCGACTCCGGAGACCGGGCGAATTGATGGACGGCGGCGCGGAGACGCCGGCGCTCGCGGCGGCACAGGCCGGCCGTCTGATTCACGACAACTCCCGTGACCATCTGCCGCCGGGACTTGCGCAGCACGCGCGTCTTGTCCCGGTTCAGCACGAAGCCCTCTTCGCGGACAATCCGCGCCGTCACGGCCAGCAGGAGCTTGATCTTGTCGAAATCGTCGCCGGAGAAAGTCAGATCGTCGGCATACCGGGTGTAGGCGAAACCGTGTTGGCGGGCGAAACCAGCGAGCCGGCGGTCCAACCGCAGGAGAATCGCGTTGCACAATCCCGGACTGGTCGGCGCGCCTTGCACGCAGACGCGCGGCCCGACCGGGACGTGAAACACCTGGCCGCCCACCTCGACCGGCTGCCGCGGCGCTTCCGTCATCAGGGCGGCCAGCGTGGCCGCCACCTGGTAGCCATACCCCAGGGAAATGAACAAGCCGCGAACGCGGCCGAAATGGATCGTGGGAAAGCAGTCCTTCAGATCCAGTTTGACCACCACGGCTCGGCCGACGTGCGGGGCCGCGTTGGTCGCCACGGAACGCTGCGGGAGGAACCCGTGGGCGGCGGCGCTGGCCGGCAACCGGCTGACGAGCAGCTCGTGCAACCGCCGCTGGACCGCCTTCAGCCGTCGCTTGGGGGCGTGGATCAGCCGCTGCCCGCCGGAACGTTTGGGAATCGCAAACGTGACGTAATGCGGCGTCGTCTCGCGCTGCCGATGGATGCTGAAGTGCCGCAGCATGCCGACGCTCAGTCCCAGGGCCTCGGCCAGTTGTTGTTCGGTCTCCCAGGCAGGCAGCTGGTAGCGGGCCAGCTGGTCCGGGTCGGCCAAGAGATCGCGGATGTTCCGGTCGCGTGTCCGCAGCGTGGCCGAGAACAAGCGGTCGGCCTCCGAACGCTCGAGGATCTTGGGCTTCTTCCGCCGCGACCAGACTGCCGTGCGGCTCTTCGGCTTGGGCAGCAAGCGCGGATCGCGCAACGCACGCCGCAAGTGCTGCGGCTTGAGCGGGCCGCCGGAGGTGTCGATCCGCTCGGCGACATCTTCCGGATCCGCGCCGGTCAACTCCGAGATGTCGCGAACCGGCGACCGGGGGCGAAACAGCGACTGAAGCCAGGCGAACAGGCTCACGAGCGGACTCCCACAGTCGTTGAGGGAATGGCACGAGGTGAAGGACTCAGGATTGCCTGGGTGGCTGTGGTCGAGTGCAGCGAGCCCACAGTCCGCGGGATTGCGGGGGCTTGCTGCACTCGACGCCGGCCACGGTTCCCTTGCTTATTCTCTTAACCTCGTGCCATTCGCCGTTGAAGGGCGGCGCCGAGGGCGCGGATGTCCGGGCCCGGCGGGAAACCACTTGCAGGGCATTGGACTCGTGGCCTCCCAGCGTTGCGTACGTTGGGAGCCGTGGCGGCGTGAAACACGCAGTTTGCCGCCGCGGCGGAACACCGCGGCATGAGCGGCTGGTTGCAGGCCGCCGGGCCCGGACATCACACGTCCTCGTCGCCGTTAATGTTATCCCCCGCGTCGGTTGCCTTGTCAATCTCCCAACGCGACGGTTCCTTGCGGGCCGCCCGCAGTTCGGCTGCATCGGCCGGCACACTGCTCGGCCGATCCGCCCGCAGCGGCCCGCTGGCTTGAAACACGGCCAGCATGTGTTCGCACGGTCCCTGGTTCAGCAGGTGCGCGGCGAAAAACGGACAGGGACAGCGGCCGAAAATGATCTGGCCCGCGTCGTTGACCACGATCTCGACCGGGTGCATCCCGCCCGCTGCGCCGACGACTCGCCAGTCGCGATAGGTGATCTGCCGCGTGACGGGCCCATCGGGCGTCTTCAGCCGCCGCGTCTTCGTGGTTTCCTCGGCGGCACAGGAACGGATCTCGACCCGGCCGTCGTCCAGCAGCTTTGCCGCCAATTCGCGGCGCAGGTCGGGCGGAAAGTACCGGGCTTCGTCGATCGGCCGCTCGAACAACTCCCGCAGGCGATAGCGGCGGCTCTCGACGTCGAACATGCACCGACCCTGTCGGCACAGCCGGACCAGTACCCGCCCGGCCGCGGACTCGTCGATCCCCAACTCGCCGGCCACTTCGCGCACCGAGCGGTGGTAGTGCCGGCGGAGCAGTTCGAGCGCCGCGTCCAGGTGCCGGTCGTCGGCCCCCGCCGCGTCGGCCAACAGGTCAAAGCCGCCGGTGCCGGTGAAACCGTTGGCGGAAAAACCGGTCATGCCGAGCACGAAGGTCATGCCCGGGAGCTTGACGGCATAGAAACTGGGCAGCGCGCGGCCCTTGAGATAGATGTCGACCGAATCGGCAAACGGGAGCAGGCCCTCGATCAGCTTCAGCCGCCGCCGCCCCCACACGCGTGTGGACTTGAACTCGCTATAGTTGTGCTCCGCGCCCTCCAGCGGCACGACGTGCTCCCACGGCTCCAAGACCAGCCGCACGTCGTGGCCGGGCTCGAATTCGTACCGCAAGGCCCGCGGCGAGACACGGGCCTTGGTGTAGCGCAGGTACCGCAGCGCACTGAGCAGGTCGATCGGCTGGGCGGTGAGCCGAGTCCCCGGCAGGCTCATGGCGGCCTGAACCTGGAGGAAGCCGCGAACCCAGGCGTCCGGCAGCTCGACCTTCCGCTCGAAGCGGCCGCCCGCGCCCGCCGTGCTGACATCCAGTCCCTCGGCCCCGACGCGGAACGTCGTGCGGCGGCTGGTCCGCAGTTCACCCAGCGCGCCCCACAGCCAGGCGGTGAAATCGATGTTCGTCGTCCCCGTCACCACCTCGCCCTGCGGCTCGAACACCGCCGGCTCGACGATCAGGCAGGCATACACCGACTGGTCTTGGCTGAACGCTTCAAAGAACAACCGATCGGGATGGACCGTGATCACCGGATCGAGGATCTCGGACTGCGCCAGCCAGGTGTCGTCGGACCAGATGGCCGCGCCCAAGGCCCGAAGTGCGATCCGGAGGAGGAATCCATGCTGCTTGACGGCGCCCACGAACCGCACCGGCCGCCGGGCGTTGGCGGCGATCTGGAGCGACGCCTCGTCGCGGGTCGAGTCCAACAGCGAGGGCGAAGCATAGTCGATCAGCACGATCATGGACTCACCGCCTCCCGCTGGTAGATCCGGGGCTGTTCCTGCGGGCCGCGCAGCTCGGCGTGCGCGTGCAGCACCTGGCCGATCAGCCCGATCAGTTCCTCCTTGGGGTATTTTGTGTCCGGCAGCCGCAGGGCTTCGCGGGCGCGGCGATGCACCACTCGGGCCGCCTCCGCGTCGGCCCGGGCCGCATTGGCCAAGGCCCCAAAGGCCGCCAGCCGCGTCTTGCGGTGCAGCGGCCTGAGCAGCGTGCCGATCAGGATATCGAGTGACTCGACGGCCAACGCCCGCGCCCGGTTGTCGTCCTGGGCAAGCACGCGGTAGGCCAGCATTTGCACGTGGATGTCCGAGCCTTCGACCAGATCGCGGACCGCCGCAGGCACCGCCAGCAAGGCGTCGAACGAGCGCACGAACAGCAACCGCGCCAGCTTGTTCGTCTGTAACAGCCGCGGGTAGCCGTGGATCGAATAGGCCGGAATGCGCGTCAGCACGTTGGCCGCCCGGCGGGCGAACAGGGCCGGATCGCGGTCGCGAATCCCTTGGTAATAGTCGCCCAACGATTCGGCCGTCTCCATGATCCGGTCCCGTTCCTTGCGAGACCAGGCAAAGTCCCAGCGGACCTGCGTCGCGTAGCGGCTGGCCAGCACGTCGACCAGCTCGTCGTCGCCTGCCGCCTGAGCCGCGGCCAGCAGCTGCGGATAGCCTTGCCACCACGTGGGCGTGACATGCGGTTTGAACGGTCCACGGACCAGGTCCGGATAGCGGCGATAGAACCGCGCCGCCAACTCGTCCTGCAGGCCGTGGACCGCGGCCAGTCCGAACCCCGCCCAGTTCCACTCCCGCGCCACGCCGGCCAGCGCCCGCAAGCGTCCCAGCCGCTCGGCTTCGGCCAGCGTCGCGTGGCTCAGCAGTCCCGCGACGGCCTCGTTGAACAGCGCCGGGTCGCGGTTGGCCCGAATGACGGCCGCCCACAAGTCCCACCAGCCGTGCTGCTCCGCCAGCTTCACCAGCGGCTTGGCGCGGTTCGAATGCCAGCCGCCGAGCAGGTCCGCGAGCCGAGCCCGGACGTAAGGCATCGCGTCGCGGCCCCGCTTCTCCAGCAGCTTCAGCGCCGTGCCGCTGCGGTCGATCCCCCAGCCTTCCGGATGACGTCGCTCCAGCTCGTCGTTCAACGTCCCTGCATCCGAGACGCGTGCGGCCAAATCCAGCACGTCGGCTTGCCACTGCTTCAGCGGCACCTGCCGGCGGTACAGCGACCAGCGCAGATCGGCATCACCGGCTTGTTCGGCGAGGGCGGCCAGCCCGCTCCACAGGGCGCGTTTCTCCTCGCCCCAGAAGCCGCGTTTCAGATGCCTCAGAATGAACCTCCCGGCCGCGCGGTCAGCTCGGTACAACGCGATCGCCACGTCTTCCGACAACTGAAACCAGACGTCATAGTCGTCTAGGACCACTGCCCGAGCCGCCGGCCCCGGTGCCAGTTCGTACTCGCGCACCAGCGCCGCAGCGAACGCCTTGTCGTCCAGTCCCCAGGCTTTGGCGGCGAACTTCCAGCGGAGCAGCCGCCGGGTCAGGTTCGAGTCGCGGTCCTGGCGGACGGCGGTCAGCCAGGGTTCCAGCCGGTCCGCATGGTCGGCCCAGCGGACCCGGCCCCAAGACCGCCCGTCGGCTTGCCACTCGGAAAAGTGGTTCAGGATGAAGGTCCGGAAGATCACCCGGTTGCGCCGGTACAGTGCGGGCCCCCAAGACCACGTCAGTCCGGGCAGGGCCGGATCGTGAGTCAGCCCTTCCAGGTTGTCCCGCAGGCGCGCATCGTCCGTCTGGCTGTCCAGCAACCGCTCGATCTGCAGCCGCAATCGTTTCGCCGTCGCGGATTCCCTCACCGCTGGACTCCCCAGGAAAAGCGATGGTCAATCGGACCAGCCCCCGGCAAACAACGCTTGGGTTCTTCCCTCGCCGGTCATGCGTTGGGATTGTCGGAGATGGCAAGAGAAGTAGACGCCTGACACACTTCGTTGTCAACAGGCGGCCGACCGGCGACATTCCTTCGCACCTTGCATCGAGGCTTCTTCTTGGCAGACTTCACCACCTGTCGCTTCAGCGGCAAACAATTTTAGGTTCCCTATTGACAAGCGAGATTCCCGGTCGTCCAATTCTGGATAAGTGGAGCCGCTTAAGCCGGTTGGCTTGGGCGACGCACCGAGGCAAAGCAACCGGTGATAACGTGTTATCTGCAGGCGGAGATAATCCCGCAAGTAATCATATCGGTCTGACATTCCTCTGACCTGGGGCTCAAGTCGATGGCGCGAATCCAGCCGCCATTCGGATTCCCGGCTGACAGCGAATATCGTTTTCGTTTGGCTGGCCGACGCCTTCGTGTGGGGCCGTCCGGCGTGAGTACACTGAAGCTTCTTACCGAGATCTACAACTCCTGTCGGACCCGCAGCGATGGAAGGTGGCTGTATCGGCTTCGAGACCAATTCAAACGGGTGAAGGCGATCGATTCGCGCAGCGTACTGACCTTGGTCGTGGACCGCACCCACGATCGAACGCTGAGAATCCTGGCAATTTGGCTTCGCGGCCGCTGCGGAGGCTCTTTCGGAACGTCGGTCCTGTTTCGTTTTTCTGCCGACTCCGATACCCAGACCCGCAAGGAAGTGGCGCGCTCCCTCAAACGCATGGAGGCTTGGGCTCAGCTACGCGCAATAGCCGCCGACGATCCGAATCCACGCGTCCGACAAATGGCAACCTGTCGAATGGCCAAGCCATACGAGGTTCGGTTGGGGAACGTCTCGAAAAACGTCTCCCGCCTGGAGGTACCGATTGGAAAACAGGAATTGGTGGTTTCGCCCGATCTTGACATTCGGGACGGTCGACCGCCAAAATCGACGTCACTCATACGGATGATTCTGGAACGAATACATCGGCTGGTCGAAGGACGTTCACGGTGAACGGCGGAGATCAGCCACACGACCGATAACAATATGTTGCAATCGAGCGGCGGGCCTAGCCAACTCCTACGGTCAACGTCTTGGGCCGCCGCCGATTGAACATGGTCGTACGTGAAGGAACTGAGGCGTACAGAAACTCGGAATCGCCATGGCAGATCGAACCACTCCGGACCCGGAAACGTGTCAACTGCTCCGAGAGATCCGCGATGACCAGCGAGAATCGCTCGGGATTACGAGGGCGACGATTCGATCCGTCAGGATTTTGGTCTGGTCCCTGGTAGCCCTGGTAGCTTTCGATGGCTTGGTGTTCGGTGCATTCGTCGTGAACGCCATGATCAAGATCAACACATTGGAATAAAGGTTGCCAACTTCGTGTCGCATTTCGACCGGCCCCGATATAGGACCAAAGGTTGACGTGCGGGACACAGATCGCGACGCCGTTCGCGTCACAATCGGGTGGACGAGCGAACTGGAAATGGTTTGATGACAAGCGGGGGTAGATCCCGCCGGAGTAGCTCCTAGCCAGAGGCTCCGTATCGAGTGTTGCAGCCAGCGTATAAGGCGGTTTCGCCGAAGTCGCTGGTTGAAGCGTACACAGAAAGGAC
>CAIYOB010000022.1 GCA_903927685.1 uncultured Planctomycetaceae bacterium
CAGGGGTGGAAGGTATCTTCTTATTTTCCGCTCCCAGAAAATGGGAGCCCTGCCGGGAAAAATGCCCAACTCCTTTTCGCCCAACGACTAACACCCCAAACACGACGAAAAGCCCTTTACCGGGGATCAGGAGGTCTGAAGTTCCTGGAGGAGGGCGGTTTCAGCGAAAACCTGTACCGCCAGCGCCAGAAGGCCCGCCAGAAACAACGGGCAGAAAAGTCCGACAAGTCCGACAAGTCCGACAGGTCCGACAGGTCCGACAGGTCTGACAGGCCTGACGGGTCCGCCCCGTCCGACGCATCCACGTGATTCACTTCCCCGCCTGTTTCCGCGACAGGGCAATGCGGCGGCGATCCAGGTCCACTTCCAGGACTTTCACCCGGACGACGTCCCCGACCGAGACCACTTCGCTGGGGTCCTTGACGAACGTGTTGGCCAGCTGCGAGATGTGGACCAGGCCGTCCTGGTGGACGCCGATGTCCACAAATGCACCGAACTTCGTCACGTTCGTGACCATGCCCTCCAGGATCATACCTTCCTTCAAGTCCGCCAACTCGTGCACGCCCTCGGAGAACCTGGCCATCTTGAATTCGCTGCGAGGATCGCGGCCCGGCTTGGCCAACTCGGCGAGAATGTCCTGGACGGTAGGCAGCCCGGCGCGGTCGTCGACGAACTCCCGGGCGTTCAGGCGGGCAGCCAAGGCGGCGTTGCCGACCAGTTGTTTCGTCGGGACTTGCAAGTGGGCCGCCATGCGTTCGACGACGTAATAGCTCTCCGGGTGCACGGCGGAATTGTCCAGCGGTTGCTGGCCGTCACGGATTCGCAGGAATCCGGCCGCTTGCTCAAAAGCCTTCTGGCCCAGCTTGGGGACCTTGCACAGCTGTTCGCGTCGCTCGAACCGGCCGTTGGCATCGCGGTATTCGACGATCCGCTGGGCCAGCTTGGGACCGATCCCCGCCACGTGGGACAGCAACGGCGCGCTGGCCATGTTGACATCCACGCCGACCGAGTTGACGCAGGATTCGACTTCGCGGTCCAGGCACTCGCGGAGCCGGGTCTGGTTGACGTCGTGCTGGTACTGGCCGACGCCGATCGATTTCGGGTCGATCTTGACCAACTCGGCCAGCGGGTCCTGCAGCCGATGGGCGATGCTGATCGCGCCGCGGACGGTGACGTCCAGGTCGGGGTACTCGCGGGCGGCAACTTCGCTGGCCGAATAGATCGACGCGCCCGACTCGCTGACGACGACTTTCGTGATTTCCAGTCCGTGGGTGCGCAGGGTTTCCGTGACGAACGCCTCCGTTTCCCGCGACGCCGTGCCGTTGCCGATGGCGATCAGCTTGGCGTCGAAACGGGTGATCAGCTCGCGCAGGGTCCGCGCGGCGCCGGCCGCGTCGTTGTGCGGCGGCGTGGGATAGATCGCGGTGTGGAACAGGAACTTGCCTGTGCCGTCGACCACAGCCACCTTGCAGCCCGTGCGAAAGCCCGGATCGATGCCGATCGTGACGTGCGCTCCGGCGGGCGGGGCCAGCAGCAGTTCCCGCAGGTTCTTGGCAAAGACGGCGATCGCTTCCTCGTCCGCTTTCTCGCGGGCCGCCTGCAAGGCCGCCGATTCGGTCGCGGGCAGCAGCAGCCGCTGGTAGCAATCCTCGGCGGTCTGCAACAGGTCCTGGTAGAACTCGAACTGCGGATTGGTGACCCATTGGGGTTTCAGCCTGCGGAGCACCGCCTGGTCATCCAGCTGCAGGCTGACCCGCAGCACCTCTTCGGCTTCGCCCCGCTGCATGGCCAGCAAGCGGTGCGAGGGCACGCGTTTGAGCGGTTCCTGATAGTCGAAGTACATGGCGAACTTGCTGGCCGAATCGTCTTTGCCCCGGCGGACTTTGGCGACGACCTGGCCGAACTCCGCGGCCTGCTTGACGAGCCAGCCGCGCGTGGCGGCTTCCTCGGACCACTGCTCGGCCACGATGTCGCACGCGCCCGCCAGCGCCGCGGCCTCGTCCGGCACGTCGCGGTCCGCGGACACGAAGGGCCGCAGGATCTCGCTCCGCGGCCGGTTCAGCCGCTGTTGCGACAACAGGATCTGGGCCAGCGGTTCCAAGCCGCGCTCACGGGCGATCGTCGCCCGCGTCCGCCGCTTGGGCTTGAACGGCAGGTACAGGTCCTCCAGCAACTGCTTGTCGTGGCAGGTCTCGATCTGCCGCCGCAACTCGGCCGTCAGCTGGCCCTGCTGGTCGATCGTGCGGAGGATCGTCGCCTTGCGCTGGGCCAACTCCCGGGCCTTAGCCAGCGAGTCTTCGATGGTCCGCAGGGCCTGTTCCGCCAGGTTCTGGGTGGCCTCTTTGCGATAGCGGGCGATGAAGGGGATCGTATTGCCGGCGTCGAGCAACTCGACCGTCGCGCGAACTTGTCCCGCGGAGATGCGCAGCGCGGCGGCGATTTCCTGGATCGTCTGGTCCAGATCAAAGCAAGCGAAAGCGTCTTCTCGTTCCATAGATTCAGCGCGATCAGTAGCAATTCACAAACCGCAGGAGGGTCGTCTCCAGCGGATCGTAGGAGGGTGTGCCCGAGCGGTATTCCAGATGCCGGGCAAAAACGTAGCTGACTTCAAAGAATTCCGCCTTGGGCCCGTCCAACTGCACGCCCAAGTTCAGACGGTAGTCGCGATAGCTGACGACATCGCCGCGGAGATCGGCGCGTTCGATCGCCCACATTCCGCCACCCATCTCGGCTCCGAGGTAGACCCAGCGTTGGCCTTCGCCGGCGCGCACGGCGATTCGCGGCCGGGGAAATACGGCGTCCAGGCGGAAGTCCGGATGGGGCTTGAGGACCGCGCCGGCCACCGGCAGCAAGGCGATGTCGTCGCGGTCCAGGTAGTCGATGCCAGCCAACAGCTGAAGCGTGTCCGCAGGCGTATAGTAGACCACGCCATGCGCGGGAATCCGAAACCCGTCCCGGGCGCTGCCCTCAAAATCGCTGAACCAGCCCGGGCGGACCGCGACGTCGTAGGACCAGTAGCTGTCCAGCCGGTCGCGGCGGCCGAACTGGGCCATGAAGTCCCACAAGTGCGGCGGCATGTCCGTCTGCCGGGGACCGCTGACCAGATGCCACTCGGCGGCCACCCCCGCGGTGAATTTGCCCTCCTCCGGCTCCCCGATCAGATTGAAAACAAAGGTCAGCATGCCCATCCGGTCGCCGTTGCCCGGCATCCAGTTGGACGGTCCCGGCGGCGAGCCGGAGCCGCGATAGGAATAGCGGCCGAAGGGATCGCTGGACCACGGATCGGCCGGATCCGGAGCGATCTGGATCAGGTCGCTGTTTTCATCGGACAAATAATACTGAGGCATCGGCTCGAAGACCGGCGGGGGCGCGGCCGCTTCCGGTGCGGCCCCGGGCTCGGCATCCGTAAACGTCTCGTAGAAGGCCGGAGCGGTAGCGCCCGGAAAGTCACTGGCCGGCGGTGCCGGCGAGCCGTAGCCGGCCGTGACCTCCCACGTGGTGTCCGGCGGAGGCAGGCGGCGGAGGCTGTCTGCAATGGGCGGCGGCAATCCAGCCGGCGCGGCGCCGGTGGGGGATGCGATGGCAAGCGGCTGCGCTATGGCGACCGGCGGGCCGGCGGCAAGCGGCGATGGCGGCGCGGCGGCTGCCGCAGGGCCGGCGGCTAGCAAGATCAGGCCGCAGACGCAGGCTGCCGGAAACCGGCGGGGCACTCTCGACACGCTGCGGCCGAGTGCTAGCACGACAGGCCGGACTGATCCCGAGTTAGAACCGTAGCTGTTCATCGCACCCCGTCTCGCACCCATAGGTTGACGCTCGGCAGGGACAGACGGAATGCCTCCCCGGCGATCCGCCCGGCCAGACGCCGGAGTATCCTCGCCAGCCCGCTTCGCGTACAGAGCGATTTTTGGGCAGAATATCGGTCGGGGCTGACGAAATCGCGAATTGGGCACAGGGGGAGTAATTGAAGCCAGGGCGGGGGACTTCGTATAATCGAAGACAGCGCGACGAAGAGAACGGGTTGAGGCAGAGGCATGCATTTCACGATCCGGTGTAGCTGTGGCCAGTGTAGCGACGTTTCGGCGGGACGAGCCGGCACGGCGTTGCGCTGCATTTGCGGCCGCACGCTCGAGGTCCCCCCGTTGACCGAACTGCAGGAGGCGCACGCCTTGGGCGAGGCTTGCCCGGCCCAGGAGTATCAGGCTCCTGTTGCGAGCACGGCGGACGAGCCGGACGAAATGCCGCGCGAGTTCTTCATGATCCTGGCGCCCGACCACGTCATCGCCCAGCGGATAAACCAGGAGGCTTTCGTCCACTTTGTCGCCGCGTTCGACCGCACCGTCAAGGGCTTTGCCGGTAAGACAGAACCCCAGCCCGGGGTGGATCTGCAGATTGGATATGCCATGTTTCCCGGCGGCCAGCGGTTGATCGACTTGCAGATTCGGCCGGATGCGCTGCCCCCGCATATCGTCACGGAACTGAAGCTGGAACTGGAATCATTGCGTCAGCCGCCGGTCGAGGGCGGGCCTGTCAGTTTCTGTTGCCGGGCCATGCTCTGGGGCGGGGCAACCGGGCCGCATGCCGCGTTCCAATTCCCCTTCTCCCACCAGCTGGGCCGCCGATCCGCCTCGTTCGATCAGTTACTGACCGAGGCTGCCGGGCTGGCGTTTCCGGCGGCCGTTGCGGTCCGCGGCGAGAATCCGAAACGCGGCGTGCTGCGAGGCCTCGCGTCCACGCTGGGCCGGCGGTTGAAGACGGGGCCGTCTCGTGCACCGGTCAGCGGGGGGCGTCCGTCGGCCGGCCTGCCCCTCTGGGACCGCCTGCGCAACTGGCTGGCCGGTGCCTTGACCAGTGCTGGCCAACAGCCCGCTGCCGGAGCGTCCCCGTCGCGTCCGACGGCCAAGCTGCCGGAGGCTCCACCGTCGCTGGACGGTCCCGCCGATCCGTCCGGCGGGTACACGGTCGAGGAACTGACCTCCTTGATCGGCCGGCATCCGCAGCATGCCGTCCTGTACGCGATGCGGGCCGAGTTGTTCGAGCAGCAGCAGCAATACGAGCAAGCGATCCGCGACTATACGACCTGCCTGACGCTGCGCCCGGAGCATGCCGAAACCTACACCCGCCGGGCGATGGCTCACTGTGCGGCGGGCAGCCAGGAACAAGGCCTGAAGGACCTCAAGCAAGCCCTCCGGCTGGACCCGAATCACGTCGCCGCCTTGGCCGGCCGGGGGATGATCTACCTGCAACTGGACGCCTGGGAGCAGGCCCTGGCGGACTTCGAAGCGGCGATCGAGCACGATCGGCGGAATCCGTCGCTGCAGGTGCATCGCGGCCGCACGCTGATCGGACGCGGGGACTATCCCCGGGCGGTGGAGGCGCTGACGCAGGCGTTGCGACTGGATCCGCATCACGACGCCGCCTATGCCTGGCGAGCCCTGGCGCGGCGGCGCGGGTCGCCGGTGCCTTCGGACGAGACGATTCAGGCCATGCTGTCCGATTTTGACGCGGCGCTGGACATCCAGCCCGAGCATGCCGGCTACCGACTGTACCGGGCGGAGGTCCGGCTGGGCGCAGGCGACATCCGCGGGGCGGCCGCCGACTGTGACTTTATCCTGGCCCGCGAGCCGCAATCCGGCGAAGCGCACGCGCTGCGCGGCATCGCCCGCCAGCGGCTGGGAGACTCGCCGGGCGCCATCGAGGACTGCGACTGGGCGATCGAGTGCGGTGCGGAATCGGCCGACGTCCACTTGGCGCGGGCCTTTGCCCACGAGGACCTGGGCGAGACGGAGGCGGCGCTGGCCGACTGTGAAGCCGCGCTGGACACCAACCCGCAGGAAGTCGTGGCGATCAACCTGCGGGGGGCGATCCGCTTGAAGCAGGGCGACTTGGAAGAAGCCGCGGAGGACTTTGACGCCGCCATCGAGCTCGAGCCGGAATGGGCCTTGCCGTTCGCCAATCGCGGCAACGTCTGCCGGGCTCGCGGCGACAACCAGGAGGCGATCGGCGCGTACAGCCGGGCGCTCGAATTGGACGCGCAGATGGCGTTCGCGTACCTCAATCGCGCTCTGGCCTGGGCCGACGAGCAAGAGGATGACAAAGCGTTCGCCGACTTTGCCGCCGCCCTGCGGCTCGTCCCCGACCTGGCCGGCGCGTATGTCGAACGGGCTTGGCTGAGAATCCGACGGCAGGAGTTCGACGAGGCGTTGGCCGATTTGAACGAGGCGGTCCGGCTGCAGCCGGAGTTGGTGCCGGCGTACTTGCAGCGCGGCCGCGTCCACCTGCAGCAGGGCCATCCCGACGACGCCCTGCGGGATTTCGACCGGGTCATCGAACTGGCCCCGGAACTGGCGGCCGCCTACAGCAGCCGCGGCAGCGCCTGGATTCAGAAAGGCGAACACGAGAAAGCGGACGCCGATTTCCAGCAAGCCATCGCCTGTGATCCGGGCCAGGCCGAGGCGTTTGTCATCGAGCGGCTGCTGCTGGAAGCTTCGTACTTCGGCCGCCAGGAGGAATACGAGGAAGCCATCAGCCGAGCGACGGAGGCGATCGAGTTGGATGACAACTGCCTGCCGGCGTACACGATTCGGGCCGGAGCCTATTGGTACTCGGAGCAACTGGTCGAAGCAATTGACGACTATACGCAATTGATCGAGCGGAACGACGAGGACGATTTCCATGCCCACGCGGGCCGCGGCCAGGTGTATGCCGAATTGGGCGAGTTCGATCTGGCTCTGGCCGACCTGGACCACGCGGTCGCCCTGGCCGCGGCGCGGAACGGCGGGCGCGGGCCGACCAAGACCAACCTGGCCTACGTCTTCAACGGCCGCGCCCTGGCCCTGGCCGGGTTGGGCCGGTTCGACGAGGCTTGGCAGGACTTCGAGCGTTCGCAGCGGGACGCCCCCGGCAACGCCTGGTGCGAGTACAACCGCGGCTTGGTTTTCCACCGCCAAGGCCGTGCCAGCCAGGCTGCCGCCTGTTTCCAACAGGCCCTGGAAAAAACCGATCCGCCGTTGTCCCCCGCCAAACGCGACCGCGCCCGCGGGTTCCTCAAGCGTTTCGGCGATGTCGGCCACGTGACGGGCGGCAGCGGGCAGGTGAGCAGTTGAGCCGGGCCGGTTCCCACCGGCCGCTGATCCCCGGGAGACTCAGCCCGTCAACTCGGCTCGCCAGGGTTCGGGCAGTTCACTCCATGCCTGCTGGTAGGTCTCCTCCAACGGGACGTTGACGTACCAGCCCGCTTCCAGAAACAGCGGCATGTCCCGCAACCGCATGCCGACGGCAACGGGTTCGACGTAGGCGGTGGTCGTCACGCCGGCTTGATAGGCAGCCAGAGTCAAAGGCCGGTTCGCCGGGGCGGCCGGACGCGAGCCGTACAAGTACTCCCAAATCGCCCCGTGGATGCCCTCCGGATCGAAAGCCGCGGGAGGCTGCAAGTCGACGACCAGCAGATGGCACCCGCGATTGAGGACCGCCGCCATCTTGCGGAGGAACCGTTCGATTTCACTGCGGCTGGCCTTGTTGCCGTGCGAGACGATCTCAATCATCGCGACCAAGCGGTCGCCGTCGGGCTCGCGAATCGCGATGTGATCCTGTTTGCGTACGTAGCGGGACTGGGCCGAGTCCATGACGATGCCGACTTGGGGCGTCTGTTGCGTGACGGTGAGCACTCCGCCGTGTCCGTGCCAGTGGCCGGAATCGTCCGCCGCCTGCTGCTGCAAGGCGACCACATCGGGTTCGATCTCGCCCGACACCTGCTCGCAGGCGGCGTAGAACGCGGGCGGCAACAAGCCGGCATTCAAGCACGCGCTGACCTTGTAGATCCACGCATTATGAAAATGGTGGAACTTACCAAGGCGCACCCGGCTCCAGTCGTGAATCGGCATGTACACCTCTCGGATTGCGGAATCCCTATTATTTTGCAGTCACCTCGCGAGGTGTGTCAACCGAGCCTGCCAGAGGGATTCGGCAAACGTTGGATCGACCGCTGGGAACCGGCTCTCCCCGGCAGCAAGCGGCGGGCGAATTTGGTACTATCCGGGGTTTGGGTCGGGGCCGGTGTCCACCGGTCGGGCCCTGGATTATCCTGGGATCGGCCGGTGGGAATCGGCCCTCCGCCGCGTCTGTTTCCATTCTCCGAAAAGGAACTACCCGATGTCCGCTCCTCGTCCCACAACACGCCGTCGATTCCTGCAGTCCGTGGCCGCCGCCGGGGCCGCGAGTCTGGTGCTGCCATCGCCCAACCGGGCTCTCGGCTATCAGTCGCCCAACGACCGGCCGGTCTTCGCCACGATCGGCCTGCGAAATCAAGGCTGGGCGATCACGCAGAAGACGTTCAAATTCGCCGATTTCGCCGCACTCGCCGACGTGGACGCGAATGTCTTGGGGACTTATGTCGCGAAGACCGAGCAGAAGCAGGGCAAGAAGCCGGACGCCTACAAGGACTATCGACACGTCCTCGAGCGACAAGACATCGACGCGGTCATGATCGCCACGCCCGACCACTGGCATACCAAGATCGCCGTCGAAGCGATGCGGGCGGGCAAGGATGTCTACTGCGAAAAACCGCTCACGCTGACCATTGCCGAAGGCAAGCTGATCGAACAGGTGGTCCGGGAGACGGGACGCGTCTTCCAGGTCGGCACCATGCAACGCACGGAATGCGAGCAGCACTTCCTGCAGGCCATCGCCCTGGTGAAACTGGGACGGATCGGGACGGTCAAGAAGGTGACGTGCGGCATCGGCGGGATGCCGTCTTCGCCAGTAATTCCCGAGGCCCCCGTTCCCGAGGGTCTGGACTGGGAGTTCTGGCTTGGCCCCGCACCCCAGGTCCCTTATCGCGCGTTACCCGAAATGCGGACCGGCTACGGCGGCGGCGTCCCGCTGTACAGCAATGCGCATTACTCCTTCCGGAATTGGCATGAATACTCCGGCGGCAAATTGACGGACTGGGGCGCTCATCACGTCGACATCGCCTGCTGGGCCCTTGGCGCCAGCGACACGGGGCCCAGCAAGGTGACGCCGGTCGAATACGCTCTGGCGTGTGAGTACAAGGCCGGCCAGCCCGTGGTCCACGACCGGTACAACATCGCGACCAGCTTCCAGATCCGGGTCGCGATGCCCAACAGTGTCGAGCTGATGATTGTCAGCGAAGGCGACAACGGGATTCTGTTCGAGGGCACGGAAGGGCGGTTCTTCGTCAATCGCGGCCGGATTTCCGGAGGTCCTGTCGAAGCCCTGAAGGACAAGCCGCTGCCGGAAGGCACGCTGGAAGAGATCTACGGTGGCAAGATCAGCGAGAACCACAGTGCCAACTTTATCGAGAGCATGAAATCCCGGAAGCAGCCCATCTCGGACGTCTGGTCGCACAACCGCATGCTCGAGATCTGTCACCTGGCGAATATCGCCATGCGACTGGGGCGGGAACTGGACTGGAATCCGATCCAGCGCGAGATCGTCGGCGACGCCGAGGCGAACGCGTTCCTGGCCCGGGAAAGCCGCCAGGGGTACGAAGTCCGGGTGTAGGAGGCGCTGGCTCCGGAAAACGGTCGTCAACTTGCCCTTGACCAGCCGAGAACCCTGAATTGGAGATCCTGCAATGCCTGCAAACTTGTTGATGAAGGCGTGGAAGTTGTTTGGCGTCTGCCCGTTGGTACTGGCCGCCGTCATCGCTGGCCGGGCCGAGCAGCCGCCTGCCGGTCCCCACGGCGGCGCCGCCGTGGCGACACCGCAAGCAACCAGATACCGGGCGACCGTGGGCGCCTACTACTTCGACGGCTGGGCGGGCACAAGCGAGCGCTGGAAAGACGACGCCACATGGGCCGCACTCCATCCTCCCACGCATCTCACGAAACGGATGCTCGACGAGTTCGCCGACCGGGAGCCAATCTGGGGCTGGCGAGACGATTCGCTGGCCGTCATGGAACGACAGATCGACTTGGCCGCCGACCACGGGATCGCGTTCTTTGCCATCTGCTGGTACTGGAACGCGGACCCCAAGAAGGTTGCCCGGGACCCGAAGCACACCGGCTTGCAGCTGTTCCTGAAAGCGAAGAACAACCACCGGTTGAAGTTCTGCCTGCTCGTGGCCAACCACGCCGGATATCTGCTCCGAAACGCCGACGAGTGGCAGCAGGCCGCCGAGGGCTGGCGGCCCTACCTGACGCACCCGCAGCATCTGACGGTGGGCGGCAAGCCGCTGGTGATCGTCTTCAGCCCGGGCAACGGCGATCCGGAGGGCTTCAGCCGCGTTCAGGACGTCGCCCGCCAGGCCGGTCTGCCCGGCGTCGCGATCGCCGGCTGCGGCAGCGGGGATGCCCAGCGGGGTTTCACCAACACGACGCACTACAACATCGTGCCGGGCTACGCCAGCGGGTCCGAATCGCACACGTTCGCCGAGTTGATTCAGGCCCATCAGCGTGCCTGGCGCGGCACTCCCGAACTGCCCTACATGCCCACCTTGAGCGTGGGCTGGGACAAGCGGCCCTGGGAGGGTGAGCGCGGGCTGGGGCAGACGCCCGGCTGGTACTTCCCCGACCGCACGCCTGAACAGTTGGCCGGGGGGCTGGAGTCGGCCATCGCCTGGATGGACCAGCACCCGGAGCAGACGACCGCCGAACGCATCGTGCTGCTCTACGCCTGGAACGAGTTCGGCGAAGGCGGCTACCTCGCGCCCACCAAGGGCGACCCCGAGGGGGCCTACTTGAAGGCTGTGAAACACGTGGTCGAAGGCAAGTGAACCATGCACGGGAATCGCACTCACAAGGCACCGCGTCGATGGTGGGCATTCCTGGTCCTGTGCCCGCTGTCGATCCACTTGGCCAGCGGCGCGGAAACCGTCGTCTGGCGGGCCGACTTCGAGGCACCGGCGCCAGCCGCGCCGCCGGCCGGCTGGTCGATGTGGGGCGCGCCGAAGTACAAAGAGCCCGCCAACTTTACCCGCGACACGCAGCAGTCGCACGGCGGCTCCGCGAGTTTCCGCATCCACCACCCCGCGCACACCGAAGGCTATGTGGTCTCGGCACCGGAGGCGGCCATTCATCCTCAGCCGGGCAAAGTGTACACGGCGTCCTTCTGGGCTCGGAGCGACCGGGAGGGTGAGGCGGTCTTCGGGTGGACGGCCTACCGCCAAGTCACGCCGTTCGTCGATGCGCCGTCGCCCGGTTCCTTCCCGCTGGCCGTCGAGCGGCAGTGGAAGCAGTTCCGTTTCGTGCTTCACGAGGGCTGGGATTTCTTTGCCGAAGACTGCCGGCATCTGTTGCTGACGTTTCGGGCTACCGGCACGGTGGAGGAGGAGCGGACCTTGTGGATCGACGACGTGGAGGTCACCGAGCAGCCGTCGCCGCGGGACGGCCGCTTGGTCAATCCCGCCACGCTGACCTACCAGCCATTGGAGCACCGCCTGCAGCCAGGCGAGCAACTGTCGGTCACGATTGACGCAGACCAGCGGCTGCGCCAGGCACACCGCGAAGTGGGCGGGGTCTCGTTCCATCGGGTCGCCGGCTGGACGAGCTTGCCCTTTGACCGGCAGGGCCGATACGTGCTGCCCGCGGACCAGGAGGAGGCGATCCGCCAGCTGCGATTGCCGATGACGCGGTTCTACGCCGTGGGCGACGAGCCGTTTGGGCTGGAAACGGCGCTCGACAAGGCAGCCGAATTCCTGGACCGGATCAGCGTGGATCAGGCCGCCACGCCGCTGGAGTTCGAGATCCAGGGGGCGACCGGCAAACTGCCGCCCGAAGCCTGGGCACGCGGCGTCCGCCACAGCCTGGACCGCGGCTACCGGTTCCGCCATTGGGAGATCACCAACGAGCCTTACGTCGGCCACGCGGGGCGGGCCTTTCCGACGGCCGATTCGTACCTGGATCACTTCCAGGCCGTCAGCCGGGCGGTCCGCGGGGTACATGCCGAGGCTCAGATCGGCATGGCCATCGCCCATCGCAGCCCGGCCTGGGGCAATTACTTGCTGAAACGGGCAGCCGGCCAGTACGACTTCGTGGTGGGACACTACTACAGCTTTCCGAACGTCCACCGCAGTTCGTTCGAGGACGTGGTGCTGACCGGCAACTACCAGATCCTCGACGAGATCCTCCAGACCGACGCGCTGATGCGCCTGTACAACCCCGGGCGCGACGTGTACCAGTACGACACGGAATGGGGCCTGCACAGCTCCGGCCCGCAAGGGGAACGAGCGGACAACGTCCGCCGCAACGCCAACATCTGGGGCATGCTGCATAGGGCGGTGCGGCTGGTCCACTACCTGCGTGAAGATGTGCTGCGCGGAGCCAGTTCCTGGGAGATGTTCACGTACCAGCGGGCGCCCGGATTCGGCTTTCTGGCGCAGGATGCTCCACAGCGGCGGTCCATGAACTACTGGCTGCACTACTACTTCAACCGCCATGCCGGCCGCTGGGTGCTGCCGCTCGACGGCACGGCCCCCTATCATGAAGGTTCGGCGGGCGGACGCACGTACCGCGGGCCATTGACTCCGGTCGTGGCGACATTGAGCCAGGACGAACAGCAGCTGTACCTCATCTTGGCCAACGGCTCGTGGGAGCGGACGGTACCGGTGCGGGTGACATTGCGGGGCTTTGTTCCGCAGCGCAGCACGGGAGTCGTCCTCAGCCATTCCGATCCGGATGGCGATCCGTTCCTCGAACGCCGCGAAGACCTGGTTCGGGAATTGCCGGTCGCTGTCCAGGGCCAGGAACTGACCACCGCGCTGCCGCCGCACGCCGTGGCGTTCGTCACGCTCCAGCGATAGTCCGTTGGATGACCTCAAGGCGTCGGGTACCCGAACTCCGTGGAGCCCTTCGGTCCCGGCGCTGCCGACCACCCCCGGGCGAAGAAGGCGAAGCGGAAGACGCAGGCCAGCGGCAAACCGGGAGCGTAGTCAGCAGTGTCCGAAGATGTCAGCCATGACGCCAGTCATCCTGGAGGCCGTCACCGACGACATCTGACCGTGCTGCGACCGGCATACCGTGCGTACCGACGTCGCGGGGGCACTGCCCGACGAGGAACTGCTGGCCTCGTTGCCTGAGCGCCGGCCGTCCTTTAACATCGAGGCTGTACGGCCGGGCCGTTGGTGGCTCGTGTCGCTGATCGGACGGGTGCTGGCCAAGATCGTGCCCCCGAAAGGAGCTTCGAATCATGCAACGCATCGGTTGGCTTGCGGCGGCCGTCGCCTGCACGATGGCGGGGATCGCTTGGGCTCAGCCCAAGGACACGATCTACGACGAGGCCCAAGTACCGGCCTACACGCTGCCCGATCCGCTCGCGATGCAGGACGGGACGAAGATCACCGACGCCGACGGTTGGCGAAGCAAACGCCGGCCGGAGATCCTGGAGCTGTTTCAAGCCCACGTCTACGGGCGGACGCCGCCTGCGGTTCCCAAAATCACCTTCGATGTTACGTCGGTCGACGCTCACGCCTTGGGCGGCAAGGCCACGCGGAAGGAAGTGGCGATCTTCCTGCTGGGCAAGCCGGACGGACCGCGGATGGATCTGCTGTTGTACCTGCCCAACGCCGCCAGCAAGCCTGTCCCGGCCTTTCTCGGCCTGAACTTCTACGGGAATCACTGCGTGCATCCCGATCCGGGGATCACGCTGTCCAAAACGTGGATGCGACCGACACGGGAAATGGGTGTGGTGGACAATCGGGCTACGGAAGCCTCGCGCGGCTGCCAGGCCAGTCGCTGGCAAGTCGAGCAGGTACTGGCCCGGGGCTACGGGTTGGCCACCGTGTATTACGGCGACATCGACCCGGATTTCCCGGAAGGCTGGAAGCTTGGATTGCGTGCGGCGTTGAGTTCGCAGGGCAAGGACACCGTATTCCGGCCGGACGACTGGGGAGCCATCGGCGCCTGGGCCTGGGGCCTGAGTCGAGCGATGGACTACCTGGAGCAGGAGCCGGCCGTGGACGCCAAACGCGTCGCGGTGATGGGGCATTCCCGGCTGGGCAAAACGGCACTCTGGGCTGGGGCACAGGACGAGCGGTTCGCCATCGTCATCTCGAACAACTCGGGCGAGGGCGGGGCCTCGCTGGTGCGGCGACGATTCGGCGAGGCAATTCACCACTCGGTCAGCATGGTCTCGTACTGGTACTGCACCCAGTATCGCCAGTACGCCTGGCACGAAGCCGACCTGCCGGTGGACGCCCACATGCTGATCTCGTTGATCGCCCCACGCCCGGTCTACGTCGCCAGCGCCACCAAGGATCTGTGGGCCGATCCGCGCGGCGAGTTCCTGGCGGCCAAACATG
>CAIYOB010000023.1 GCA_903927685.1 uncultured Planctomycetaceae bacterium
AACGCGCGGTACGGCGCGTTATTCGCAAAACAGTCTTGCCGGCTTTCGAAGAGCTGGCAAAAGAGCTGGCGCGCCACAACCGGGAAGCGGCGCTGGATAAAAAGAAATCCTGGGCGGCTTTGCTTGTGCGCCACAACAAGAAAAAGGAATTCGTGTATGAAGTGTCAGTCGCTTTGGGTGGCGACCTGCCTGCTGCCTGCCGCAGCGTTTATGCGCCCAATGACAAAGGAAAACTAAAACTGGTGCTGGAAGGCAGCCTGCCAGCTGCCTCCTTTAAAGATGGCCCCGAGGGCAATTGGACGTGCAACGACGTGGGGTTGGTCGGCATGGGAGCTTTGGCGTTCATGGCCGCCGGCCATGCGCCCGGCCGCGGCAAGTACGGCAAGACGGTCCAGCGGGCGTTGGATTATGTGATGAACAACGCCAAGCCATCGGGACTGCTGAACATCTCGAACCAGCAGCATGACATGTACAATCACGGCCTGGCGACGTTCGTCCTGGGTCAGGCACACGGGATGACCACGGGCCGGGACCGGCGTCTGAACAGCGTCCTGGACCGGTCGTTGAAGCTGATCGCGGCGACCCAATGCCTGGACGGCGGCTGGGACTACCACGCCCGGCGGCAACAGAACGGCCATGATTTGAGCCTGGCGGTGATGCAGGCCAAGGCGTTGCGGAGCGCCATGGACAGCGGACTGGATGTGTCGCCGGCGGTGGTCGATCTCGCCGTCAAGAGCGTTCGGGAACATTACACGCCCAGCGCCGGACGACGCGATGCGCCGGAAGCCGAGCAGATGAAAGTCCCGGGGCAGTTCACCTACTCGAAGGGCGGCGGCCAAGGCACGACGGCGATGGCGGCGGCCGGCGTCGTCTGCCTGCAGGAATTCGGCCAGTACGACGACTGGCGGATTGCCAAGAACATGGACTTGATCTCCGAACGCATCCGGCAGCTCAAGCCGTCCCAGCCGCGTTCGGGCACGATGCCGTTCGACGCCTATACCCTGTACTATGTCGGCCAGGCGTTGTACCAGGTGGGCGGCGATCACTGGCAGCAGAGCTATCCGGTCTTGCGGGATTACCTGGTCAGCTCGCAAATTGTCGACTTGAACAATCCGTCGCAGAACGGCCGCTGGTACGACCGCGGCCAGGACGGCGGCGGCCGCGTCGGCGGCAAGGACGGCGAGTTGTACGGAACGGCGGTGGCCTGCTTTATCCTGGCCATTCCGAACCGCTACTTGCCGATCCTGCAAGAAGGAAAAATCGAAAGCCTGCGCACCCGGGCCGCGGGGGCGCGATAGACAGGCCGCGGAGCCTGGCCCGGGCGAGCCTACGGTTCGGTGTGCGAATTACTCGCGGCCTCCGCTTCGTGCGTTATGCGGACGACTTCCTCGTGTTCACCAAGACGAGGGAAGCCGCCCGGAGTGTCTACGAGTCCATCGGGCGATACCTGACGCGTAAACTCGAGCTCGTCGTCAACGAGCAAAAGAGCCGCGTCTGGAGCACCAACGGGGTCGAGTTCCTCGGCTTCGTGTTTCCAGGCTACGGCGGCCAGTCTCGCGTGGCCCGGAAGAATCTCGACAAGTTTCAAGCTCGCGTCCGTGAACTTCGTCGCTACTTCCAGGGCTGGGAGGGGTGTTTTCGGCTGGTGCCCATCAAGAGATTCTTCGGCGAATTGGACAAGTGGGTCCGTCGCCGCATCCGGATGTGCTTCTGGGTGAATTGGAAGACCGGCCGCACGCGGGCCGCGAATCTGCTGAAGCTGGGCGTGGCCGAGCACGAAGCCTTTACCCACGGTACGAGCAGCAAGGGGCCTTGGGTGCTCTCCTCCAGTCAAGCCGTGCATCAAGCACGCTCCACAGCACTCTTGGAAGAATGGGGTTTGCCCAGTCTGTTAGGGATCTGGAAGACGCTTACTGCCAAGAGTCGAACCGCCGAGTGCGGACCCGCACGCTAGGTGGTGTGGGAGGGGCTCCGGGGCAACCCGGACCCTATCCCGATCTTGGGTGCGGCCATGCTTGCCGAGTTGGCGACCGCCCAGCTTCCGTCGATGCCAACGTCTGGATTACGCCTTGTACCGTTGCGAAGCCTGTGGCGAGCGGCACGCCGTGCCCCAGTCCTGTGGCAATCGGCATTGTCCCCAGTGTCAGGGACACAAGGCCAAGCAGTGGCTCCAGCCGAACCGTCTTCCAACGTCGGCATCCTGGAATCCATTCCACCGTTCAGCCACCGCCTGACGCCAAACGGCTCAGCTCGCGAAAGGTTTGAATGCCGACGATTTCGCGGCAGGGCCCGCTGCGGCACTCGCGACGTCCGGCGTGGCTTCGAGTCGCCGGTGCAGCAGGACCGCCCCGACGACTGCCGTGGCCAGTAACACGGCGCCCACGAGCGGGATGAAGTTGGCAAGAAAGACGGCCGCTCCCAATCCCAGCGTGTAATAGCGGTTTCGGCGAATGAAGTCTTTCTTTTCGTGCCGCCGTTTGCCGCGCAGGGCCAGTGGATAATC
>CAIYOB010000024.1 GCA_903927685.1 uncultured Planctomycetaceae bacterium
GCCTACCGGGTGAACGAGCAGTATCGGTTTAATCGGGCCGAATTGCTTGAATGGGCGACATCTCAGCGGTATCGCTCGCCGGTCGTTCATCCCAGCCGCATCCAGACGGCTTTCAGGTACTCGCTTTCTGGGATGCCGGCGGCGACGGGGTGATCGGCGGCGGCCCCGGTGCGGGCCAGGATTTGCATCGGCCGCGAGGCGTGCCGTGCGGCACGTTCCACCGTGGCAGGCTCCGTCAAGGGTCCGGCTTGATAGGACGCAGAGCACAGCAGGCGGAGGAAATCCGCCTCCTGAAGCAAGCCGGAGCAGCAGCAACTCAAGAACAGCCCGCCGGGACGGACCAATCGCATGGCCAAGCGATTCAGGTCAAAGTGCTTGCGGGTGCCCTCATCGAGTTCCGCCCGGTTGCGGATCAGCTTGGGTGGATCGAGCACCACGATATCGTACTGCCGGCCTTGCTGGAGCATCTCACGCATGTAGATAAACACATCGCTCTGCACGAAGCGGACGCGGACCTGGTTCAGATTGGCATTCTCGCGTGCCAGCTGCAGCGGCTGTTCGTCCAGATCGACGCCCGTGACTTCCGCGGCCTGCCCCAGTTTCTTGGCCTGGACGGCGAATCCGCCGGTGTAGCAGCACAGATCAAGGACCGTCCGCCCGGCGCAGAAGTCCGCCAATCGTCGCCGGTTCTCACGTTGGTCACAGAAGAAACCTGTCTTATGCCCCCCGGCAAACTGGACGCGGAACCGGGTCCCGTACTCGTGAATCGTGATTTGTTTCGGAAGTCCGTCGCATAGAAGAGGAGGAGGATCGTAGCCCTCCTGACTCAGGAACTGAGGGCTGGCCCGTACGATCGTATGTCGCGTGCCGCATAGCGGGGCGAGTTGGTCCAGAATGGCCGTCGCCCGCTGGTACATGCCCAGGCTGAACGCCTCGGCCGAAAGCACGTCCCCATAACGGTCGACGACCAATCCCGACAGCCCGTCCGCTTCGGCGTGGACAACGCGATAGGCGTCGGCGGTCTGATCCAGCTTCAGCAGGTCGCGGCGCAGCGAGACGGCGGTCGAGAGCTTGCGCTGCCAGCCGGACTCGTCGGGCAGGGCATCTGCCGAGAACAACATGCGGACCGCAACCTCGCTCCGGGGGTTGTGGAGGCCATACCCCAACAACACTTCGCCTGGCCCGTACACTGCGACCCAATCGCCCGGCCGCGCGGGATCACAACGTTCGATTCGCTTGCGGTACAGAAGGGGGTGAAAGGTGGCGGTCCGAACCACGACGCTGGGAAGGGAATCCGCGGTGGCTATCGCCAGGGGACGCTGGGCTAGCGTGGAAAAAACGCCGCTCGACGGATCTGCCTGGTCGCGTGCTCGTGCCTTCGGTCTGCTCACATCTGCCCCTTCGCGACAAACGGAACTCTTGGCGTGGCCATCGCTGAGAGAATGTACCACTCAACGGTCGCATGTCCAGGGCCGACGGCACTTCCGGCGAACATGTCCCAAACACTTGCCGACTTTGTGGGCGCTCAAGGCTGAGCGCAGCCCAGCCGAAAGCGGCGAGTTGTGCGGGACGACGAACGGCTCGGCTCGCTCGGTTAGGGGACAAACCCAATCGAGTCAGAAGGGTTTCCGTTGACGGGAGGGGTTGGATACGGCATGGTATCTGTGTACGACCCGTAGGTGCCGGCGTTGAAGGACTGGTCCAGGCTTTCGATGGCGACGCGGAGATCGCCGAACTCCTGGGTGATCTGGTCGCGGAGCGAAGTCAGGCCGACGGTAGCCCCGATCGCAAGGATCGTGCAAATCAACACCAGGGAGGCAATCGAGGTTTCGCCGCACTCATCCTGCCAAAAGGCACGCACATGCCGCCGCAATTGGTGAAACAGCGTCAGTTCGCTCATGCTGGACTCCTCGATTCGGGCTGAACGGCAGTGCAACAGGCACTCGGACATGCCTAGCCTTCGCTTTCGGCGGGAACGTTCACTTGAATCCCGACGCTCGTGTTATTTTCCGCCGACCCTGTTTCGCAGAAATCCGAGGCATCTTCGAAGCTACTCCCTGCGACGGTGAACGTGTACCCACCGAACGCAACGGTCACGGCACCGAAGGAGTAGCTCTGGTTTAGATTCCCGACGGCTACAGCCACATCGCCAAGTTCCTGAACGACCTGATCTCGCAGGCTTACCAAGCCCACCAGCATGCCGATCACCAGGATCGAACTGATCAGGACCAGATCGCTCGACACGATGAATCCTGATTCATCGCCCCACAATTGTCTCACCGTGTGGTTCCCCATCGCTCGTCCTCCCCAAAGTTCAAACAACTTGTGTCGCCATTCGGCCGCCGACAGGCACTCGCGCCCGTCAGTGCGGTGTTAGGTGTTGCTGCCATCTTGTCGCCCGGTCGACAGCGACGAGTCGTCTCGCCTGGGCTCGACCGGGGCCGTCGCTGCCTGTTTCGCCTTCCCCTGTCGCGATTTCATGAACTCCGCCGGCGTCGTGTTCCGCCACAAAGCCAGCGAATTGGCGGCATGCGTGGCGAACGCGTACTGTTCCTTGATTTCACTCAAATCCTGCTGCTCGATCGCATGAATGACCCACTGGGCGGCTCGCGTCAGGTTCTCACGTGGCGGGTGCACCACCTCGGGCGCAAATGCCAACCATTCGAGGATGTGCCCTGTGGCGATGATGCGGTTCTTCAGCACGTCGCCCGCGACAGCCGCCTCGCCTTCGTCGACTTTGGGCTTGGCCCCAATCCAGCCGTCGTCCCAATAGCCGTACGGATGTTGGGTCTTGACAAGCTGCCGGGAAACGATGGTCAGGTATTCGATGATCCGCTTGCGCGTCGCGGGCGCTAGAATCGGTGCAACCTCGGCGTCCACCCTCAGCAACGTCACCAAGCCGGCCATGCGGTGATGTCCGAAGCAAACGCCGCTGGGCAGCATTTCCCGCATCAAGCGTTCGGCCAGCATATCAAAGGTGACGTGTTGGCCCTCGGAGGTGACCCACGTTTTGGTGGGTGGGACAAACAGCGTGTATGCGAGGATGGACCATTCATACTCCATCTGATCGACGCTGAATTCGCGGAGCGATGTTTCCACCAGATCGGCGAACGTAATACGGTCCTCGCTCGTGATCACCGGATAGTCCCGCGCGATGCCCGCTTCGGTGATGCTGGCCAGCGAGTGGTCGACATGGCTGGCGGTGGCCAGCCCCTCCTGCGTGCGGATACACCAGCGGTCGTCCTTGTTCCGCTGCAGGTACGACGGAGTTCTCGGCCAGACCTTGGCGAACTGCTGGTGATTCAGCAGGATGTCCCGCATCTCTGCTCCCGATAGGGCGTCTGGATCGTCGAAGATGGCATCCGGACCCCAGATTCGGTACGCATGGTCCACGTAATTGATCTTCGGTTCCGGGCCACGGAGGCGCGGATAAAGCTTGCGAAGCGTCGCCTCCAGTTGTTCGTCCGACGCCATCCAAGGATGATCGTACAACGGCTTCAAGACAATCGATTCTTGCCGCAGGGGCGGCATTGCCCGCGCTGCTTGCCGTTCCCGCCAGCGAATCGAGGCTGCTGCCCCGATGCCGCAGATAATGATGACTTGGGCCACCGCAAAGAGAATGACGCGGCGCCAGTCGCCGAGGAGCATGCGAGTCATTGTTTGGCTACCTCCTTCTTACGAGTGGCCTGAGAAGCCCCGTCACTCACGAAGACTGCGTTCTTACGAACCGCCACGATTCCCAGGGCATCCTCGTAGACGACCTGCCAAGTCGGGGAGCCGCGAACTTCACTGGTCAACTTCTTCTGCTGATCTTTGTCCACGACCAACATCTGCACGTTCCACCGATCGAACAGGTCATCCCAGAAGGTCTCGCCTTTGGACGCCCGCATGTACCCGTCCCAGGTCAACGAGGGCGCCAGATGGATGTTCGTTGAAACCACGGTCCGGATGCCGGGCGGGCCATCCCAGGCCAGCCAATCGCTCCACCATTGCGGTGCATAGACTAGTCCTCGGGGTGGGTGATCACGCAGGAACTCCGTGATTGCCAGAGGCGTTCCCGAGTTGTAGACCGCTTGCGGCGGGCGAGGTTTCGAGCCCAATACTTGTCCGCCGATCGGCGAAATCGCAAATCCGCACCACAAGCATAGCAGGCATACCATGGTGTAGAACAACTTGGGAGGGCGGGCCCACAATGCGCGAATTGACGCAAAACGTTGGTGGAGTCGATCCAGCAGTCGGGTGCCTATGTCGCTGATGTGAGGCATCATGCAGAGACTGAACAAGGGGGCGTACCAGCCGATGATACGAATGGCCACCGCCACCCCGCTGCCAAACACCAAGAGCAACAAAACGTCCACCGCCGACACTCGCTGGCGACTGAAACGGTACAGGGCGATCCACAACAGGCTAATCAGGGCGAACTGAATTCCCTCGGCGTCAACGAGTTTCAGGTTGTACCACTCCAAGATGTCCTTCAGATTCGGGTTTCGCCCAAACTGAACCGCTTCGATCAACATGTCCATGCCATAGGGGTTCACCAAGGAAGCCAGAACGGCCAGTTCGGTCAAGAACGCCCAACGAATAACCCAGCGATCCTTCAACGCAGCCAATGGATTACGTGCTCTCCAGGCGACCTCGATCGAACGGCCTACCGCATGGCAGCCCAGCACAACAATTCCCAGGAGGAAGGAGCCGTGGAGATTGACCCAGACGACAAACAGAATCGGGACTCCAAGCCACAAGAGCCAGGGCTGTTTGGCATCCTCGGCTTCGCGACCGACAAAAGACGCGGCGCGAGAACGCCACGGTTCCCCCCGAACGGCCATCCAAATTAGAATGGCCATGCACAATCCGCCAAATATTTCCGGGCGGATGATCCCGTGACGTCCAAAATTGATGAACAGCGACAGCAGCGTGCCGCACGCCGCCAGACTCAAGCGACCGCTCAGAAGGTAAAACGCACGGAACAGGATCAGGTAAGTGCACCAGCTTGCCAAGGCGAACATCAGGACGAGTGCCTCGGGCCCGTTCCAGGAGTCGCCCCACCCCAGCAACAATTGACTGAGCCACGAACTATCGACGACCCGCATTCCCTTCGACAGGGGCAGAAACGGATCCTCCGTGGGCAACGCACGGTGCTCCAACATCCATCTTCCGTAGCTGACATGCCCCCAAATGTCGGTGTAGAACAATGGGATGTAGCTCAGATACGCGTAGAAGGCGGCAAAGGCAGCCACTACCGGCATCACGGTCCAATGCACGGCGAAACGCGGGGCTGCCTGGAGACTCGCCTGCGCCGGAATGGGCGTCTCTCGAAGTTCCGTACTTGTGGACACACTAAGTCCTTACTTAGATTGCAATCGAACTGATGGCGGTAGCCAAATCCACCAACTCATTGATCAGAGCGGTCCGAACGGCAGCCAAACCCACGATGACGCCGATCCCCACCAGCGTCAGCAACAGCAAGTACTCGACGAATACCGAGCCATCAACCTCTCTCAGAAGCGCTCGAAGGCTTGCCATTCGCCTGCCAAATATGGAGAAGATCTGGTGCATGCTTTGCTCCCATCGTAGCTTGTGTGTCCATCGCCGGTGTGTACTCACCCATCACATGGATGGCATATTCCATGCCGTCAATCGGGTTTCTCGTGCCGCATACGGCATCTCCGCATTCTCAGCCCACTGCCATTGATGAAAATGCCTTCTGAATAAGCACTTACGGCAGGACTTACTTCTGTCGCTCGGTGCGTTGGATGTCTCGCGCTGGTGATAACCCTTGATAGCAGTCTCGTATCGCGACAACCAAACTTAGCACAAGGAGCGAGTACACAACCTCTTTATGTGCTACAGATTTCTTATTCTGCCGTGTGCTGTTCGGCCAAATTGGTCGTCCGCCAACTCACCAGCCAACGCCCTTCAATCCGCAATCGCAATACCGACTCGGTTCCGTTTCGGCTCGAGCATCCCGTATTTTTTCATCTTCTTGTACAGTCCGACGCGACTAATGCCCAGCGCCTTTGCCGTCGCGGTCCGATTATGGCCGTGTTCCTCGAGTGCTCGAACCAGAAGTTCGTGTTCGGTGCTGGCCACGCGCTCCGACAGCGTGTTTCCCGAGCGAAGCAAGCGTTTCTCGACAGGACCATGCTCCGTCGCTTCCAGAATGTTGGGTGCCAGATCCGCCGGAGTCAGTTGCCCGTTGTGGCTGAACAGAACCGCACGTCCGACGTGGTTTTTCAACTCGCGGATATTGCCGGGCCAGTCGTAGTAGCGTAGACGCTGGAGGAACTCGGGGTGGATTCGGCGAATCGTAATCCCATGCTTTTCGCGGAATTCTTCCACAAAACCGAGGGTCAGGGGTACAATGTCGAACGGACGCTCGCGCAGCGGGGGAACTCTGAACTCGAGCACGCTCAACCGGTAATACAGGTCCGCACGGAACTGACCTCGGTCAACCAAGCCTTTCAAATCCACGTTTGATGCCGCGATCAGTCGTGCATCGGTCTTCTGGGTGTCATTGCAGCCGACGCGTTCGAATTCCCCCGTCTCGATGACCCGCAGCAACTTCATCTGCTGGTTCTGATCCAGGCAATCGATTTCGTCCAACAGCAGAGTCCCACTGTTCGCGATCTCGAATTTGCCCTCCTTGTTCCTTTCGGCACCGGTGAACGCGCCTTTCACGTGGCCGAACAACTCGCTTTCGATCAACTCTGGAGGAAGCGCCCCACAGGCCAACGCATAGAATCTGCCCTGTGATCGGGGGGACAAGTCGTGCACCATCCGAGCCAGCGTCGTCTTGCCCGTGCCCGTTTCGCCGACCAACAGAATCGTGACGTCGTGCACGGCGACCCGGGTCAGGTGCTCCAGAATCTGAAAGACCTGAGGTGTGTATGTGCGGTAGGTGATGTGCGATGTTTGAACTTGTCGGCAATCCGTCGTCGGACTCGGCTTCATCCGCAAGTTCGCGGTCAGTTCCTGACGCAGGACGCGTTCCAATTGATCTCGGTCAAAGGGGATGTGAAGATGCGCGCACACGGCAGAATCCGCGATGTCCGCCCATTCGCAGCGATAACCGTCACAGCCGATCGAAACAACCGGGTTCTTGCGTCTATCTTGTCGCACCAGGAAATCCAGCAGGGACTTCGGATCCTCCTGATAGTGGTCGGGACGTAGATCCAGAAACACGCACTGGCGGCCAGTACCCCTCAGGCGTTGTTCGGCTGCGAAATAGCTGTTCACATAGTCCGCATCGCAACCGTAATCTTGACGAAGATACCCTTGGAGCGTCTGCGCCATCACGGTATCGCGACTGATGACCAGTGCTTTTTCGCTTACGCCTGACGAACGACTGGACTGTACCATTGGATCGGTGCAAAGCTCGGTGACCATCTGGCCGATTTCTGAAGCCACAGTGAAACCCTTCGCGGCGAATTACCCTAACGATTCCGTACGTGACGTTACGGAATCTGATCTCTGATTACCCAGACTACCTATGTCCCCTAAAACTTCAACGGTTAATCTGGCGAAACAGGCTAATTTTCGGGTGCTGCTATTTGTTAGCGACCGGCGAAACCGTTTCTTTGCATCCGCAGCGCTGGGGCGGCGGAGCGATGTCAAATGCTTGCGCTGCCAACAGGGAACCGGCAAATTCTGGCCGCAGCTGATACAGACCGTTGTCTGGTAGGACGGAAGGCAAATCAGCCTCAGTCCCGGGCTCGTTCTGTCGTTCTCCGAGCGTGTCGAGGACCGGCATCAGACGTGGGTTGCTCGCGATTCCCCAGGGACGGAGAGGGGGAACTTTTCCCCGTTGAGAGCCATCTTTACTGCGGTAAACTCTGGACTTGGCGAGGGCGGGGAATAACCGTCCACAAGGCTTCCTGACACCTTTGGGGCGAACGTCCAAGCCGTCGCGGAGTTGAGCAGGCCTGGATTCTCCATGAAGATCGCGTTCTTGAATGCCCAGACAAGCCGAGTCCAGGCAGGGGGCGGCCAAGCCGCGACGATTGGCGCAAAGACAACCGATTTCTTGTGCTGACCGACTTTATGACTATAATCGTTGAAAAATGCTGATCCGATTCAGTTTACGCCGATTTTGCACCGTAGCAAAGTTGCACTGAGCTAGTTTCGATTGCGATACCGATAGTCTCACTTATGCTTGCGCAAAATGGGGATTTTGCGCACTCGCAGTACGCTCAGTCGCTTGTAC
>CAIYOB010000025.1 GCA_903927685.1 uncultured Planctomycetaceae bacterium
GACAGCCCGCGCATCATCCCGGAGTCCAAGATGCGGGAAGCCAAGTTGCCGGACAAGACCCTGCCGCGCGTGCCCGACAGCCACGAACAGGATTGGGTGCGGGCCTGCAAGAGCGGCGATCCGGCGGGCGCCGATTTCTCGTACTCGGGTCCGCTGGCGGAAGTTTGCTGCCTGGGCAACATCGCCAAACGGGTCGATGCCCGCATCGAATGGGACGCCGCCAACATGCAGGTCACCAACCTGCCCGCTGCCAACGCCTTCGTCCGCCGCGAGTACCGGCAGGGGTGGGAATTGTGAGGCTGCGCGGACCGGCCAAGGCACGTTGGATGCCGGTTCAATCGGACGGGGGCGGAGGACGCTGGCTCTGGCTCTGCGCGGCCGGATGATCTGCCGAGTCCGCGAGGGGGGGGCAAATCGATTCGGCTTCGTGATCCCCCAGCAGGCTGGCGGTGAGCTGGGCGAAATCGACGGTGGTGACTTCGTTGTTCGAGCGTCGGCGAAGTAGATCCAGTTTGTGCGTCATCGCATCGAAGAACCGGCCCTTGAGGCACGGCTGGACCGTCAGCCCCCGGACGCCTTGCAGGAGCTTGCCCAACGCTTGGTGTAGCGGCACCGCGAGCGCAGGCGGATGCAGCAAACGCTGGCACAGGTCGTGGACCGCTGGCGGAATGATAAACAGCTGGGTCGGGACTTGGTCGAGTTGCAGCAAGAACTGGTCTCGCAGGGCATGCAGCACCGCATACGCCGGTTCGGCGTGCCCGTCGGCCGGCAGGCAATAGCCCTCACTGGCCCGCAAGCCCGAGACTCCGGAGTTGCCGGCGACGTGTAATGCAAAACCGCAAAGCACGCCTCGCGAGGTGTCCTGGGCGCCTATCGTAAGCGCCGCTTGGCTGATGGCGGCCGCCGCGCCGAAGTGACTGCGAATGCGCCGTCGCGCCGTGCGGTAACGCTTGAAATGCCGGTCGCTCAGCCCCACCTTGAGGCGATTGGAAAGATCATTCGGACGATAACGGTAGTCATCCTGGAGTTCGCGGAGGACGCTCCGGGGCGGCTCCGACGGACGCACGCCGGGCAACGGCCGCCGCGTGAGTTGCCCGTGTTCGTTCTGCGTGTAGGACCGGAATCCGCGTGCCAGGGCCAGCATGTGCAGGACGCGATCGCGCGTCAACAAGATGGTTTCGGGTCCCAGCAGTTTGTCCAGAATTTCGACGTCAGGAATGCCCGGATGTGCTTCCGCGAGAAACAGGTACTCCGCGGGGCGTCCGCCCAGGACTCGCTGAAACTGGAGCCATGTCGCCGTGTTCGGACCATTGCCTTCGTCCACGATCACACGTACCGGTGTCACGATATCTCCCCCAACGCGAATTCGTGCCGCAGGTGCCGTTCATTTCCGAGTTTCAGCGCTGCGGAGTCAATGCCTGACGTGCGGCGGCTTCGCATTGCGATTGCCGCTGGCATCGGTCGTCCCGTTCCCGGTCCAGCGTGGCGACCGGCACGGCCCGGGGACCCAGCATGTCTTCGCGCGGCTGGGCCGCCAAGCGGTCTTGGCCGGCTTGGATGATCGCGCGTGCCTCGCCATAACGCGGGTCGTGCTGGTCGGCGAATCGGGCCAGGCACGGGCTCAGTTCGGGCCGCGTGAAGTTCACTTGCGAACCATCCAGTTCCGTGCCGGCCAGGGACGTGTGATTCAAATTGACGTGTTCGGCGGGGACTTTGTAGGGCAGCCCGGTCAGCTCGGCCAATCGCGCCAGCTGCGCGTCGTCCAGCGGCGCGCGGCCGTAGACGTGGTCGCGGTACACACTGTAATACGAGCCGTAGTACGGCGCGTTCATGTCGATCCAAGTCACGATGCGAGCGAAGCTCTCGCGATCCAGTTCGACGTCCTCGTGGCCGGCCCGCAGGACGTCGACCAAGCGGCTGCGATGCGAGCCCCAGGCATAGGCCGGCAGGACTTCCGGCGGGCCGTCGTGCACGGCTTTGATCAACAATTTCTGCCCGCCCGGCGGATCGGGGAACCAGCGCCGTGCGGACTTCCGATGCAGTTCCAAGTAGGACGTGTTGAACACCAGCCCCAGGTCGCCCGCCAGGTTCAGTTTCTCGCCCGCCGGCTGGCCGTAGTCATGGCACCGCACGCAGTAGCGGTCGAACACCGGCTGGACCTCGGTCAGGTAGTTGAACTCGCGCGGCGGACCGTACCACGGCTCGAGCCGGCTCGGTTCGCGGCGCAGCGCCAGGGGCAGATCCGTCGGCAGCGCGGCCCCGGACAGTCGCCCCTCGTGGCAGCCGACGCAACCGGTCCGCTCGCCGGGCTGGATCGTGGTCCCGCTGCGCATGGACTGCACCATCATCCCGTTGGCGTCGAGGGCTTGAAAAAAAATGAACTTGTCGGCCGGGACTTCAAAATGCGCCGAGCCGTCGGCCTCGACGGGCACATCGCCGAGGATCCGCTTGTTGCTGGTGCAGTTGTAGTTCATCGCCGGCGCCTGGAAGGTGTCCATGTTCCACATCGGGCCGGTCCAGTTGCGCTTCGGCGGCGCCTCCACGACGCGCAGCTTCTTGATCGTCCCCCGCGGCACCTGCTCCAGGCCGGTCCCGCGGTAGACGTCGGTCACGAAGAACGTGCCGATCGGCTGGGCGTAGTCCACCTGCGGCGGCAGGACCGGCGGCCGCGGGCGGGCGGCCAAGGGCAGCGGGTCGAAGCAGCCCAGCGTCTCGTTCAGGCCGGCCTGCGGTGCTGGCTCGGGTGCGTGCAACAGGATCTCGTTGCCGAACGTGTCCAGCAGGTAGATGCCCATCTGTTCGCCTTGTCCCGTCATGCGGGAACAGAGGAAGTACTGCCCCGCGGCTTGCCCGGTCTCGGGATCGCTGAGCGGATACGGATCCTCATATTTGACCGGCAGCGCGCGAAACGCGTCGATCTGGCCGACGACGGGATGCCCCGCGTCCTGGCCTTGGCGGTAATCGGTGCTGTTGCGGAGGTACTCCCGAAGATCGCCGGGCCAGCTGTGCACCACCGGTTCAGCGCCGTCCAGACCGCGCTGGCGGTCGAGGACCACCATGGCGCCCCACGGCCGATCGTGGCACGAACTGAAGATCGCAACGCAGTCTTGAGTCCCGGGGATGATCCGGGCGTCAAAGATGGCGCCGGGCGACCAGGCGTTGTTGCCGTAGTACAGGGCGTGTTGCGAGCCGTCGGGGTTCACGGTCCACAGGCCGAACGACGGCCCATAGGCCCGATCCACGTACTCCCAGCGGTCGTACAGGATGCGTCCATCGGGCATGACCGACGGCCGCGAGTCGAACAGGTTGTTGCGGCTGATCTGGCGGATGTTAGCGCCCGCGGCCGTCATGATGAACAGGTTGCCCTGGATGTGCCGGTTGCAGCCGCAGTACTTGTTATCGCGCGTGCTGGAGAACACGATCTGGCCATCGGGCAGCCAAGCCGGATCGAGGTCCGTGTCCGGCGAGGCCTGCGTGAGCTGCACCACGCCGCTGCCGTCGCCGTTCACGGCAAAGATGTGAAAACTGTCCTGGGCATCGTGCCGCATCGCGAAGACGATCCGCCTGCCGTCGTAGTCCACGTCCAGGTCGCGGACCACGCCGCCCGGGGCGGTCAGCAGCGTCCGTACGCATCCGCCGCGGCCGACGTCCACCGTCTTGATCGCCGCGCCGGCGCGGACGCCGTTGGCGCTGATCTCGCCCGGCTGAAAATCGGTGCCCGTGTTGTGGTGATCGGGCGCATACTGCTGTCGCTCGACAAACAGGATCGGCGCTTCGCAAACCAGTGGGTTGGCCAGCAATGCCTC
>CAIYOB010000026.1 GCA_903927685.1 uncultured Planctomycetaceae bacterium
CCGGCCTTCTTGCGCTCGACTTCGTCCTTCGGCCTCCCCATCTCGTCGCCCGCATATTGTGCGGGGAACCAGACGGTTTCGGCGAACGAGCGGGCCAAGCCCTTCAGCCCCGCCCCGGGCAGGTAGGTGAAACCGTACACGGGATGCAGGCAGATGCCCGCGTTCTCCAGGGCCGACGCGCGGGCCAGGTGCAGTGTCAGCGGCCCGGCGGTGCGGCAGGAAAACGTGGCGGCCTGGGCCGCCCTCAGGACCCGCTGGCGGCGGGCCAGCAACTCGCTGAAAACCAAGCCGGGAGGCTGAGCCTGGCTAAGCCGCACGACGTCCTCCAGGGCCGGCTTCTGGATCCGTTCAGACAGGCCGCCGCCCCGCGCATCGTCCCGGGCATCCGGATCCCAGGATTTGGCAAACTTGTCCAGCATCAGCCCCGGGTGCGTGTTGTGGCGCAGCTTCGCGCGGACCGCCTCGGGAAGTGGCTCGATCAAGTTCATTCGTTCTCTCCTTCTGTCAATCCCTCCGCCTCGGCGAATCGGTTCAGCCACTGCAGATAGGCCAGGACCTCGTCGGTCGCCCGGCGGAGAAAGTCGGAATCGCTCTTGATCACGCGTTCCAACAGGTCCTTGGGTCCGCTGGCCGCCGGCGGGATCCGCGTGGCGATCCAATCGGACAACTCGGCAATCAAGCCGGGAGCGTATTTCTTGGCCTTGAGAAAGGCCAGGGCCTGCCCTAGGCCCGAGGCCATGATCCGCACGGGAAGCTTCTTGGCTTGCCCGCCGAACTTCTTGGGCGACTCACAGCCCTTCGCTCGCTGGATGGCTTGCCAGGCATGGCCTGCTCGCCGCTGGTCGAGACTCGGTTGAGCGTGTGGAGTGGTTGTGGTCATTGCCCACCTTCCTTTCCCGTGTCCAAGCTCACGACACAAATGCCCTTGCCCGTCGTCTCGTCGCCCCCAACTTGCAGCAGCCCGACTTCGGCCAGCCGTTGGTCGAGATAGCTGAGCACATTGGCTGCCTTGGCGGGATGTTTCTCAAACCGGCTGTCGTTGGCGAATACGAGCGAGTAAAACAACGTCTCCGGCGGCAGGAACTCCTGGTAGAACAGCGCGCCTTCCTTGACGGTCTTCTTCTCGTAGTCCAGGCCGATCCGGGCGACGACTTCGGTGGCATGGCGGACGAAGTGCGTGAAGTCATCGTCCTGGAGAACGACCAGGTGACTCTTGATTCGTTCCTTGGTGAACGGGTCCAACACGGCATGGTCGGACAGCCACTGAGCCACGGCGTCCACGCCGGCGGCCCAGGTGAACTCAAACTCTTCCAGGATCAGCTTCTGCGCTGCACCATCTTGCAACAGCAACGGCGAATCGGGGCGGCAGGCGGCTTGTTCGCGCTTCCGCGGATCGAGTTGGGGAAGCGAGTCGATGGGGGCCCGCCGCGCGAGCGTCAGATCCCGGTTCAATCGCTCCAGGACCGCGGGGCAGGTCACCCAGGCGAAGACGCCGCGCAACGAACGCACTGGAAACGCCAGCAGGCGAGCGTCGGAGACGCTGATCGCGCCGGCATGCGTGCTGGCCTCGCCGCTGATCTTGCCCGGCCCAAAGGCGGCGACCAACTGGGCGTCTTCTTCATTCGCGCGGCGGCGGTCGCCTCCGTAGCTTTCGCGGGCCTTCTCACGGCACGCATCGCGGAGGATACCCTTCAGGGCCGACCCCGGGATCAAGGGCCACTGCGTGTGACGCTCGCGCTGCACCGGCAGATCTACGACCCCTAGGGCTGTGCCGGAGCCGGGATGCAGCGACGTCTGGGCATGCAGGAACAGCATGGCGGTTGCTGACGAATGGGCGTTACTCATCAATCCACACTCCTTTCAAATAGCAGCCCCAGCCCTGGGCCTGATCGTCGGGTCGATCCGCCAGGGAGTCGGGCAGAAGCGTAAGGTCGTTGTTCGGAAACTGGTCCAGAAAGTAGACGCTGCCGGCCTGAGCGGCAAAACGATTGGGCTTGGGACCGCCGCGGGCCAGGTCCCAGCCGGAGACGGCCACGCTGCCGGGAACGGCCGCGGCCACAAGCCGGCCGTTCAAGGCCGCCGGTTTCCAGGATTCGCGGAACAGACCGGGCGTGATGAGCAGCACCAGCGGCTTCTCCCCGCGTCTGGCGGGCGCCTGTTCGGGCCAAGGAAAGGGGCGTTCCAGCGAGTGAACCCGGACCCGTCGTCCCTCGCCGCCGAAGGCCAAGGTCTCAATACATGGAAAGGCCGAGCGATCGACCTCGCGGGGCAGCACCACTTCGGCATACAGGCTCACCTCCGGCTTGAGAGCCAAGAAGGTCGCCCCGTAGATGCGGCTCTCCTCCGCCGAAAGCCGATCAGGATCGATGCCGATCCCCGTGCGCCGGTCGTAATCGAACAGCTGTTCCGCGCCGACGAGTTGATTCGCGGGGACTGGCTTCGCTGCCAGGAACGCCTGCAAGCCGGCCGGGGTCAGGTAACCCGTCGCGGGCTGCGTGGGCTGGGGATGCCGGAGCCAAAGCGGCCACAGGCCGGGCGCGGATTCCGGCGGCCGCCAGCCGGGCAACCGGCCGGGCGGTAGGGGCCGCAAGGCATGCAATCTGCGTTCCGCCGTCGCGTGCCGCGATTTGTCCGCGTGCAACACGGCGGGAGCAGGAACGAGCACTTCGAGTTCGCCGGAGGCCGGCCGCCTGGCCAGCCAGGGGCCGCGGACGCCCAGCGCGGCGATCCAGGGTGGGCCACCGGCGGACGCAATCGCCGCGGCCAGGTCCCCTCGCTCGCGCAATGCGGACTGCAACCGGGCGAAGTCGCAGCCGTGCGTTTCGAGAAGGCCCGTCCAGATCGCTCCGGCGAGTGTCTGCGGCAGGGGCAAGGCGCTGGCGCCGCTGGTGGCCGCACCAAAGGGGCGGCCATCGCGGAAGAACAGAACGTCCAGCGGTTCTAGGGTCAAGCCGATCGTCGTCATTCGTCCCTCCCTCGTGCTAGAAACGATGCGGACTGGCAGAGACTGACAAATTGGGAGAACGCCTGGCTGTCGGTGAACCGCCGTTCGGCCGATTGACCGTCATGCGCGGCCGGCCGTGTGGCCAACCGGTAGGCATCAAAGGCCGCCACGATCCTTTGTTCAGCCTTTTCGGGATCTCCATCGCCAAGAAGCCGCCGCGTCAGATCTTCACTCCTGCCGATCTGTCGGCTGAGTTCCGCTTGCATCGCCGCGACCGGCAGGGCTTGCAGCGTTTCCATTTCCGCCCGCAGATGATACGCCCAGCGGTCGGAAGCCCGCTGCGAGAAGGCCTGCACCCAACGCTCGAGTTCGTCCACAAACTCCCACGGGCAGAGGGCCATCGCGCGCTCACCCGAGCGGC
>CAIYOB010000027.1 GCA_903927685.1 uncultured Planctomycetaceae bacterium
ACGATCGTCCGCGGGCATGCCGACATCATGCTGGCGGGGGCGACGGGGACGCGACTGCATCCGCTGCGGACCATCCACGTTGCCCTGCAGGAGCAGTGCGCAGCGGGAGACGGCCCTCCGGAAAAAATGTCGCGTCCGTTTGATCTGAATCGGACGGGGATGGTGCTGGGAGAAGGGGCCGGAGTGATCGTCGTCGAGGAGCTTGGTGCCGCCCAAGCCCGGGGCGCGAACATCCTGGCCGAAATCGTCGGGTTCGGTTCTTCGGCCGTCGCCCATCCCGGGACCGGCGGCGACATCCGGCAGGCGCTGGAAAACGTGTGCCACCAGGCGCTGACCAAGGCCGGTTTGTCGCCGGACCAGGTGGGCCACTACCATGCCCACGGTCTGGCGACGCGGAAGTGCGACGAAGACGAAGCAGCAGCGATCAAGGCGGTATTCGGATCCAGCAGCCGCCCAATCCCGGTCACGGCCGCCAAGAGCTTCATGGGCAACCTGGGTGCGGCCGGCGGACTGGTGGAATTGATCGCCAGCGTCCTGGCGCTGCGGCACGGCACGCTCTTTCCGATCCTCAACTACGAGACGCCGGACCCGAGCTGTCCGATTCACGCGGTACGGACGGCCGGCGAGCCGGCGGGGGATAATTTCCTGAAGGCCAGTGTCACACCGCAAGGCCAGGCCAGCGCTGTCCTGGTGCGCCGAGCAACCTAAGGCGTTGTCCATGCCAAATGTTGGGGTGCCTGGGGTCGAGTGCAGCGAGCCCCCAGCGGCAAGAACTGGGGGCTCGCCACTCGTGGCTCGACCCCAGGCACCCAAACCCCAATTCTTAGCTTGGACAACGCACCAGGGCGTTGTCCGGGCTACGTTCACGGCGCGGATAGGAACTTGCCATGAGATTTGACTCTTGCACTCGCTCCGCTCTACGTTCGATTGCCCCGAGGACGCTGTTGGCGGTGATCGCGCTGGCCGGTTGCTCGAACGACGCACGTCCGCCAGCCGTCGAAACGGCGCCGTCGCCCGTCGCGTCCACCGAGGCGGCCTCGCCCGAGCCCCCAGGCGATGCCCAGGCGACGGCATCTGCCGCCCCGGCGGTCGAGCTTCCGCCGGCGCCCAGCCCGTCGGCAACCTTCGAGGAAGTCACGACGAAAGCCGACCCGCCCGGCCCACCGGCCGTCGCGGTGGCTCCCGCTGCGGCGCAACCCGACGTGCCCACTACCGCCGAGGCGAGCGTTCAAGAGACGGCGATTTCACCGGCGTCGGCGCCGCCGGCCGAGCGTCCCACGCTCGCCGACCTGCTGGCAAAGCTGCAAGTCCCGCCGCCGTGGCTGGCCGGAATTCAAACGCAGTGGGACACCGCCAAGCCCTGGAAGGACGCGCGGCTGGAGGTCCGCCGCCTGCTGGGGTTCGGCCGCGTCGAGACGCATCGCGAGGCGCTCAAGATCACCTGGGTGTACCTGCAGAAAAACGACATCGGCGACGGCCACGAGGTTCCGATGTACACGTTCCTGGGTGGCGAGCCGGTGTGGTCGGTCCGCGCCCACGAAGAGTATCTGGCCAAACCGCATGAGAATTCACCGACGCATGCGTATCTGACCTTGGCCTCGCTGTACACGCAATTCGGCGAGTTCGAGAAAGCCAAGGCGACGCTGGACGTCGCGATGAAAGACATCCCGGGACCGCCTTGGCAGATCATGCGCCAGGC
>CAIYOB010000028.1 GCA_903927685.1 uncultured Planctomycetaceae bacterium
CACCGACTTGCCGGCGGGCACGTATCGCGTCTCGACGACCTGGGTCCAGCACTCGAACCGGGCGACCAATGCGACGTACACGATCAGCGACGGCGGCGGGACGGTGGCGGTGAACCAGGAATTGGCGCCGAGCCATTCCTCGTTCACGTCCTTCCTGGAGTCGGGCAGGTCGTTTGCGGACCTGCGAGCAGGAGTCGTTGTGACAGACGGGACGCTGGTGGTCTCGCTGACGGACGTGGGGGCCAACGAGTTTGTGGTCGCCGATGCGGTGCGGATCGAGCGGGTCTCGCCGCTGCTGGCCTCGGCGGGGGCCGACGTCCCGCAGCTGCCGGGCCCTGCGATCAGGTCAGTGCCGGCGGAGGCGGTCGCCCGGGCGATCGCGTACTGGGCTGCCTCGGATCCGGCGGCGGCGGCTACGCTCGGCCGAGCCACGATCGTGGTCGCGGATCTGCCGGAGCGGCACCTGGGACTGGCCTCGCCGACGACAAATACGGTCTGGCTGGACGCGGACGCAGGCGGATACGGCTGGTCCCCGGTCGGTGGTCGGTGGTCGCTGAGCGGGGAGCACGGAGCCGGGAGCAGGGGCCGGGCAACGCAGGCCGGCGGAGTCGATCTGGGGCACGTGTTGGCGCACGAGTTCGGGCACCTGCTGGGCTTGGCCGACCTGGACGCCGACCAGCACGCCGGCGAACTGATGGCGGGCGAGATCTCCCCGGAGGTCTGGTCCCCCGGAATCTCGTTCGCGGGCGTGGCGCCGTCGGAGCGGACGCTCGCGGCGCAGGATCGCGGCGGGGACTTGTTGGGCCTGGAGCGGCGTTTGTCCGGGGGCCACGACTTCTCCGTCGCCCAATCCCGGCCGCACGGTGAGCGATTGTCCGGCCGTCCGACTCAGCAGCACCACGAGCAAGCCCTGCTGGCGGTGCTGGACGATGGGGACGACGAAGTCGATGCGCTGCCGTCCCGGTCCCGGATCGTCCCGGACCTGTTCGACCGGGCGCTCACCAGCCTCGGTTTCTGATGCCCGGAGGTCATGCGGCGACTCGGTGTGGCACGGCTCACTCGCCCACCGCCGAACAACCCGGCCTTCGGAACGTTCGCGGCCGGTGGGCGAGTTAGCCGTGCGGGTGGCGTGGGGCGGGCGGTTGCAGAACCCGCCAGCCCGTCGAACGCTGACAGCGCATCCGCACTGCTGACTCGCCCGCCGATAGGGCCTGTTCGCCGGTTCTTGGCCGTCCAGCGGCGGGCGAGTAAGCAGCGCCACACGCCGGCCACGCCCGCCCTGACTCACCACTCCGCCAACGTCGTGCCGTCGGGCGTGACCAGGAACAGGCGATCCGTGATTCTGTAACGTTCCAGTTCGAATTCCGTGAGGTAGCCGAAGCCCGAGGGAATGCGAATGACGTAGGCCACGCTCAGATTCGCCAGCCACTCGCTCGTGACCAGTCGGTCCTCCTCGGCGCAAGTGGAGTCCGTTCGCAGAACAGGGATGCCAGTCCTCCGCCCGCTTTGCCCGCAACGGGTTTTGCTCCACACGAACGACACGCCGCCAGAAAGTGCTCATCTTCCGCGATTGAGAAGGACTTGAAGCAGCCTTGTTCCAGGGCGCAGCTCGCGGAACGACGGTGACGCGGACTCCACCTTTTCGCGCGGGTCAAATTCGACTTCTCGTTCGTATCCCCACCACCGGACAGATTCGAGTGCGGCAGGCAATGGCCGCAGTTTCCGAGATTAGGGATATTTCACACTCCGTGCTGGGGTCTTTTCCTAGTATAGAGTTGCGATACTTAAGTCATATTCTTAGGCGCATTTCTTAAGTTGTATCATTGATTTCTTAGGAAAACACATTACGCTCCGTTTATCGGATTGAGCAAGTGGGGCATGATCGCCGGGTGCCCGCTGAAGCCGCAGGGAGGCTCGCTTGAAGTTCAAAGAACTAGACCCAACCTTGTTTCCCCAGGTGTTCGTCCCATTCGCAGGAGATTTCTGCCATGTCATCCCGCGCCGCCCGCCGCTCGAATTCGCGACGTTCTCGCCTCCCGGACCGTCCCGCAACACGGCCTTCGCGGCGGAAGCTGTGGTTTGAGTCGCTCGAAGATCGCCGGTTGTTGGCGCCGGTGCCGGCCGTTTTGCTGGATGTGCCGGGCACGGCGTTTATCGGCGAAAACGTCAACTTCACCGTCACGTTCGACAACACGGACACGGTGGCGACCGGCTACGGGCCGTACGTCGATCTGATCATCCCCGTGCTGGGGGCTGATGGGGCCGGAGCGGCGGTCGACGACGGGCTGACGTTGAACAGCGCCACGTTTCTGGGCACGACGCTGACGCCGGTGCGAGTCCCGTTCAACGCGGCCGGACAGGCGGTCCATCCGTTCGCCGTGAACGGGTCGGGCATTCCGATCGTGGTGAACCACCCCAACGGCGCGGCGGGGGCAGGGGACGAGCTGGTCGTGCTGATGCTGCCCTTCGGCAGTTTTACGGCCGGTCAGACGCCGGCGGTCGTCAATGTCTCGGCCAGCATGAGCAATCTGGCCGACTTGAACGTGCCGCTGACCGTGACCGCGTATGGCGGATTTCGCTATGGGGCGAACGAGTTCGACGATCCGACCACGGACCCGCCACTCCGCTCGGGTCCGGCGACCGATTCCGTCAACCCGATCATTTTCGAGGTGACCAAGGAATACGTCGGTCCGGGCGACGACGATGGAGCGAGGGGCGAGACAGCCACGGGGCCGAATTATCCGCGCCAGTACATCTGGAACGTCGAGATCGCGCCGGGCCAGCCGATCACGAACTTGACCCTGACCGACGTCCTGCCGCCGAACCACATCTACACCGGCATTGCGTCGGTGACGGTCAACGGGGCGGCGACGTCCAGCTACACGATCCTTGACGCGCCGCCCGCCGTGACGCCGCCGCCGTACACGGCCCCGGCCCCGGCGGACAACAACGTGCAGGTACGGATCGACACCACGGTCACGAACTCGGCGACGGTCACGGTGAATTACTACATCGCCGAGTTCCGCAGCCCCGCGACGCCGGTCATCGTTCCTGCCACAGGCGACAAGGTGGCCGAGAACAACACGGTGACCGGGACCGGCTCGTGGGACCCGATCGACACCCGCGACCCCATCACGCCGGTCAGCGACACCGACACAGTCACGCCGATGCTCCGCGAGGAGTCGATCGCCTTGCAGAAGAGCGGGCCGACGATCGTCATCGACAACGGGGCCGCCGGGCTGACGCCGGACGACGTCGTCCAATGGACGATCGCCTTCCAGGTCTCCGACTTCTTCGCCTTCGACAACCTGTTCGTGACCGACATCCTGTCGGACGGCAACAACTTTGATCCGACCGACCCGCAACTCGGCCATCCGAACTTGACAATTAGCGAAGCTGGTTCCAGCACGCCGGCGCTGACCTTTAGCCTTTCCGGCACGGCGGCGCCGTTCGGCGGCGGCGCCAACTACTATTACTCGGTGGACAGGGACGGTACCCAGGGGAACGGCGCCGGTGGGTCGGATCCGCTGCACACCGGCGAGACCACCCTGCAGTTCGACATCTCCAAGCGGCTGCGGGACAGCGGCCTGGACGATCAGCTGGTCGGCGGCCTGTTCCTGAACCGCAACTTCAACCGCGGGGCGACCACGGGCCAGATCGTGTTCCGCACGCGGGTGCTGGACCAGTACCGCGAGACGTTTCCGTCCGGCGACCCCAGCCTGAACGAGGACGATCCGATCAGCAACCGGGCCACGATTGTCGGCGACGTACTGACCGCCGGTTTGATCCCGACCGGCTCCAGCGAGGCCGACAGCGACGGGGCCGGCGGGAACATCACAAAAGGCTCGTGGAGCAAGACGATCTATGCGGTCAACGGCAACACGGTCGTGCCGCCGACGCTGGTGCTGACGCCCGGCGATACGGTGACGTACCGGTTGAAATACAACTTTGTGCTGGCCGATTTCGAAAAATTCACGTTCGAGGATTTCCTGCCGCTGCCGATCTTCCGTGCGCTGGACCCGGACGCCAACGACTACGTAGCTCCGGTCCACGCCGACGGCCCGGCGTGGAGTCACGACGTGGCGGACGTGTTCACCAATCCACCCACCACGACTGCGCCGACTGCCGGCCAGTGGAAACGCGGCCCCCTGGATACCCTGACGCCGCAGGCCAACGCCGACGGCAACCTCGTCCGGGGCGACGTGGGCGTGACCACGGACCCGATCGACAACTCGCTGGCTTTCTACTTCGGCACGTATCACGATCCCGCGAACCCCGGCGGGACGATCGA
>CAIYOB010000029.1 GCA_903927685.1 uncultured Planctomycetaceae bacterium
GGGGTCGAGCCACGAGGTACGAGTGGCGAACCCCCAGTCTTGGCACTGGGGGCTCGCTGCGCTCGACCCCAGGCACCCGATCCCAGGCACCCCAATATTCAGCGTTCACAGCGCACTACCTTCGCGGCTCAATCCGGTCTTTGCCGACCCAGGCCCGCAGGGCTGCGGGGACGACGATGGAGCCGTCGGCTTGTTGGTGGTTCTCGAGCACGGCGATCATGGCTCGGCTGACGGCGATCGCGGTGCCGTTCAGGGTGTGCACATAGTGCGTGCCCTTTTCGCCTTTAATCTTGTAGCGGGCGTTCAGCCGCCGGGCCTGATAGTCGGTGCAGTTCGACGTGCTGGTCACTTCGCCCCACTCGCCGCGGCCGGGCATCCAGGCCTCGAGATCGAACTTGCGGTACGCCGGCCCGCCCAGATCGCCGGTGGCCGTATCGACGACGCGATAGGGGACTTCCAAGCCGTCGAACAGGCGGCATTCCAGCGCGCACAGGTGGTCCAGCATCGCGTCGCTCTGGTCGGGCAGCGTAAAGGCGAACATCTCGATCTTGGTGAACTGGTGCACCCGGTAAATGCCGCGGGTGGCCCGGCCGTGCGCCCCGGCTTCGGTCCGGTAACAGTGGCTGACGCCGCACAACTTGACCGGCAGCTGGTCGGCGTCCAGCGTCTGCTCGGCGTACAACCCGCCCAGCGTGATCTCGGCGGTTGCGACCAGGCTCAAGTCCGAATTCTCGATGCTGTAGATCTGCGTTTCCGGACCGCGCGGGATGTAGCCGGTGCCTTGGATGATCGAGTCGCGGGCCAAGTCGGGCGTGATGGTGGGCGTGAAGCCCTCGGACATCAGCACTTCCAACGCGTACCGCTGGAAGGCCAGTTCCAGCAGCACGGCTTCGTTGCGGAAGAAATAGAAACCGTGACCGGTCGTGCGCGCGCCGCCTTCGAGATCCAGCAAGTCGAGCTTCTCGCACAGGGCCACGTGGTCGAGCGGTTCGAAATCGAACTTTCGCGGCTCGTACCGGCCGCGGCGCAGTTCCAGGTTGGCCTGGTCGTCCACGCCCACGGGCGCGGCCGGGTGCGACAGGTTGGGGATCGTCAACTGGATGGTGGTGATCTCGGCGTCCAGCCGGTCGTGTTCGGCTTGGGCCGCGTCCTTCTGCTGCCGCAGCTGGCGGCCTTCCTCCTTGCGAGCTTCCCGTTCCTCGGGCGTCTTCGCCTGGCCGATCGTCTTGGAAACCTCGTTGGCCCGGCGGTTCAACTCTTGGACCTCGGTCAACAAGCCGCGGCGGCGCGTCTCCATTTCCACCAGCGCCCGCACGTCCGCCTTGGCGTTGCGGTTCCGGCAATTGGTTTCGACCAGGTCGGCGTTATCGACGATGAACTTGCGATCAAGCATGGTTAGTCCTTTGTGCTGCGAATTCCTGCCAGAGGTAAGCGCTGGCCCGGATCCCGCGATGGAAGTCCGCCAGCGAGAATTTTTCGTTCGGCCCGTGGGCACTGTCGTCGTCCAGGCCCCAGCCCAGCAACAGCGAATCGGCGCCCAGCCGGTCACGGAAGGTATTGACGATCGGAATCGAGCCACCTTCGCGAATGTACACCGGCGGCCGGCCGAAGCCCAGTTCCAGGGCTCGCGTCGCGGCCTGGATGTAGGGACTGTCCAGCGGCACGACCACGCCGGGCGCGCCGTGCATCTCGATCAGTTCCATCTGGATGCCGGGCGGGCAGATCCGCGTCAGCAGTTCGCGGAGTGCGACGGCCACGCGGTGCGGATCCTGGTTGGGAACCAGGCGAAAGCTGAACTTGGCTCCGGCGGTCGAGGGCAGCACCGTCTTGCCGCCTTCGCCTTGATAGCCGCCCCAGATTCCGTTGATATCGCACGTCGGGCGAGCCCAGCGCCGCTCCAGCGTTGTGTAGCCGGCTTCGCCCGTCACCGCCTCGACCCCGATCCGGCTCATGAACGCCCGTTCGTCGAACGGAAGCGCGGCGAACTGAGCCCGCTCGCGGTCTGTCAGGGGAACGACGTCGTCGTAAAAGCCCGGCACTTGAATCCGGCCCTGGTGGTCGACCAGCGCGGCCAGCATGCGTGTCAGCGCGTTGGCGGGATTGGTCACACCGCCGCCGAACGTGCCGGAATGGAGGTCGTTCTTGGGGCCTCTCAGCCGCAGTTCGAAGTACGCGATGCCCTTCAGGCCGTACGTGATCGCCGGCTGGCCGGGGCCGAACTGCGACGAGTCGCTGATGACCACCACGTCGCAGGCGAGCTTGTCCGCGGCCGTTTCCAGCAGCTTGTTCAGGCTTTCGCTGCCGACTTCCTCTTCGCCCTCGATCAGGAACTTCAGCTGGACCGGCAGGCGGCCGCTGGTTTCCAGCCAGGCCTGCGTGCTGTGGATGTGCGTCAGCACCTGGCCCTTGTCGTCCGTCGCGCCGCGGGCGTACAGGTTGCCGTCGCGGACAGTCGGCTCGAACGGCGGCGTCGTCCACTGGTCCAGCGGATCGGCGGGCTGGACGTCGTAATGGCCGTACACCAGGATGGTCGGCGCTCCCAGCACGGGCGGCGATTCGGCGTAGACGATCGGGTGCCCTGCCGTCTCGAGCAACTCGGTCGCCAGCCCCAGCCCGCTCAGGCGACCGGCCGCCCACTCAGCGGCGCGGCGGATTTCGCCCGCATAGGTGCGGTCCGCGCTGACGCTGGCCATCCGCAGCCACTGGCACAAATCGTCCTCGAAACGCTGGTGATGGTCGGTCAGGTAACGGTCCAGGCTCGTTAGATCAGGCATGACTGGTCCATTTTAAGATAGGGGGTTTGGCACCTTTTCTTTCCGCGAATGTCATGAATATAATGTCTCTTGCAAGTTCCGACTATTCCCGGGCCGCTGCGCTTGCCCCGCAATCTGGCCCTGTTTCCCAAGGAAAGGAGGCAACCGTGGCGGACAAAGGCTTTGCCGCCGTTGCCGAGCCGGAGGTAGCGACCGAGGTCGCTACGCGGCAGCGACGTCAGCAGAAACCCAAGCGTCAACCTCGCTATCACGTCATCCTGTGGAATGACGACGACCACACGTATGCGTACGTGATCCACATGATGCAAGAATTGTTCGGCCATTCCAAGGAAAAGGGTTTCCAGATCGCGGAACAGGTCGACAAGCAGGGGCGGGCGATTTGTTTGACCACCACCAAGGAGCACGCCGAGTTGAAGCAGGAGCAGATCCAGGCGTTCGGGGCGGATGCGGGCATCCCCAACTGCAAGGGTTCGATGTACGCCACGATCGAGCCCGAAACGGGTGCGCCGGAGTGACCTCGAGGATGCCTGCGACGCTGAAGACGCTGACCCTGGGCTGCAAGGTCAACCAGTACGAAACCGAGTTCGTGCGGCAGGCACTGGCCGGGATCGGCTACGGTGACGCGGCCGCCGACGAACCGGCCGACTTGTGCCTGGTGAACACGTGCACGGTGACGGCCGAGGGGGACGCCAAGAGCCGCCAGGCGATCCGGCGGCTGGCGCGGGAAAACCCGCTGGCGCGAATTGTCGTCATGGGCTGCTATGCCACCCGAGCGCCGGCCGAAGTCGCTGCGCTGCCGGGCGTCACGGACGTGATCACCGACAAACGCGAACTGCCCGATTGGCTGGGACGGTTCGGCGTCGTGGATGTGCCCGAGGGCATCTCGCGGTTTGCAGGCCGCAGCCGGGCGTTCGTCAAGGTGCAGGACGGGTGCATCTTGCGGTGCAGTTATTGCATCATTCCCCACGTCCGCCCGCAACTGGCCAGCCGGCCCCTGGCGCAGATCCTGGACGAAGTCCGCCGGCTGCGGGACAACGGCTACCGGGAAATCGTGCTGACGGGAATCCACCTGGGCCATTACGGGGTCGACTGGAACTGGCACAAGCCGAAAGCCGAATGGGTCCGCCTGTCGCACCTGGTCGAGCAGCTCGCGCGGATCGAGGGTGATTTCCGTCTGCGGCTGTCCAGCCTCGAGGCCACGGAGGTCACCCGCGAGTTGATTCAAGTGCTGGCGGATTACGGGGACAAGATCTGTCCGCACTTGCACGTCTGCCTGCAGAGCGGCTCGGACGCCGTGCTGCGGCGGATGCGCCGCCGCTGGTCGGCGCGAATGTTCGTCGACCGCTGCGAACTGGTGCGCCGCTGGCTGGACCAACCCGCGTTCACGACCGACGTCGTGGTGGGGTTCCCCGGCGAGACGGACGACGATTTTGAGCAGACTTGCCGCGTGGTCCGCGAGGCCGGATTCTCGAAGGTCCATATTTTTCCGTTCAGCCCGCGGCGCGGGACGCCGGCGGCCCAGCTGCCGGACGCGGTTCCTGCGCCGGTCCGCACGGAGCGCAGCCGGCGACTGGCGGCGTTGGAGAGCGAGTTGCGCGAGGCGTACTTCCGCGGCCTGATCGGGCGGCCCCTGCGCGTGTTGGTGGAATCCACCAGCCGGTTGACCGCCGGGTACGTGTCGGGGACGTCTTGCCGGTACGCGCCCGTCGAGCTGCCGGGCGGCGAGGTCGGCCAATTGGTCAACGCCGTCGCCCGCGAGCTGCTGCCCGGGCCGCGGATCGCCGCGGTGGCGTCCTAGCGGGTCGGCAAAGCCCAATACCGGGGTGGCTGGGGTCGAGTGCAGCGAGCCCCCAGAACGGACA
>CAIYOB010000030.1 GCA_903927685.1 uncultured Planctomycetaceae bacterium
ACGCGCCTTGATGTACAAGACGCTTGTTTTGACCGGCTTGCGGAAAGGCGAACTCGCTTCGCTCACCGTGGCAAGCTTGGACCTCGACGCCGAGCCGCCATACTTGACGCTTGACGCCGCCGACGAAAAAAACCGAGAGGGTAGCAGTATCCCCCTTCGCTCTGACCTTGCCGCCGACCTTCGGCAATGGCTCGCCGATAAGGCGACGGCACGCCAGGAAGCCGACAGGAACGCGGGGACGGTGGCTTTCGACCCGAAAGACCGGACGCCGCCAGGATGCGTTACGCTCGACACCAGGGGCCGCAATCAAGCCGCTCGCCAGGACTGGACGGCGCTACCTGCCGATACGCCGGTTTTCGTTGTGCCGAAAGGTTTGGTTCGCATTCTCGATCGGGACTTGCGGCTTGCCGGGATACCGAAAACGGACGACAGGGGCCGGACTATCGACGTTCACGCCTTGCGGCATTCGTTCGGAACTCACCTTTCCCGCGCCGGGGTAGAACCGCGAACCGCACAAGCCGCTATGCGGCATTCCAAAATCGACCTGACCATGAACACCTACACGGACCCGCGCTTGCTCGACGTGGCGGGCGCCGTGGAACGGTTGCCGGACCTGCCGCTTGACGCTGGCGACAGGACGGACACCAAGACCACCGCGAAGGCGACAGGCACCGACGCCGCTTTAGCTTCCCCTCAGCTTCCCCCAAAGCTTCCCCTTAATCCTGGAAACCGGGGTAAATTCGGGGTTATCGCTGGTAATAACCCGCAAGCTGACGTGGAACTCCCGAACCGCGAAAAAACCGCGTTTCCTCAGGGAAAACACGGGTTTTCACGGGTTTCTGACCAGTGGGCGATTACGGGCTCGAACCGTAGACCTCCGCCTTGTAAGGGCGGCGCTCTAACCAACTGAGCTAATCGCCCGCTCGGAATCAGCGGGGCTTTGCGGCCGGCTGGCGGCGTGCTGCCTTTCCAAACCGTTAATCTACCGGTATCCACCCTGGCGGGCAAGCAGGATCTCGGGGCTGCGGCTGAGTCGCCGGATTTATTTTTGAAACGTCTGGTTGTCAAAAATCGCCGCCTGTCATATAAATCTGTGGACTCAGAGGGCGAGCTTAGGCTGCAAGAACCAATGGCCACAACCAGTTTTGTCGCATTTTCCGACTTGACGATTCTCGACCTGCTGCGCCAGCGGGAAGAGATGACCGTGGCTGAGTTCGCCAGCGAGTTGAATGTGACTGCGACCGCAGTGCGTCAGAGACTGACGCGTCTGCTGGCTCAGGAATTGATTGAACGGACGGCGACACGGCATGGCCGGGGACGGCCGAAGCATTCGTACCGGCTGACTCCCAAGGGGTTGCGCAAGTCCGGGTCAAACTTTGCGGATCTGGCGGTGGCTTTGTGGCAGGAGGTGCGGTCGATTCCGGATCCGGAAGTGCGCCGCGGACTGTTACAACGGGTCGCCAAACGGATGGCCGTAATGTACGCTGATACGATCGATGGCCAGACGCTCGAGCAGAAACTACTAGCCCTGGCGGATCTGTTCGGCGAACGCCGGATTCCGCTGGAGTTGGACCAGTCGGGGACACTGCCCGTGCTCAAAGCGGTAACGTGCCCGTATCCCGAACTTGCCGACCAGGATCGCTCGATCTGTGCGATGGAGCGGATGCTGTTCGCCGAGGTGCTGGGGGCGGACGTGCGTTTGGCCGGATGCCGGCTGGAGGGCCAGTCGGCATGCACGTTCGAGTTGAATTAGCGGGGCATAGGATTCCGAGCAAGCGAAAGCTTGGCGGTCGCGTGGGGGAGATTATGCAAGCGAGTGGAAATGGAAAAGTGGCGGGGCATGAAACCGGTTCCGAGTCGTTGTCGAGCGGCGGGGCGGCGAGCGTCGGCAGCGATGCGTCGGCCGGTCGGCCGTGGATTGAGGCGCGCATCGAGGAGAACTTCCTGATCACGAGTGTCGAGCAGGCGATCAACTGGGCGCGTCAATCCAGCATCTGGCCGATGACGTTCGGCTTGGCGTGCTGTGCGATCGAGATGATGGCCGCGGGGGCCAGTCGGTACGACATGGACCGGTTTGGAGCGGGTGCGTTTCGCGCGACCCCGCGGCAAGCGGATCTGATGATCGTGGCCGGCACGGTGACGTACAAGATGGCCAGCCGCGTGCGGCGGCTGTACGACATGATGCCGGATCCGAAGTTCGTGATCGCCATGGGGGCATGCACGATCGGTGGCGGGCCGTATTTCAAGTGGGGCTATCACGTCGTCAAGGGTGTCGATCTGGTCGTGCCCGTGGATGTGTACTTGCCGGGCTGCCCGCCGCGTCCGGAGGCATTGTTGGAAGCCCTGCTGCGAATCCAGGACAAGATGCGCGGCCAGAAGCTGGCCAAGCAAAAGGGCTCCGGCAAAGGACTGTTCGATCTGAGCCGCGGGCCCAAGGTCGAGGACGAACTTCCCATGCCGCATCACTCGGGGTACGTGGTCGCTCCGGCGGACGGCGAGCCGTTGCGCGGCCACCAGAAGATCACCGACTGAAGTCAACAAGAGACATTACTTACTGCATCGATCATGTCACACACACTGAAGATCACTGATCTGCATGTTTCCGTCGAAGGCAAGCCGATCCTGCGGGGCGTGAACCTGCTGATGCGGCACGGCGAGACGCATGCCCTGATGGGACCGAACGGGTCCGGCAAGAGCACGCTGGGCTTGGCGATCATGGGTCATCCCAATTACGAGATCACCGCGGGGACGATTGAGTTGAACGGCCGCGACTTGGTGCCGACGACGGCCGACGAGCGGGCCCGGGCCGGGCTGTTCATGGCGTTTCAGCGGCCGGTCTCCATTCCCGGTGTCAAGCTGGCGGACTTTCTCCGGCACGCCACGACGAACATGCGGCATCCGGAGCGGAAGGAAGGCGAAGAACTGCTGCCGATGCGTGAGTTTCGCAAGGAGCTGAAAGCCAAGATGGAGCACCTGCGGATGGACATGGAGTTCGCGCGGCGTTACGTCAACGATGGCTTCTCCGGCGGCGAGATGAAGCGGGCCGAGATCCTGCAACTGGCCATGCTGCAGCCGAAGTTCGCCATCCTGGACGAGACGGACAGCGGACTGGACGCCGACGCGGTGCGGTTGGCCAGCGAGGCGATCGCCGAGTTCGGCCGCGAGAAAATGGGGATGTTGATCATTACGCATCACGACAAGCTGCTGGAGCACAATCCGCCGGACTATACCCACGTCATGTTGGGCGGGCGGATCGTCGAGACCGGCGGCATCGAACTGGCCCACGAGCTGCACGGCCAAGGCTACGACCGGATCCGCAAGACGTATCCGGAAGCGGAAGCTCGCAACCGGGCGATGCTCGAAAAGGAGAGCCTGCTCAGCGTGTGATTTCCACTGGCTGTTGATAAGCGAGGCAACGATACCGATGGCTACCGACGTAGCAACCCTGACGCCGCACGACCAGATCGGCGAGATCAACAAATACGACTTCCGCACGCAATCCGTCGCGGTCTTTAAAGCTCGCAAGGGCTTGGACGCCGAGATCGTGCACCAGATCTCGGAGATGAAGAACGAGCCGGACTGGATGCGCGAGTTCCGCCTCAAGTCCTTGGACATCTTCCACGCCAAGCCGATGCCGGCCTGGGGTGGCAAGATCAAGATCGATTTCCAGGACATCTATTACTACCTGAAGCCCACCGACGGTCAGGGGCGCTCGTGGGACGAGGTGCCCCAGGCGATCAAGGACACGTTCGAGAAGCTGGGAATCCCGGAAGCGGAGCGTAAGTTCCTGGCGGGCGTCAAGGCTCAGTTCGAGAGCGAGGTCGTGTACGGGTCGTTGAAAGAGGACCTGGCGGCCAAGGGGGTGATCTTCACCGATACTGACACGGCGGTCCGCGAGCACTCGGACCTGGTCCGCGAGTATTTCTCGACGATCATCCCCCCGGACGACAACAAATTCGCCGCCCTCAACTCGGCCGTCTGGTCGGGCGGTTCGTTCATCTACGTCCCGCCGGGGGTCAAGATCGAGTTCCCGCTGCAGGCTTACTTCCGCATCAATGCGGAGAATATGGGCCAATTCGAGAGGACGCTGATCATCGTGGACGAGGGCGCCGAGGTGCACTACGTCGAAGGCTGCACGGCGCCGATGTACAGCACCGAAAGCTTGCACTCGGCCGTCGTCGAGATCCTGGTCAAACGCGGAGGCCGCTGCCGCTATTCGACCATTCAGAACTGGGCCAACAACATCTATAACCTGGTGACCAAACGGGCCATGGCCTATGGCGACGCGACGATGGAATGGGTCGACGGCAATTTGGGCAGCCACCTGACCATGAAGTACCCGGCGGTCTACATGATGGAACCCGGGGCCCGCGGTGAGATCCTGTCCATTGCGTTTGCCGGCGCCGGCCAGCATCAGGATACGGGCGCCAAGCTGGTGCATTGCGCCCCGAATACGACGGGCCAGATTATCTCCAAGTCGATCTCCAGGAACGGCGGCCGGAGCAGCTATCGCGGCCTGGTCAAAGTCGAACACGGAGCGAAGAACGCCAGATCCAAGGTCGTCTGCGATGCCTTGATCCTGGATCCGCAGAGCCGGAGCGACACCTACCCGTACATCGAGATCGCCGAGCAGGACGTGGCGGTGGGCCACGAGGCCAGCGTCTCGCGGATCGGCGAGGAGCAGTTGTTCTACTTGATGAGCCGGGGTCTGTCCGAATCCGAAGCCAGCACGATGATCGTTAACGGTTTCATCGAGCCGTTGGTCAAGGAATTGCCGATGGAGTACGCCGTCGAGATGAATCGCTTGATTCAGCTGCAGATGGAAGGCACGGTGGGTTGAGCAGGCCGTGCATCGGCCTCGACGAGCAGATACGCAGAGACATCGCATCATGACCGCACTGGCAACGGAAACCGGATTCTCACAGGCCTCCGTCGACGCATTCTTCGAGTCCCGCAACGAGCCCGGTTGGCTGCTGGACCAGCGCCGCTCGGCGTGGCAGGTCTTTTCCGAAATGGCTTGGCCGGGACGACGTGAGGAGGAGTGGTCGCGGACCGACATCCGGCTGTTCAAGCTGGACAAGTACACGCTGTCCACGGGGCAGAAAGCCGCGGCCCAGGCACCGCGTTCGGTGCTGAGCCAGGGTATCCATTTGGCTGGGCAATCGACTGCGTTGGACAGCGTGCCGTTTTCCGCCAGCCTGGATGGCCGCTGGGCGGAACAGGGCGTCTTGTTCGGCAGCCTGGACGCCCTGATCGCCGAGCACGGTGACCGGTTGCGGCCGTACCTGCAGCGGCGGATCACCAATCCGTACCACGACAAGTTCACAGCCTTGCATGCCGCCTGCTGGTCGGGCGGCCACGTCTTGTACGTTCCGCGCGGCGTGGTCGTCGAGTTGCCCATCCACGTGTTTTCGGCGCTGACCGACGGCGGTGCGGACTTCAGCCGTACCTTGGTGATCCTGGAGGACGGCGCCGAGGCGACCGTGTTGGCAGAAACGGCTAGCGGGGGACAGCAGGAAAGCGGCCTGCACTGCGGAGCCACGGAGATCCTGATCGGCCGGGGAGCCAACCTGCGGTTCGTCAATCTGCAGGATTGGGGCCATGGCGTCTGGCATTTCGCCCATCAGCGGGCCCTGGTGGGCGCCGACGCGTCGTTGCAATGGACCATCGCCGCGTTGGGCAGCCGGCTGTCCAAGGTCAACCAGCAGGTGAGCCTGGTCGGCGAGGGCGCCAGCTGCCAGGTGAACGGCGTGCTGTTCACCGAGGGCAAACAGCAGCTGACCTACCAGACGCTGCAGCACCACGAGGCCGCACACTGCCACAGCGATTTCCTGTACAAAGCCGCCCTGCAGGACCGCTCGCGCACGGTCTGGCGAGGCATGATCAAGGTCAACCCGGGCGCTCAGAAGACCGACGGCTACCAGCGGAACGACAATTTGCTGTTGAGCGATCACGCCCGCGCCGACTCGATTCCCGGTCTGGAAATCGAAGCCGACGACGTCCGCTGTACGCACGGCTCGACGACCGGCAAGGTCGACGAGGAGCTGATCTTCTACGCCATGACCCGCGGGTTCACCCGCCGCGAGGCCGCGCGGATGATCGTCAGCGGTTTCTTCCAGCAGATTTTCGACCGGATCACGATCGAGAGCGTACGGGAAGCCCTGGGGCAAGCCATTGCGGCGCGGGTCCGAGAGTATCAATAGTCGTCGGGGAGGTGTCCGGTGTCGGAATTCGTCAAGGTCGCCAAGGTGTCGGAGATCCCCGATCCCGGCAAGCGGATGCTGGAGGTCGAGGATTCCGTCGTCGTGCTGTTCCACGTCGGCGGCCAATTCTACTGCCTGGACGACGTCTGCACGCACGACGGCGGTCCGTTGGGCGAAGGCCGCCTGTGCGACCATGCGATCGCGTGTCCCCGGCACGGGGCCCAGTTCGATATCCGCACGGGCAAACCGCTGACCATGCCCGCGATCGTGCCGACCTTGGCGCATGACGTCAAGGTCGAGGGCGACGACGTGTATGTGAAGATCCGCGAGGAGTGAGCACGATCACGGCTCAGGAGAGCCATGCTACGGGGGAGCGAGGACATGCCGCTGAGTGAAGACGCCGTCCGGGAAGAACTCAAGAAAGTCTTCGACCCGGAACTGTTCGTGAATATCATCGACCTGGGACTGGTCTACGGGATCGACGTCCAGCCGCGGGACGACGGCAAGTCGGACGTCAAAATCGAAATGACGATGACCAGCCCCATGTGCCCCGCCGCGCCGCAACTGATCGCCGGCTGCAAGCACGTGCTGTCCGGACTGCCGGACGTCAACGAAGTCGACGTCAAGGTCGTCCTGGATCCGCCTTGGTCGCCCGATAGAATGACCGACGAGGGCCGCGACCAGTTGGGGATTTTTTAGGCGACCGAGACGGGGGGTCGCGCTCGGCGAGGCAGGCCTCCAGGGCGTGTTCTTAATCGAGGAATAGGCCAGGGCGGACTTTGAACCACTCCGCCAGCTTGCGAATGTGATCGACGGTCAACGGCCGTTCGCCTCTGAGGATCTTCGAGCCCGTGCTCGATGGCACGCCAAGGAGCGGGGCCAAGTCCGTGGCGTTCATCTCGTTTTCGTGAAGCAAGTGCTTGAGCGAATCGAGGCCCGTTAGGGTGGACGTATCAATCGCGTGGTGTTCGGCCTCGTAGACCTGCACCAATTGCACCAATGTCTCCAGATACAACTGCTGCCCTTGGGTTGGCTTGGTGACCTCCATTAGCCGGTCAATCACCTCCAACGTGTTTTCGTATTGCACGTCGTCCTGGACCGCTTGCGGTGGCATCATCCGAACCAGCTGCTCGAACTGGATGGGCAGAGGACGGAAAGCGGATTGCCTCTTCGTCGGCATGGCCTACTCCTTCCAATCACCGCTGGCGTACTCTTCGTGGGTCAGCACACCGCGGACATTGATGAGTTGGTAGTCGTATCGGATCCGCGCCACCAAGCGGTATTTGTTCCCGCCAGGCTCGCAGTCGACATGAACCGGTCTCCCTGGTCTCCGGTGCGTCCCAACGTGTCCAGCGTTGAGTTTACGCTCGCAATCCTCCCCGGGCAAGCGGTGCCGGGGCACCTTCTTCTGCCGCGCCGCCGACGGTAGAATGACCGCACCCCAAGATCACGAGCGGTACTGCAATGCGGCATCCCGTCCAAGAGCAAGTGCGAGCGATCCAACGCCGGGCGTGGCGGCTGCGCGCGGTCTGCGCGTGCGGGCTGTGGCTGAGCGGCTTCCTGGGCGCG
>CAIYOB010000031.1 GCA_903927685.1 uncultured Planctomycetaceae bacterium
CCCGTGTGGCGAGCACCGCATGTCCGGCCCGCGAGCCGAATCTTGTCCAGGCGGCGCTAGCGACTCCCGATCGGAGCCATGTCCTGGCTGACGAGGAAATCACTGTCTCGTTGAAAGGCAAATAAGGCATGAAGTGGAGCGTCGCATTCTGGCCAGAATAGACTGTTGACCAGGGTTGCCAAGCGGCGGTGAAGGTTCTCGCGCGTAAGCCGCCGGAGCTTGTCGGCGACCTAGTCATCGAATTGGAGCTGCAGCGACGGCTTTTCACCAGGTTCCGGGCGGTTCGACGCACGTTTCCACACGCAAACCACTACGTCTTCCGATGACTCGAATGACTTGGGGCGTGCGGAGTCGGTCTCGTGTTCGAGGGCATTCACCTTCACCTGAGTGGGCCGGGCAATAGTCAATCGGTCTCCTTCAAACTTGAAGATGGCCGGGACTACGAGCTTGCGCATCCCAGTTTCGGGTACACTCGGATCCAGGCGATAGTATTCCATGTCAATGGCCGCTGGAATCTTCGTGGCGTCAATGCTCTTGATCACGCCGGACATCGGGGGTACGTCGAGGTAAGAGAAGACAAATTGCCGGCCTTCGAATCGAAGCTCATGGTAGTCGCGGCTTTCGCGCGCCTTTATATCCTTGAGACGCACAATCAGACTGGGACGGGTTTCGGGCTGCTGCATGGTTCCCTTTATCCGGTTTAGTCCCGCGGCGGGCAAGAATCTCACGCCTGCGACGGAAAGAATCCGCAAGTTGCTCCGTCGCGGACTTCCCGGCTTGATGGGGCAGCGGCTCGGGCGTCACATCTGAACAAAAAGCAACGAACGACGGCCAATTGACACCCTCGCTACGGCCCCGTATTTTGCCCATCTCGAGTGGCGACCGAAATGACTCTTGGGAGCAGGGGGAAGGAACGTGAATCACTGGCTGTTTGTCGGCGGTCTGTGCCTGTTTGCGTCGTCGCTGCCGGCGGCGACCGTGGTCGAGTCGGAACGGACCCTGCCTCTGGTGCAGGATGTGGACGTGGTGGTGGTCGGGGGGTCGTGCGGAGCGGTGGCGGCGGCCGAGGCGGCGGCCAAGGCCGGCGCGACGGTGTTCCTGGCGACTTCCTATGGGTCTCTGGGCGAGGACGTCGCGGGCACGCTCAGGGTGTGGGCGGACCAGCGCGGCGTGCCATCGTCGGAGCTGATGCAGGCCCTGTTCAGCGGTCCACCCACGGCGCAGGGGCGAGTCTACGCGACGCCGCTGGCGGTGAAGCAGACGCTGGACGGGACGCTGCTGCAAGCGGGCGTGACGTTCCTGACCGGCTCGTACGTGACGGACGTGCTGACGGACGACCAGGGGCAGGTCGCAGGCGTGGTCATGGCCAACCGTAGCGGGCGGCAAGCGATTCGGGCGCGGGTGGTCATTGACGCCACCGACCGGGCCGCCCTGGCACGAGCGGCGGGTGCTGAGACGACGCCCTTTCCGGCGGGCGAATATGAAGTGTCCCGCATGACGATCGG
>CAIYOB010000032.1 GCA_903927685.1 uncultured Planctomycetaceae bacterium
CTGGATCTTCTGTTTCAGCGAGTCGATTCCCGCCTGATTGAACAGCAATCGCGGATGCGGAGGCAGTTCATCAACCCAGTCGCCGCGGACGGACGCCGCAACCAGCAGGGCCCAGCCGAGAGCCGCCCACCCGGCGACTCGCAGCGTGCTCACATGGTTCTTCAGCTCTCGCGTTCGGCGACGCCGGTCGAGCGACATAGCTTCTCTCCGTGTTTTTCTGGTTGCCGGCAAGGGCGGGCGTGAGCCTACATCGGCTTGGCTTGAAATACGACTCGATAGCGTTTCGCCGGATCGCAGACTCGCGGGTTGGGCACCAGGACAAAATCGTCCGTCACGACGGGACTCAGATCCTCGCCCGCGACGATGCGGACATCCGTCACGCGGTACGGCAAGAACGCCACAAACGGCCGCCAGCCGCGTTGTGAACCGTTGGTGTTCACCGGCCCGAAACTGTCCGCTCCGCGGTTGGGCCTGATCTCCAGCGTGAACGTGTCCCCGGCCCGGGTCAGCGTCTGCTCGTAGGCCCGCGGCCGCTCGGCCATGCGGGCCTGCCAGGCCGGATCGCCGTAGAAGGCCACCACGTCACGGTCGAAGGCCAAACCGGGCGGGTCGCCGGGCGTCAAACCGGCGGCCTGGGCTCGGTCGCTCAAGGTGGCACGCACCCGCGGGCCGCCCGTGTCACCGCTGGGCTGGTCCAGGAACTCGGGGCAATGCGTCGCCAGCCGGTGCACCAACGCGTGCTGGTTGGCGAAGAACGCCTCGGTGAACGTATATCGGCCGGGCTGCTCGACGAAATAGTCCAGCACGCCCCAGCCCATGTAGCCGTACCAGGTGGGCACGGTGTAGCCCAGCATCTGCTGCACGCCCGCGTTGTTCATCCAGGCCAAGGCCATGCAGTCGGGGCCGTCGATGTTTCCCATCAGGCAGTTGCCGATCGGCAGGTAGACTTTGGGATTCGGCGAGTCGATTGGCAGCCGCTGCGGACGCGTGTCCAGGCCGAACAGCCGTCCGTCGGCACAGCGGAACGAGCCGTTGCGATAGGCGTAGCCCAGCTGCCAATCCCGCTCGGTGGCATGCCCGGAGGTGATGAACAGATCGGCATGCCAGACGTTCAGCGTATCGACCAGGGCCTGCGTCGTATCATCCGGCGCGCGGGTTTCGTGGGCATCCCCGCCGGACTCCTTTTGGACCATCTTGCCCTGGTTCAATTCGCAGTACCAAACGCCCTCGTCCACCATCTCTGTGGCGAATTCCGTGCCGGCCGCAACCTTGCGGATCGTCAGCGGTTCGCGGTGCTTGGCGATCCGCAGCGCACTGGCCGCGTCATAGCCGGTCAGGATGCCCCAGAGGCAATCGGTGTACGGATCGGCATCCAACTGCCGCGTCAGCCGGTGGACCTGGCCGACGAACGTCCGCGACGCTTCCTCCGGCGTGGCCACGAAGCACGCGTACCGCGGAAGCCGCTCCGCCAAGGCGGGCTTGGCTTCGTCGACCGCCCCGCCGTACATGATCACGTCAGCCGAGTGCTTGGCCACGAGCGCATCGATCACCAATTTCCATTGGCCGTCCGCCGCGGTCTGCTGGGACACGACCACAGCATAGCTTGGCTCGGCCGCCGCCAGACCGGCGTCGGCGTGGGACGCGAGGAGAATAGAGAACAACAAGTACAGCCGTCGTGAGGGTTGTGTGGTCATGGCAATCGCCGCTGCTTTGTGGCCAGCTGTCAATCGGCATCGAATCGGGAATGTAAGCGGGGCATCTGATCGTCGCGACGGCCTTGATCGAACTGTTGCGCACTGCAACCCGAAGCGCCAGCGAGAGGGCCGACTTCACTCGCTTGCGTTTCAATCA
>CAIYOB010000033.1 GCA_903927685.1 uncultured Planctomycetaceae bacterium
CCGTCCATGATCGGCATCATGATGTCGGTGAGCACGGCTTTGATATGCGTCCGATGTTGTGTCCAAATTGCGAGCGCCTCCGCACCATCACCGGCCGTCTCGACCGCGTAGCCAGCTCGTTCCAGGATCGTCCGTGTGATCTTGCAGATGTGAGGTTCGTCATCCGCTATCAGAATCAGTTCGCCGTGGCCGCGGGGCAAGACGCCGGCGGCAATTGGCTCGGCGACGGCTTGGACATCCGGCGCGGCGGGCAAATAGACGGAGAAGGTGGTCCCCTGGCCCACGGTGCTCTGGACCTCCACAAAGCCGCCGTGGCTCTTTGCGATGCCGAGCACGGTAGACAGCCCCAGCCCGGTTCCTTGGCCGACCGGTTTGGTGGTAAAAAACGGGTCGAAGATCTTGTCGATCGTCTCGGGCGGAATGCCCTTGCCGGTGTCCACCACTTCCAGCAGCAGATACGGTCCGGCCTTGGCTTCGGGGTCTGCACTGATGTCCAACTCGTCCAGCATGACATTCCCGGCCTGCAGCGTGAGGAAGCCGCCCGCGGGCATGGCGTCGCGGGCGTTGATGCAGAGGTTCAGCAGGATTTGATGGATGTGCGTGGCATCGCCAAGAACGGGCCACAGATCAGGCGGCGTTATCTCCACGCAACTGATATTCTTGGGAAACGTTTCCCGCGCGATTTTGGCCATGTCCTTGACGAGGTGGCGCACCTGCACCACGACGCGCTCGCCCGCGATACCCCGGCCGAAGGTAAGCAGTTGCCGGATGATATCCGCCCCGCGCTGGGAATTGGACTCAATGGTCGACACAACTCCCGCGGCACTCTCGGACAGCGTCTCGGCTTGCAGGATGGAGGCAGCCATCATGATGGGAGTGAGGATGTTGTTCAGGTCGTGCGCGAGCCCACTGGCCAGCAGCCCGATGCCTTCCATGCGTTGGGCGCGCAAGAATTGGGCCTCGAGCTTTCTCTGTTCGGTGATGTCCTCAATCGTCGCCATGGTGTGCAGCGGCTGTCCGGCCCCGTCGCGGATGACCGTCATATTCACTTTCACCCACGCCACCGCACCGTCCTTACGTAGGTAACGCTTCTCGATCCGATAGTCCGGCATCTCGCCGCGCACGACACGCTGCAACAACTCCCGGTCCTTCACCCGGTCCTCGGGATGGATGATGTCAGGCATTCGCATCTGCAGCATCTCGGTCTCGGAGTAACCGGTGATGGCACACATCTTCCGGTTTACCCGCACCCATTGGCCGGTGCGCACATCCGCCTGCGCCATTCCGATGGAGGCCAGTTCGAAGATGGCACGGAACTCGGCCTCGCTCGCGCGCAGCGTCTCTTCCGCCCGCTTGCGCTTCGTGACGTCGCGGTCCATGCCCAGGTAACCTGCAAACTCCCCGGCCGGCCCGAACACGGGCACACCGTTGCTCTCGAACATCACCTCCTGTCCGTTCTGGTGCAGATTGATGTTCTCCAGAAAGGCAAAGGACCGCCTCTCTGCGGCGATACCCGCAAAGACGGCCTTGACGCGTTGCGCCTCTTCCTCGGGCATCAGGTCGAAGGGCGTGCGACCGACGATTTCCGCCGGCGGATAGCCTAGAAGGTCTTGAACACGCGGACTCGCATAGGTGTAGCGGCCCTGAGCGTCCACCTCCCAGATCCAGTCGGAACTAGCTTCCACCAGGGCGCGGAGACGCATTTCGCTCTGCTGCAGCGCACTTTCGGCCTGGATGCGGGCCCCGTGCCCTTCCGCCTCCTGCAGCGCGCGCCTCACCGACGGAACCAGCCGCTGAAGCCGCTGTTTGAGTACATAGTCGGTTCCTCCCACCTTCAAGCACTCGACCGCCTCCTCCTCGCCCAGCGTGCCGGAGATCAGAATCACAGGCACCAAAGGACGCCGTTCCCGGGCCAACTTGAGCGCGGTCTTCCCATCGAAGTCCGGCAAGTTGTAGTCGCACAACACGAGATCGAACGAATCCGCTGCCAGCGCCGACTCGAAATCCCGTCGGCAACTCACCAGCACGATGTCGCAGGCCAGACCCCCGAGTTCCAGCTTGTCGTGAATCAGCTCCGCATCCCGCGGGCTGTCCTCCAGATGCAAGATCCGGATTGGACGGTTCATGAGCGGTCCTCCTTTCCGAACGTTGGTTCCTTTCAATCCTCTTCCGACTTGCCCCCGAACGGACCTCCCGGCGGCGGTTCGTTGATGATGGCCCAGAACGCCCCAACCAGCTTCACCGCGTCAGCGAAGCTCTTGAAATTGACCGGTTTGACGACGTAGGCGTTGACACCGAGCTGGTAGCTTTTCAGGAGATCCTGCTCCTCACGCGAAGAGGTCATCACCACCACCGGGATCAATTTGAGCTGCGGATCGCCCTTGACTTGACGCAGCACTTCAATGCCGTCCACCCTGGGCATCTTCAAGTCCAGCAACACCAGGGTGGGATTCCCTTCGGGCCGGCGAGCAAACTGGCCGCGGCGGTGGAGATAATCGAGTGCTTCGGCCCCATCACGGACACGCTCGATCACATTGAGAACATTGTGTTGACCCAACGCGTCCAATGTCAGTTCAGCGTCCCGGTCACTGTCTTCCGCCAGCAAGATGCGTTTGATTGCAACAATCAAGGTTCTTCTCCCGTTCGTTGGGATGGCTCACCTGCGGGTGCCATCTTCAAGGTGAAATAGAACGTCGCGCCTGCATTCAGGTTGCCCTCCGCCCAGGTGCGCCCGCCGTGCCGGGCAATAATGCGGCGAACGCTGGCCAGACCGATGCCGGTTCCCTCAAACTCATCCGCCCGATGAAGCCGCTGGAACACGCCGAAGAGCTTGTCGACATACTGCGGATCAAACCCGACGCCGTTGTCGCGCACATACAGCACGGTGCGTTCATCCTCTGCGCCTGCGCAGCCGATCTCGATCTTGGCGGGGTCGCGGGGACGGGTGTATTTGACCGCGTTGCCCAGCAGATTGGCCAAGACCTGCTTGAGCATCGCGGAATCACCTTGCACAGCGGGCAACGGCGAGGTCTCCCAGATAATACTGCGCTCGCGAGTAGCCGGCTCCAACTCACGCACTGTCTCCCGCACCAACGCCTCAAGATCAACTCGGGCCTCACACATCTCCGTGCGGCCCATGCGCGAGAACTCGAGCAAATCGTCAATCAGCACGCCCATTTCCGCGCTGGCGTCCCCAATGGTCTTCATGAATCGCCGCGCTTTGTCCGACAGCTGGCCGCCGGCCTCCCGTGTCAACATCTCCACGTAGCCCTGCACGTGCCGCAAGGGGGCCCGCAAGTCGTGCGAGACCGAGTAGCTGAAAGCCTCAAGTTCCTTGTTGGCAGATTCCAGTTGAACGGTGCGTTCTCGCACACGCTGCTCCAATTCTCCGGCATGGAACTTGGTCTCCTGCAGCAGACGGGCCTGTTGGATGGCCAGGGCGATCAGCCCA
>CAIYOB010000034.1 GCA_903927685.1 uncultured Planctomycetaceae bacterium
CGGCAGCGGCCACGTGTACCAAGGACGGTTCAAGTCCTTTCCGGTGCAAGAGGATGAGCATTTCTACACGGTTTGCCGGTACGTCGAGCGGAACGCGTTGCGAGCGAATCTTGCCCCTGCCGCCCAGCGCTGGCGTTGGGGCAGTCTGCATCGCTGGAAACAGCGCACCGCCAAGGAGAAGTCGTTGTTGGCGGCCTGGCCGTTGCCGCGTCTGGCGGGTTGGGTCGAGCACGTCAACGGACCGCAAACGGAGGCGGAGTTGGCGGCGCTGCGTCGTTGCGTGCAACGCGGCAGACCGTTCGGCGAGGAGGCTTGGTGCGACCAGATCGTCCGCCGCCTGGGCCTGGAAAGCACGCTTCGCCCCCAAGGCCGTCCCAAGAAGCGTGAAACCGGTTCCTGCCCTCCTTTTCTGCCCCTGGCATCCGACTGATCCGCGGCAGCGGGGGCAAGGCGTTTGCCCGCTTCATGCTGCGGTGTTCGCGGGTGCGACGATAATCTGGTTGACACTCTCGTGATCGAACAAATGCGGGATCCCGCCGGGGCCCAGAAACACCGCGGCGCCGTCGCGGACAATGAGGGCCCGAGCGTGATCGATCTGGATCATATCACACCCCCGTTTTCCTGGAAGGAGTACTGGCATGTCCGCCGCTTCTGAGTTGTCGCGTCGAGGGTTGTTGCAGGCCGCCGGAGCGGCCGGCTTGGGATCGCTGTTGGCTGCGCCAGCGCCGGGGCAAGCCGGTCCGCTGGGAGAGCCGCCGCCGGCGGGTTCCGCGGACTTGGGCACGCTTACCGAGCCGGCCCGCCAGGTTCCGGTCGCGGCGGATTGCGATGTGTGCGTGGTGGGCGGCAGTGCCACGGGCGTATTCGCCGCGGTGGCCGCAGCCCGCTTGGGCGCCAAAGTTGCGATCATCGAGTCGAACGGCTTCTTCGGCGGCGTGGCCACGGCCAGCCTGGTCAACCTGTGGCATTCGACCGAGGACATGCAGAACCAGCAGCAGATCATCGCCGGCCTGACGACGGAAGTCTTCGAACGCCTGGATCGCCGCGGCGGGCTGCACGTCGCCAAGGGTAAACGGACGGTTTATGCCCTGAACACCGAGGAGTTGAAAATCGAACTGGACGCACTGGTCACGGAGGCCGGTGTGCGGCCATTCCTGCATGCGATGTTCGTGACTCCGGTCACTGCGGACGGCCGCCTGGTGGCGGCCGTGATCGAGGACAAGTCGGGCCGGCGGGCGATTCGGGCCCGGCAGTTCATCGACGCCACAGGCGATGCGGACGTGGTTGCCCGCCTGGGGCTGCCCGTGTACCAGCGCGAGCAGGTCCAACCGCCGACGATGTGCGTGATCCTCCGCGGTCTGGATGCGATCCGCAAGCAGCATCCGGGCTTCAATGTGCACAGTGTGATCTTCGACAAGCAGTATCCCCAAGCCCTGCCGCCGGGTTTTGCCTGGGGCCACTCGGTGCCGGGCGGCAAGGACGAGTACATGCTGGCCGGGACCCGCGTCTACAACGCGAACTGTGCGGACGCCGACCAGTTGACCGCGGCGACCATCGAAGGCCGCCGCCAGGTCCGGGCCATTTGCGACATCCTGCGGGAGAACTTCCTGGACGGCCAAGGGACGCCGCTGGTGTCGCTGCCGGCCAAACTCGGGATCCGCGAGAGCCGCCATGCCCGCTGCCTGCACACGCTGACACAAGAGGAATTGCTCAGCGGCCACCGTTTCCCGGACGCCATCGGCAACGGCACGTACCCGGTGGATATCCACAACGCCCGCGGCGGAGGCATTACGTTCCGGCATTTGGAGAAAGCCCCCTTTTACCAGATTCCCTACGCGAGCTTGGTGCCCCAAGGCGCAACGAACGTGCTGGTCGCCGGGCGGAGTATCGACGCGGACGAGGGCGCGTTCGGCGCCGTGCGGGTGATGATCAACTGCAACCAGACCGGCCAAGCCGCCGGCGCAGCCGCCTGGCTGGCTCTGGATTCCGGCCAGTCCGTGGCCGAAATCGACACCGCCCGGCTCCGCGAAACGCTGAAGAAACAAGGGGCGGCGATTGTGTGATTCGCGGCCTTGCCACCGGGCGTTGACAACGCCTCTGGCGTCGGACTCTCACCTGCTCAAGTGGCTGACTCAGGATGTCACGGGGCGCGTCTTCCAGCGCCGGTGCAGCCAGAAGTAGTCGGCCGGATGCTGCCGCACGATGGCCTCCAGTTGCCGCGTGTGCGCTTCCGTCAGACGTTTGATCTCGGCCTGCTTGTCCGCCGCAGGATTCGCGAACAGGGGTTCGCCGACGTGGAGCACCAAACGCCGTTCGGGACTTGGCTCCCGAACCAGAAACATGGGGACGAGCGGAACGCCCGTGCTGATCGCGAACAGGGCCGGGCCGCGGGCTGTGCTGGCCGGCTGGCCGAAGAAGTCGACAAACAGGCCGCTCTCGCCGGCGTCCTGGTCGGCGACAAAGCCGACGCATTTTCCCTGCCGGACCGCTTCCAGCACCGCCTTCATACTGTCTCCGGTCAGGATCAGTTCCACTCCGTTCAGTGCGGTCCGGCGCTGCACGATGCGCTGCTGCAGCAGCGGGTTGTGCAGCGGCTTGGCCAGCATCACGCCGCGCAATCCATATTCCGCCAGAAAAACCCCGAAGGCTTCCCAGTTTCCGATATGGCCGGTCACCATGAGGATCGGCCCCGCGGCCAGCAGTCGAGCGGCCACCGGCTCGCGTTCAATGCGGACCACGAGGTCCCGACGCTGGACCGCCTGTTGCAGGAACTCCAGGAAGGTCAGGATCGTGTTCTGGTAGACCGCGTGGACGAGTCGCGATCGCTCGGCATCGCCTGGAACGGCGGGTCCCAAGGCGACGGCGAGTTGTTGCTCGACCAGTCGTCGCCGCACTCCGCCCAGCACCAGCGCTCGGCCGACCCAACCGGCCAGGCGCACGGTGAACCGCCGCGGCAGAGGACGTACCAGCCATTCCACCACCTGCAACAACACGTACTCGGCGTAGTGACGCAACCGTCGTTTGTGTGCCATACGGGAGACTGCGGAGCGTGTCTAAGCGGAAGCAAGCACGAATGCTCGACGACCTGCCCTCATCGAAACAACGTCGCCACCGCGATCTCGAGCCCGGGCAGGGTCGCGCCGCCGTTCAGCGTTTCCTCGTTGTTGAACATCTCCGGCGGGGCCGTCGGTCGATGGACCGTCACCGTGCAGAAGTAGGGATCGACAATCCACACCATCTCCACTCCTGCCGCCAGGTACTCGAGGACCTTGCCGCGGATCTCTTCCGTCTTGTCCGAAGGCGACAGGACCTCGACAGCGAGTTTGGGAGGACCTTCGATCAGCGTCGTCTCGTCGGTCTGCCGGGCCATCAACTCGGCTGAGAAATACGCCACGTCGATTCCGACCACGGTATCCGGATCGCGATGCAGGATGCAGCCCACTTCGCCGCTGGCGATCACGCCAGGGTTGGCCGGTTGACGTTCGAGCCATTGAAATAGGAGATGTGTGAGCTTGGCGACGGCCTGAACGTGAAAGCGATTCCGATACGTCATGGGCTTCACCTTCAGTTCGCCGCGCAGCAACTCGCGGTCCATGCCGCCTTCCGGCAGTGCGAGCAGTTCTTCGGCGGTCATCCCCCCAGCGATTGCCGTGCTCATGTCGAGTATCCCTCCCGCGGGCTTGCATCCGCGTCCAAGTGTGTCTGGCTTACCAGCCGGCTCGGTCACCGCTTCGCATTGTACCTCTGCAGGCTGAGCGGGGAAAGTGAGTCCGGCTCCTGATACGACGGGGTGGTGCGACGCCTTGACAATTCGCCGCAACGGCGTTCTATTGCCCGCTATGCATCCTGAAACACGTTGGTCCATCACGGCCCCCTGGGAACAGGGTGCGTTGCGAGTTTTTGAGCCGAACTTGGACGAGGTCCTGGCCGCGGCTCCGCTGTTGGCGGCGTTCTATAACGACAGCCACAACGCGGCCATGATGACGAATACGCAGGAGGCGAGTGCCGCGGACGTGGTGGCGTTGTTCCAGGAAATGCGTGCCGCCGGTGATCGGCCCTTCTTATTGGAGTTGGCCGGCCGGTTGATCGGTGACGCGGACCTGCGGAATGTCCAGGGCGCGGAGGCGGAATTTGCCATCATGGTCGGCCCGCGCGGTCAGCAGAGTCGCGGCCTGGGGACGCGTTTTGGAGCGATGCTGCATGCGGCTGCTCTGCAGCTGATGGGGTTCGAACGCATCTACGCCACGGTGATTCCGCAGAATATCGCCTCGCGCCGGATGCTCGAGAAACTCGGCTACCAGCTGGACACCAGCCCACGCGCGGCATCCTTTGCCGATGCCGAAGACGACGTCGCGATGTCGGTCGACCGGGTTCAGTTCGAGCGGGCGCAGGCCGGTGTACTGCCTCAAGTGGTCATCGCTCCGCGAAGTCCACTCCCCGTTTGACAGACGCAGATCCAGAAGCCCCAAGAAACGGGCCCGTAGCTCAGCGGTGAGAGCAGGGGACTCATAATCCCTTGGTCGGGGGTTCGA
>CAIYOB010000035.1 GCA_903927685.1 uncultured Planctomycetaceae bacterium
CTTGATCACGGGCATGTACCAAACGGCCATTGGCGCTCACCACCATCGCAGCCACCGCACCGATGGCTACCGCTTGACGCCGGGCGTCGAAACGATCATGGATCGGCTCCGGCCCGCGGGCTACATGAAGACGCCGTACAGAAGTTGGAGGAACGATGGAAACCCTGAAACCGATCGTGTGGTGGGCGGCTGGCTGGCTGGGACTGGCCCTGTGCGTTGACGCTCGCGGAGCGGAAGTGGAACGCTTGGCCAAGGGTGTCCTCTTCCGTTCCGTGAAGCTCGCTCAACCGGAAACCGCGGTCCCCGGCGTGGTCAACTGCGTCACCGAGTTGGAGTTCTCGGCCAAGACCTCCGCCGGCGATCCGTTCCTGGACACGGAGATTGACGCGATTTTCGCCGAGCCCGAGAAGGGCCGCGAGATTCGTGTTCCGGCGTTCTGGGCGGGAGCCGACCGGTGGAAGGTCCGCTACGCTCCGCGAGTTGCCGGCCGGCACCCGTGGCGCATCGTGGTGACCAAAGGGTCGACGAGCCTGGACGAACCGTTCCACGGTGTCTTGGAAGCCGCGCCCTACGCGGGCACGATTCGGCTGCTCCAGCACGGGCCGATCCACCTGGGCGAGAACGGCCGCTACTTCGCACACGCCGACGGCACGCCGTTCTTCTGGCTCGCCGACTCCTGGTGGCACGGCATGACCTCGCGACTGACCGACGACGGCTTCCGAACGCTTGTCGCGGATCGTGTCGCCAAGGGCTTCAACGTGATCCAACTCGCGGTGGCCAACCCCTGCGACATCGCCCCCTTCGACGACCGTGGCGGCAACGAAGGCGGACATGCCTGGACGAAGGATTTCGGCACGATCAATCCGCCGTACTGGGACCTGGCCGACCAGCGGATCACCTATCTGGTCGATCGCGGCCTGATGCCCAGCATCGTCGCCTCCTGGGGCTACTACGTCCATTTCATGGGCGTGGAACAGATGGAGCGGCATTGGCGCTACGTAATCGCCCGCTACGGCGCATTTCCCGTGGCTTGGATCTTGTGCGGTGAATCGCGGCTGCCGTGGTACCCGCTCATCAACAAGGGGGACGACGGCTATCGGCAGACGCTCGTGTGGACCGAGTTGAGCAAGCGCGTTAGCGCTTTGAATACCACGCGGCGCCTGCTCGGCGTTCACCCCGGCCCGCCGTTGTGGTTCCACGACGCGACGTATCCGGCCTTGGCCGACTATTCGGCCATCGACGTCTATTACGGCATGGGCGGCCACGGCGGCAGCGACGAATACACCCAGGTGCTGCGTTGCCTGAACGACATGGCCGACTGGCGGAAGGCAAACCCGGGCAAGCCTTCGATTGTGGGCGAACTCTGCTGGGAAGGCATGTACGGCGGCAATTGCGGGGCCTTTATCCAGCGGATCCAGTTCTGGGGCGCGGTGCTCAACGGCGCGCCCGGACACTGCTACGGCACCGATTCCCTCTGGCAGATGAACTCGCGGAAGCAGCCGTTCGGAGAATCCGTGCAAGGCTACACCTGGGGCAACTGGCCGTGGGAGGAAGCGATGCACTGGCCCGGCTCCACCTACGTGAGCATCGGCAAGCGAATCCTGGAAAAGCTCCCGTGGTGGCGATTCGAGCCGCATCCCGAATGGCTGTCGCGCGCCGAAGAAAACGACCAGCGGGCTTTGGTCGCCGCGGTCGCGGGCATCCCGGGCGAGGTGCGTGTGGTTTATCTGGCTCGCAAGGTCAAGCAGAAGCTGCTGGAACTGGAGCCCGGCCAACCTTACGTTGCTACGTTGGTCAGCCCAATCGACGGTCGGGAATACCCGCTCGAACAGCCGCTTGTTGCCGACGCCCAAGGCGCTTGCGAAATCCCCCGCGGCCCGATCAATCAGGACTGGGTCCTAATCGTACGGCCCCACCCGCAAGGCAGACCAGACCCGGAAGCCGGCCCGGCTGGGGCTTCTGAGTGATGGATGATCCAGGAGTCAAGCAGGCATGGACCAGATTCACCCGTTGCGCATTTCCCGCCGCACGTTCGTCCGGGGCGCTGTTGCCGCCGCGGCCGGCGTCAGCATCCTTCCGCGTCATGCAGTCGCGCGGAGCGGTCAAACGCCGCCCAGCGAAAGGCTCAACATCGCCTTCGTCGGCGCCGGCGGCCGCGGCGCGGTCAACCTGAAGTGTTCTGCCGAACTCGAGCAGAACATTGTCGCGCTCTGCGACGTGGACGACGATCGCGCGGCCGACTCGTTCGCGAGACACCCTTCCGCCAGGAAGTATCGCGATTTCCGCCGCATGCTCGGCGAACTCGACCAACAACTCGACGCCGTGGTCGTCTCCACGCCGGACCACACCCACGCCGTCGCCGCCATCGCCGCGATGCGGCAGGGAAAGCACGTCTACTGTGAGAAACCCGTGGCCCATTCGATCGCCGAGGTCCGCGTCATGGTCGACGCCGCCCGGCGGCATAAGGTCGTCACCCAGATGGGCAACCAGGGGCACAGCTTCGATTCCATCCGCCAGTTCTGCGAATGGGTCTGGGACGGGGCGATCGGCAATGTGCATACGGTGCACGCCTTTCGCGACAGCAACTACGCCCGCATCGACAAACGGCCGTTGCTCACAGAAACCCACGCCGTGCCGGCTTCCCTCGACTGGAACTTGTGGCTGGGGCCGGCCGCCTCGCGAGCTTATCACCCCGAGTACCTGCCGGGCAAATGGCGCGGCTGGATGCCGTTTGGCACGGGAGTCCCAGGCGACTGGATCTGCCACATCGTCGATCCGGTCTTCTGGGCCCTGGCCCTCGGCTCGCCCACGACCGTTCGAGCCGAGGCCAACGGCTACGATCCGGTGCGACACGCCGCTACGTTTCCCGTCGGCAGCGTCATCCGCTACGAGTTCCCGGCCAAGGGAAATCGCGGCCCCGTAACGCTGAACTGGTACGACGGCTCCGCAGCGCCTCCGGTTCCCGCCGGCGTGGAACTCAAGTCGCTTCGCGGCATCAACGCCTTCGTCCTCGGCGACAAAGGTGGGATCCGCTACGGATCGCACGGTGCCACGGGCCTGCGGATCTTCCCGGAAGAACAAATGCTTGCCTACCATCGCCCCGCCGAGAGTCTGCCGCGAGTCGCCCCGGAGATCAAGGATCGCGTCGCGGGGCATCACCGCGACTGGCTGGACGCCATCCGCAACGGCACGCAGCCCGGTTCCCATTTCGGTTACGGCGGCCCCCTGGCGGAGATTGCCCTGCTGGGCGTGATCGCGATCCGCATGCTCGGAACAACGCTCCAGTGGGACGGCCCCGCCATGCGGTTCGCCAATTCGGAGTCCGCCAACGAATTGCTCTCCTCGCCGTTCCGTGAGGGCTGGCAGTTGTAATTGATGGGAAATTGCCTTTCTCCCGCAGGACCAAGGGCAGGACCAAGGCCAAGCAGGGAAACGAGGTGAGTCAATTGGAGATGGCGGGTTGGGGGAACTGGACGACGTTTCGGCGGCAAACCACGGGGCAGATTCCCAGATCCGCGCGCCTCGTCCACGGGCCGATCGGCGTCGGGAAGACGGAATCAGAAGGTGAAAGAATCAGAAGGTGGACCAGAAGGTGGCTTCGTCCACGAACGGCAACTCCCGAGGCTCCCAGGACTTCCGAGGCTCCCGGGGGGCCGAGTCGTTGTCCGGGTCGTGGATGCAAGAGGTCCTTGGCCAGCGGCGCCCGAGCCGCGGCGGGACACCACAGCCCACAGTGCCGCAGGATTTTCTCAATTACGTCCCCCGACCATCGCTGCGATCTGGTGCCCGCGGCTCGAGGAACGCCACGACCTTGATCTGACCGCCGCACTCAGGACAGGCCAGCGGGTCGACTCGTACAGTCGCTTGATGAGCATCGCCCAGGCTTGCGACAATGGGCGGCGAATTTGCGGACTTCCTCGGCCAACAGCGACTGCCGTTCCAGGCTGAAGCTCGGCGCGTACACCTCGCAGTACGTGGCTTGGTTCTCGTACAGCTTCCGGAATACCACGGGCCAGTCGTAGTCGCGGGGCTGAATCATCTGTTGGCCGCGACAGATGGGCCGTTTCCAAACCTCGTCGAAGCGGGACTCGGTCTGCGGATCGGGCGCGCCCCAGTCGCCCTGAGGCCCCCAACCATTGGCCTGGCAGAAGAACAGGGGCCGCGACGGCCCGACCCTGACAGCTGGCCTCCGAAGGCTATCTCGCGTCTCAAGAAGCAGTTCGCATTCTACGGGTGAACTCCCCGCGACGCTCGGCGGTCGGGCTGCCTCGGCCGCCAAGCCGACAGCGCGAGCCCGGCGGAGATGCATGCCATCCCCCGCCGCGGCGGCGTCCGGGCTACGCTCGCTGCGGAAGCAGGATCGCTTCGTCAGCTAGTCCGCCCGCTCGCCTTCCCCGATTCCCGGCCGGCGAGACGTCCGTGAGAAGGATTCGCCGCAGCCCTCGTTCGTCGGCACTCCACAGGACTCGGATCTGCCGCGAGCGCCGGCGTGGTTAGCTCCCGCAAGTTCGGTCGCTGACCGCGACTTGGCCTCACTTTCGCCGCTCGTTCGCTGGTCCGGTTCCCGCTAGAAACAGGAGAGCGAACCCTGCGACGTACAGGCTGAGGAAGTAGGGGCGATGAGACGCGTGCGACTCCTCAAGGTGCCCTGCCGCCGTAGCCGTGGGGGCATTCGGCGCCGCGGACTCGCGGACGGTGTGAACCTTTGGTTAATTCAAGCCGCCGACGTGCGGTGACTTGTTGACGACGGACGCGTTGCGGATAGACTCTTGACGGCCCTCTGAACGGCTGCACGCCGCGCGATCCCGGCTCGGGGACGGCTCCTCGAACGCGGCGGAGAGCGACCGGTTGCAGGGGCCCCGCCGGCAATCGAGGCACATGCACCGACGCGTCGCATCCACGGCCAGTCTTTGGGGGCCGCTGCTGAGCGGCCTGGTGGTCGCCAGCGCCGGTTGTAACCGCCCTTCTGCAGCGACCGCCGAACGTGGCGTGGCGCTCGGGCGCGGTGTGACGCCTTCTCCGCCCGCCCCGCCGGGAGACGGCGCGGGCGGCGATGGCTCCGCGGGCTGGCCCGGGCTCTTCGGGCCGGACCACAACTGCGTGTCGCGGGA
>CAIYOB010000036.1 GCA_903927685.1 uncultured Planctomycetaceae bacterium
ATGTATCCGGGCTCTTGCTGTAGGTCAGCAGGGCCTGCCGGTTCTGAATCTCGCGGATGCCCGGCGTGTCCTTGTACCGGTTGATCCAGGCGGTGAGCAACGGATCGACCTTGTCGTACTGCTCGGTGTTCTGGAGGTGGAGGCAATGGTAGTAATAGTAGTCTTCGGTGCCCGGAATCAGCTGTTGCAGCGGCACGGTGCGGTCCTGGGCCAAGGCGAAATCTTCCAGATAGCTGATTTCCGCCGCCTGCGTTTGCCAGGCCGCCAGGCACAGGAACACGCCGACCGCGAATTGGGCTGCAAAACGCATCTGGGAGCCTCTTTTCGGAACCGTGGGACGATTAGCGCGATGTGAAAACTGGGAATAGTGGTAGAATTTTACCATTCCCCCAGTTCAAGACGGTGCCGAGGGGATAAAAGTTCTTGAGGGCTACAGCAGGTCCAACGGGTTCCCACGATTCTGCAGCGGAAACTTGGCGAGGCCGCCCAGGCGATGCGACTCGAAGACGGCCGAGATCATTTCGATCGTCATCCGGGCCTCGTACATGTTGCACTCCGGCAGGCGGTCTTCCTCGATCGCCGACATCAGGTCCAGGCAAGCGAGGATGTTGCCGCCGTGCAGGCCGCCGTCCCGCAGAGGCTCTTCCTTGCCGATCCCCGCCGAGCTGACCGGCACCCACGACTTGCCGCTGCGGCCGGGCGACCAGGCGGCATCCTGCAGAATGTGGACGGCCGGCAGATGGCCGGTCAGGATCTCGATCACGCCCTCGGAACCGTAGATCTGCAGCCCGAAGCGGTTGCCGGCGGCATTTCGCCGGCTGCCAAAATAGGCCGAGACGCCGTTATCCAACTCGTACATGGCGTGCACGTTGTCGCCCGCCAGCGGCCCAATGCCTTCATTGCCGGGCTTGACGTGCTCCTTGGTCACCGGTTTGCCGTCCTGCAGCACGGTGCCGCAACACCACTGCGGCTCGCCGCCGAAGTAGTGCATCAGGTTCATCACGTGGCTGCCCAGCACCCACAGATCCTCGCCGCCGCCGCGCGCGTCCTCCTTGCCGCGTCCCCGCAGCTCCAACACCGTCCCGATCGCCCCGTCCTCGATCAGCTGCCGCACCATCTGCAGCCGCGGGCTGTAACGGGTCTGGTGCGCGATGGCCAGCTTGACCTTGTGCTGCTCGCACGCCGCGACGATTTCGTCCGCTTCCTGCGGCGTCCGGCAGAACGGCTTTTCCATGTACACGTGGATCCCCCGTTCGGCGGCGGCCACCACCATGTCGCGATGCTGATCCAGCCACCGCGGGCCGATCGCCGCGATGTCCGGTTTCGTCTCGTCCAACAGCTGGCGATAATCCGCATAGCCCTTGGGCGCTTTCAGCCGCTCAACCGCCGCCTCGCGTCCCTGGTCGTCGGCGTCCGCCACACCGACGATCTCGCAGCCGGGGATCTCGAACCAGACCATGTCGATGCCGTGGCCGTAGTTGCCTCGGCCCGTGTGCCCGATCACCGCAATGCGATACTTGCGAAGCATCATCGTTTCTACCTCCAGGAACGGCGAACAGCCAAGGACGATACGATTCAAAGGCATTCATTCTGCCACAGATGACACACGGATTGAACACGGAGCCGCTTTCTTTCCGCGTTTCTTCCGTGTGTCGTCTGGGTGTCATCTGCGGCCGTTCGTTGCGGCTGCGGCTGGTCCGCTCAGTTCGCGATAGTGCCGGGCCAGCGATTCGGCCGCCCGCTCGGCGGCAAATGCCTGTTCCGCTCGCGCCCGGGCCGCGCGGCCCAGCGCGGCCCGGCGATCGGCGGCCGTCAGCAGTCCGCCGATCGCCGCCGCCAGCACGGCGGGCTCGTCCGGCGGAACCAGGCAGGCCGAGTCCGTCGCCGGCGGGAAGATCTCCCGTGTGCCGCCGACATCGGTGGCGACGACGGGCACGCCGGCGGCTGCCGCCTCGAGCAGGACGCGGCCCAGCGGTTCCTGCCGCGCGGGATGTACCAGCAGCGCCACTTCGTTCAACAGCCGGTCGACGTCACCGCGGACGCCTAGAAAATGGACGTGGCCTGCCAGCGGCGCAAGCTCCGCGGCGGCGTGCAACTGACGCTCATACTGCAGGGCTTCCTCTTTCTGCGAATAGCGCTGGCCCACCAGCACAAAGTGCGCATCGCCCGCCGCGGATACCACTTCCCGCGCCGCCGCCAGCAGCGCGACCAGTCCCTTGCGCATGCCGAGCTGGCCGATGAAGGCGACCAGACGCGCCGCCGGGGCCAGGCCGAGTTCGCGATGCAGGTAACCGGTCGGCGGACGCGGCCGAAAGCGGGCCAGGTCGACGCCGTTGTACAGCACGTGCGTGCGCCCCGCGTCCAGCCCCGCCGCCAAGTACCAGTCGCGAGTCGCCTGCGATACGGCCACCAGCCGCGAATGCCGATTCAGGTCCCTGATGACCGCCGCCGGAACTTTGATAATGTCACGCAGATGGCCCAGACTCGGCAACCCAAGCTGCTCGGCAACCGGCCCCGACAAGCGGCTCATCGACAGGCTGTTGGCGTGCAGCAGATCGGGCTGGACCGCCGCCACGACCTCGCCAATCCGCTGCCGGCACCAGGGCAGCTCGAACCGCCGTCCCTGCGAATCGTGCAAGTCCAGCCCGGCCACCGGGACGCCCCGCTGTGCGAATGCCGCGGCGAGCGGACTGGCCGGCGGCGCTGCGGCGGTCAGCCGGTACCCGGCCGCGTGCAAGCCGTCCAAGACGGCCAGCAACGAGCGTTCGCCGCCGTTCAGTGAGCCGTATTCGCACAGCAGCAGGACCCGGGCCATACGCGACCTATCCGGTCAACGCGGCCAGCAGTTCCGCGGCGAAATCACCGACGTCGCGAAGTACTTCGGTGCGCGGACGCGAGTCGGCTGCCGCCAGCCGCCGCACGAAGGCCGAGCCCACGATCACGCCGTCGGCCACCGGCGCGACGGCGCGCACGTGCTCCGGCCGGCTGATGCCAAAACCGATGCAGATCGGCAGCTCGGTCTGCGTCTTGAGCCACGCCACGTTGTCCAGCAGTTCTGGCGGCAATTCCCGGCGTTCCCCGGTGATCCCCGTGACGGACACATAGTACAGGAAACCGGACGAACGTTGGGCGATCCGCACGGCCCGTTCGCGCGGCGTCGTCGGCGTGACCAGCAGGACCAGGCTGAAGTCCTCGCGGCGACAGATTTCGGACAATTCCTCCGCCTCGTCCACCGGCAAATCGGGCACGATCGCGCCGGCAAATCCCGCGGCCTTGGCATCGCGGACATAAGCCTGCAGCCCGTGCCGGTAGATGATCGCGTAACTGACCATGCTGACCACCGGCATCCGGATCTGCGGAGTCAGCCGGCCGATGGCCTCCAAGATACCGGCCAGCTTGACGTGCTTGCCTAACGCCCGGGTATACGACTCCTGGATCACCGGGCCGTCCGCAATGGGATCGCTGTAAGGGATGCCCAATTCGCACAAGGGACAGCCCCGCGCCGCCAATTCTCGCAACACGTCGGCGGTGAATGCGAGGTCCGGATCCCCGGCGGTGATGAACGGCATCAGCGCCTTGCGGCCCTGCGAGCGAAGGTCTTGGAACAGGCGGTCAATGGCGGACATGGCAGTGGTCAGTTGGCAGTTGGCAGTGGTCAGGAAAAGATCTTTTCGCCGCGCAGGCGGGCGATTTCGGCGGCGTCCTTGTCGCCGCGGCCGGACAGGCAGACCAGGACGATCTGGTCGGCCGGGCGACTCGCGGCGACTTCCATCGCTTTGGCGATCGCGTGGGAGGTCTCCAGGGCCGGCATGATGCCTTCGGTGCGGGCCAGAGCGTCGAACGCCCGCAGGGCTTCGTCATCCCGGGCATTCACGTAGCGGACGCGGCCCGTGTCCTTCCAGTAGCTGTGCTCCGGGCCGACGCCTGGATAGTCCAGGCCGGCGGAGATCGAATGCACGTCGGCCGTCTGGCCGTCCTCGTCTTGCAGGACGTAACTAAAGCTGCCGTGCAGCACGCCGGGCTGGCCAAAGCTGATCGTCGAAGCGTGGTCACCCGGCCGGGGGCCGCGCCCGCCCGCTTCGACCCCGATCAGTTCGACCCCGGCGTCCTCGACAAACGAGTAGAACATGCCGGCCGCATTGCTGCCGCCGCCGACACAGGCCATGATCACGTTGGGCAGCCGCGCGAAGCGGTCCAGGCATTGCTGCCGCGCCTCGCGTCCGATGACCGACTGGAAATCCCGCACGATCCGCGGAAACGGATGCGGCCCCATCACCGAGCCCAGGATATAGTGCGTGGTCTCGACGCTCGACATCCAATCCCGCATGGCCTCGTTGATCGCGTCCCGCAGCGTTCGCGAGCCGCTGGTGACCGAGCGGACTTCCGCTCCCAGCAGCTTCATGCTGAACACGTTCGGGGCCTGGCGGCGAACGTCTTCCTCGCCCATGTACACGACGCATTCCAGGCCGAAGTGGGCACAGGCCGTGGCCGTGGCGACCCCGTGCTGGCCCGCGCCCGTCTCGGCAATCACCCGCGGCTTGCCCATCCGCAGCGTCAGCAGGGTCTGGCCCAGCGTGTTGTTGATCTTGTGAGCCCCGGTGTGGTTGACGTCTTCGCGCTTGAACCAGATCTGGGCGCCGCCGCATTGCTGGCTCAGGCGCCGCGCGTGGTACAGCGGCGAAGGGCGGCCGACGAAGTCGCGGAGCAGGCCGTCGAGTTCGGCCTGGAAGCTTGGATCGCGGATCGCCGCGTCGTATTCCGCCGTCAACTGGTCCAGGGCCCGCGTCAAGGTCTCGGGCACGTACCGCCCGCCGAAGCGGCCGAAACGCCCGGCGGCGTCGGGAACTTGCGCCGTGGCCCGCGGAGTTGCAGGGGTGGGATTGCTCATGCCAGGTCACCGGGGACAACAAAAGTAGGACGTGAAGGAAATCGGAATCGCGATTGTCTGTCCCGCAAGCCGTTTGGTCAAGGCGTCGCCAGCGACGCGTACAGCTGTTCGTACGCTTGGAGCATCGCCCGGCGCGAGAAGCAACGTTCCACGCGATCCCGATTCCGACGCCCCAGATCCACGCTGTCCTCCCGGTCTGCGGCCAATCGCCGCAAACGATCGAGAAACACCTCCACATCGCCAAAATCCACGCATTGCCGGTCCGCCAGTGGCCCCAGCAGTTCTTCGACGCCGTGGGCCCGCGTGCTGAGCACGGGCAGGCCGGCCGCCATGCCTTCCAGCAACACGTTCGGCATGCCCTCCCAGCGGGATGGCAGGACGAGCAGATCCGACGCCAGCAGAAGCGGCGCCACGTGGGGACTCCAGCCCGCCCAATGCACCCGCTGGGCCAAGCCCTGAGCCTGGACGAGCGCTTCGAGCCGCCTTCGTTCCGGGCCGTCGCCGACCATCAGCAGATCGTGATCCGGCAGATGCTGGAAGACCTGCGGCGCGAAGGACAGGAACCAGTCCAGTCCTTTTTGCGGATGCAGCCGGCCGACAAAGACGATCGCTCGCCGCCCCGGCGGCAACCCGAATTGGCAGAGATCCGCGGGCTGGACGCTGCGGTAAGCGTCCACGTCGATGCCGTTGGGGATAACCACGCGTTTGTCGGCGGGAACTCGCAATCGCGTGGCACAGAACTCGGACACCGAACGGCTGACGCACACTACTTTGTCCGCGCGGGCCGTGCACCGCCGCTCGACGGCCTGCCGGAACCAGGACGGATCGGCCACACGCATGCCGTGGACGAGCGTCGCGCCGAGCCCGCGAGCCGCCAGGGTCCCGATCACGTTGGCGTGGAACAGGAACGTCTGGACGACCTGCGGCTGCTGTTCCGCCAGCAGTCTCCGCAATCGCCTGACAGCCACGGGGAACTGCCAGACCGACCGGACGCCGACGAAGCGGACGGGGACGCCGGCATCCTCCAGCTGCCGCACCAGCGATGACCGCGACTCGAGAGGCCGCGCCGCCAGCGAATACACGCTGGGGGCGAACCGCGCGCGATCCAACCCGCAGGCCACCTGGACCAGGCACCGCTCCGCGCCGCCGACCTCCAGTTCGGTGATGACCAAAGCGATCGGGATCGGTTGACTCATGGAAGAACCGCGGGAGATAATGCGTGCCTGCTGCTGGACTCCCGCAATTATAAGGAACACACCGTGCGAATGCGATCTCTCTCGCTGGCCCTGTCGGCCCTGTCCCTGCTGGTCAGTGTACCGGTCGGCTGGGCGGCCGACAGCTCACCGCCGGAGGCGGGCGCCGCGTCTGGGCCAGCCGCCCCGCGCCAGACCGAGAACTTTCCCCAGTTCCATGTGCCGGGCTACGAAGCGGACATGGCCCGCTTGCAGGAACTGTTCCGCCTGCATCACGGGGCCGCGTTCACCGACTGTACCCTGTGGGATCCGTGGCTGCCGCAGGCGACGCTGTGGGCGGCGGTCGGTCCGCAGGGCTCAGCCCAGGCCGCTCGCGACGCCTATCGGGGCAGTTTCCTGCGGCGGCGGATCGATGCGGACGGCTACGTGGCCATGCAGCAGCACCGCGGGCTGGCGCACAGCGATGGCTGGCCCTTTCCCACGTGGCAGCAGGCGGGCGGCGTGGGCTGGCATTTCTCTCTGGTGGGAGAAGCCTATGGCGTCCAGAACTTTGGGATGAACCCGCTGACGTCGACCGACGGCTGGGAGATCCGCGGGGCGGCGGTCGAGGGGCTTGATCCAGCCAGCGGCCTGAAGCTGCGCGCCACCGAGGACGTGGTGACGATCGTATCGCCGCCGTTCGCCTGCGGCACGATCGTCGCGCCGTATGTCCGCTTGGAATGGGCCGCCCGGGGCCTGGCACCCGCTTCGCAGCCGCACGTGTCGTGGCAGTTCCAAGGTGAAACCGAGTGGCTGGCGGAGCGGCGAGCGCCATTCGCACCGCTGGCGGAGGCGGACGGCTTGCAGTACGCCAACGTGCCTCTGTATCGCCAGCCGGGTTACGCCGGCATTGTGACTCGATATCGGCTGACCTTCGACCACGCTGCCGGCGCCGTGCTGACGCTGAAATCCCTGCTCACGGCGATCGACTCGCGGCATCCGATCACGAACCTGATCTATCTGCACGGCTGTACCGAGTACTTTTCCTGGACGACGGACTTGCCATTCTTGCGGGCCAACGCCGGGCGGATGCGCCGGGCGCTCCGCTTTGCGTTGACCGAATTCTCGGTCCGCGAGGCGAAACACGTCCGTGTGCTGTGGGTCGGCCACGATGGCCGCAGCGGCCTGGAACGGCTGCCGGACGGGCAGAAGCGGATCCACCTCGGCCTGGGAGTCGGCAACAACTACTGGGACCTGCTGCCGTTTGGAGGCCACGATGCGCTGGCGACCATTTACCTGTACGACGCCCTCCGCCGGATGGCCGCGCTGGAACGGGATCTCGCGGAGCATCCGGAGTGGCAAGTCGAGCAGGAAAGCGAGCCGTTCGCGGCCGCCGATTTGACCCAGTTGGCGGATGAAGTGCGGGACCAGGCGGGCCGGTTTTTCTGGAGCGACGAAGCCGGCCGCTTTGTCGGCTGGATCGATCTGACCGGCCGGCCTTACGATTACGGATTCACGTTCGTGAATCTGGAAGCGATCCATTACGGCTTGGCGACGCCCGACCAGGCGCACCGCATCTTGGCGTGGCTCGACGGCCGCCGCGCCGTGGCGGGGGACACCTCGCAAGGGGCGGACATCTACCGCTGGCGATTCGCCCCGCGGGCCACCACGCGGCGCAACGTCGAGACGTATGTCTGGCCGTGGTCGGCCCCGGAGACGATTCCCTGGGGCGGCCAGGTGCAGGACGGCGGTGCCGTACTGGGCTTCACGTATTTTGACCTCATGTCCCGGCTCAAAACGCTCGGCCCCGACGACGCCTGGCGGCGGCTGCGCGAGATCCTGGCATGGTTCGACGAAGTCCAGCGAGCGGGCGGCTATCGCCAGTACTATGCCGACGGGACGCGCGGGACGCTGCAAGGCGGGGGCCCGCCCGGCGGGCTGGGCATGGACGCCGAGTTCCTGGAAAGCGTCCTGGTTCCGCAGGTGATGCTGTACGGGTTCCTCGGTTGCCAGCCGCGACCCGGCGGATTGCGTCTGGCCCCGCGTCTCCCGGCGGACTGGCCCGAATTGACCATCACCGGCGTCCACGCCCACGGCCACGTGCTGGATCTGACTGCCAAGCCGAATGAACTCCGCTTGACCGCCCGCACCAGCGACGGGAATCCGTTTCGCCTCTGGCTGGAGCCCGGCCGTTGGGAGATCCGCGCGCTGTCCGCGGATGGCAACGCGGTGGACACGCCGGTCGAGTTCGAGACGCAGGGCGACGCGCCGGCAACGTTGAGCCTGCAGCCCGGCCAGACGGTCTGCGTGACGCGCCGCTAGCAGCAAACGGGAACCGAGCCTCCGACGGCGCCGTTTGTGTCGTCACGCTTTTCGCGGATCGGGCCGAACCGCGGTTGCAGTGAGGTCCCGACGAGCGCCACATGTCACAGCCGGGGCGGTTCGCGTTTGGGCGGCTTGGGGGCCTCGACTCGGGGAACGACGTCGCGGCCATGGCCGCCGTCGCCGCCATCGCCGTGGGCCTCACGGCGCGGGGCGAGGTCGGTGAAGTGTTCGGTCCAGCTCCAGCTGAGCGGCAGTTCGAGTTCCCGCTTGGCCAACAGTTCCCAAGGCGTGCCGGGGTGATAGTTGATGACGCCTTGCAGATACTCCTTGGCCTTGGCCGCCGTCTCCGCCAGGCCGGGAGCAGCCGTCAGATCATCGGACGGCACCAGCACCCAGGTGTTGTTGTTGCCGTCCTGGAACGGCATCCCGGCTTTGGCTTGCGCCAGCCGCGCGCTGTACGCTTGTGCGCGGACCAGCGAGGCCAGGACGCGGCCCAGCGCCAAATCGTATCCGGCTTGCCATCGCGGGGTCGTCTCGCGGGCCCGATCCGCTTCGCCCTGCCGGAGCGTCTCGTGCAGGTCCCGCAGTGCCGGTTCGGCCCTGGCGGCCACCTCCTGGGCCTTGGTCAGGGAGCCGGCCAAGTCCGCCTCGCTCCGCCGGACGAAACGCAGCACAGGCTCGTCCAGCGTCTGCGCCCAGGACTTCTTCGACGCCAGCAGCAGGGACGCCCGCGCCCGGTTGCTCTCCGCCCGCCGCAGGTACTCGTCCGCGGACACGTAATCCGGCCGGTAGCGGCGCATGATCTCCGGATCGAAGAAGTACTTCAGGTGCGCGGTCAGCGTCGGCGTTTCGTCGCGGCTGACCTCGCGATGGACGTTGCGGCTGGGATGGACCGAGAAGTAGATCCCGCCGGTTTCATAGCACATTCGCGTCAGCGCGAACGGGCCGAAGCCGGAATCCATCGGGTCCGGGCCGCGGTCGGGTTCTTCCCCGAAGCCCAGTTTGATTCGCTCCGGGAACAGCGTCTCGGGGCCCTGGTTCACGCGGCCCCACTGGGGCGTCTGGTCAAAGGTCGGGTCCGGGTCGACCCACTTGATGTACGTCTCTTCCTGGCCGAACGGCGCCGGCACTCCGACCACGAACACCGGGATCGCAAAGCGGCGGCACATCGAGATCGTCGTATCCAGGCCGTCCAGATCGTCGCCGCGCTCGTCGGTAAAGGCGACGATCAGCACGTTCCGCTCCGGCTGGTCGGTCTGCGGATCGCGGGTCCGGAACGCCTTGAAACGGTCCGCCGCCAGGTACACCGCCGAGAAGATCCGTTCGATCCCCGACGCGTCCTCGGTGATGCCGGCCACCGCCGCCTTGATCTCCTTCAGATCATCGGTCGGCTGTTTCGTCAGCAGCTTGACCTCCTGGCCAAAGGCCAGCACCGAGGTCAGCAGCGGCTTGTCTTCGTGCTTGGCGAACGCCGGGTTGCCGGCCGCCTCGATCACGCCCAATTCTTCGTAGATCCGGTCGAAGCGGTCGTTAATCGCCGCCCGCTCGCGGGACAAGCTGGGCGACTGGTCGAACAACCACACGACCAGCGTCTTGCGCTCCTCCAGCGAGCGGAGGATCTCCTGCGTCAGCCGGTCGATCGCTCCCACGGCGCCGCTGACGCCTTCGCCCGTGCCGCCGCGAACCGTCAGGTTCTTGCTGAAGTGCAGGCCGGTCGCCACGCTGATCTCATTGTTGATGGCGATCTCGCCCGAGGGTTCCACGGGCAAGTCCGTCGGGCTGGGAACGACCGACACGTCGGACACGATCTGGGCCAGCGACATGGCCATGCCGACGTCGCCGACGCTGTTGGCGCCGATCTCCTCGCTGACCAGCGGACTGGAAGCGAACTCCTCGGGGACCTTCAGGTCGGCTTCTTCGAACTCCTCCGTCAGGGGAGCCGCAATAGTTAGCGATACATTGGGATTGTTCAGGACGAACGGCACCAGCCCCAGCACGATCAGCAGCAGCATGTGAAACAGCAGGCTGACGAAGAACGCCGACGAATCGCCGTCGAACGGCGTCTCTTCCTCGCCGGTCTTCAATTGCCACCAAGTTTGCAGGCTTTTTAGCGGACTCATGCGTCTGCCTCCTCGCTGTCGAACCGCTTGTACTATTCGCGTGCATCCGCCATTCTATTGCATAAACGGCGAAAGGGATCCAATGTACTCGGTTTTCGTTGACGACGCGAGGCAAAGGACTTACGATAAGCCGTTAGGGGGCTAAGCCTTATGATTTGCTGCTTGCAGCACCAACCCGGGGATCGATCGATGAACCCAGCAAGTTCAAACCATGTCTTCCGACAGACCGTTTGGGGCCTCGCGGCGGCACTGGCCGCCGGTGCGTTCTTGTTGGCTGCCCCCCAGCGCGACGTGTTCGGGCAAGCCGCTCCTCCGCCGTCCAAACCGGCACCCGCCGAACCGGCGACGGCCAAGCCGGCCGCGGCCGCCCCCGCCGGGCCGTCGACTCCGGCGACGCCGCCCGCCGCGGCACCCACTCCCGCGGCCAAGCCGGCGACTCCGCCGGCCGCCAAACCGGCCACGCCGCCCGCCAAGCCTGCCGTCGCTCCCAAAGCCGACGCGGCCAAAGCCGGCCCGAAGGAAGAACCGCCCCCGGAACCGGAAAACTTCTTTGTCCGCACCAAGGACGGCTGGAATATCTTCTGCACGTTCTACGGCCCCAAGAAAGGGATCCGCCGCGGCAAGGACGTGGTGCCGATCATCATGCTGCACGGGTGGGGCGGGCAAGGCAGCGAATACGCCACCCTGGCGACGGTGCTCCAGCACTGGGGCTTTGCGACCATCGTTCCCGACCTGCGCGGGCATGGCCGCAGTGTCAGTGTCATCCGCCGCAATCCGAGGACGAACGAAGACGAAGACAAGACCGCCAAGTATGACAGCCTGGACTTCAAGCGCGAGAAGGACGCGGACGGTATCTTGAACGACGTCGAAGCGATGAAGAAAGTCCTGATGGACAAGAACAACAAAGGCGAGCTGAACATCGAGATGCTGACGGTGGTGGGCGCCGAGGTCGGGACGATCGTGGCCTTGAACTGGGCCGCGCTGGACTGGAACTGGCCCGTCATGCCCGCGTTCAAGCAAGGACAAGACGTCAAGGCCTTGATCCTGCTGACCCCCACGCAGACGTTTGAGCGGATGAACGCCAGCCAAGCCTTGCAGCACCAGGCCATCAGCCGCCGCCTGTCGATCCTGATCGCTGTCGGCGACCAGCAACCACGTGATCTTAGTGAGGCCAAGAAGATCCACACCCGCCTGGAACGGGGGCGTGACCCCATCGAACCCGAAGACCGCCTGCGGAAGCAGGATCTGTTTCTGATCCTGGCTCCCACGCCGCTCCAAGGCACCAAACTGCTGGACCGGGCCCTGCCCGTCGGCGGCAACATTATGAAGTTCCTCGAGCTGCGGCTGCTGAACAAACGGGAAGATTATCCGTGGGCGGAGCGGAAGAACCCGTTAGGCGGGACTTGACGGGAGGGGACGCCGTTCTGCAAGTCCTCGTGCGGACTTGCGGATCGGCGGTGGCGGGAGGAACCGGCATGGTGCCGAATGGCACGAGTTTGAGGACTCAGGATCGCGGGGGCGGCTGTGGTCAAGCGCAGCAAGCCCACAGACCGCGGGGCTTCCGGGGGCTCGCTGCGTTCGACCCCGGCCACCCTTTCCCGGCTTCGCGTCGCTTCGCCGCACGCCTGACCATGGTGGCGGTGGCCCTCGCGTGCCTCGGCGGCGCCGCTGTCGGGCAAGCCCCAGTCGCGCGCCCCCTGCCAGCCCACTCCGGCGCGGTCTACGGCTTGGCCTTTTCCTCCACGGGGGAACTGCTGGTTTCCGGCAGCGCCGATCGCACGCTCAAGTTCCATCGCCTGAGCGATTCGCCGCTGGCCGAAACGGAACAAGAGCGTCGCCGGAGCCTGCTGGCCGCCCTGGATCACGAACGCTACGCCGTCCGCCAGCAGGCCTTTGTGCAACTGGCTGCGTTGGGCGACGAGATGGAACCGGATCTGCGCCAGGCACTCGCCAGCCCTCGTTCCACGGAAGTCCGGTTGCGCGTGCTGCGGCTGTTGCAGGCCCTGAGCGTGCCGGCCGGCGTGGGCCACCAAGGCGACGTGCGGAGCGTGGCCATCTCGCCCGACGGAGCGTGCGTCGCGTCGGCAGGCCGCGACAGCCAGGTGATCCTGTGGAGCGTCGCCTCGGGCCGCCCCACGCGGATCCTGGCAGGCCATTCCGAAGGCGTCTGGTCGGTTGCCTTCGCACCACACGCGCCGCTCGTCGCCTCCGGAGGCGGCGACCAGACGATTCGGATCTGGTCGGCTGACACCGGGGAACTGCTGCAGACGCTGACCGGCCACGGCAGCACCGTCCATCAATTGGCGTTTTCGCCGGACGGCAAAACGCTGGCGTCGGCGGGCGGGTTTGACAAGACCTGCCGGTTGTGGGACGTCGCGTCGGGCCGCGTCCAAGCGGTGCTCGACCGGCACACCGACGCCGTATTGTGCCTGGCGTTCTCGCCCGACGGCCGGCAGCTGGCCTGCAGCGGCTATGACGGCACCGTTCACTTGTGGTCCGTGGCGGGGCCCGTCTTCGAAGCCGAATTGCGGCCGGGGCGGGACGTGGTGCGGAGCGTCGCCTTTTCCCCGGACGGCCGGCAACTGGCCAGCGCCGGCGACGACCAACGGATTCGGCTGTGGGACGTAGCCAGCCGGACCCAAACGAACCTGCTCGCAGCCCACACCGACGCCGTCCATGCCCTGGCCTTCTCGCCCGACGGCAAGCACTTGGCCAGCGCCGGCCGCGACGGAGCCGTCCTGCTGTGGACCCTGGCCGCCCCGGGCGGGAGCCGGGCGACGGCCGCCGCCGGACCGTAGGGACCGCCGTGCAAGGCGGTCTCGCCCAGGGGTTTTTCAGCCGAGGTCGGACAGTCCCTGTCCGGAAGGGACGCTTGCGTGGTGACCGGCGTGGCGTCTATCCCGATGCCTTGTCTGCATGCCACTGCGATCGCCGCCTCGTGCGGAGCGGTCATTTGACCGACTCATTTTGTAGGCGGTTGCTTCGGCTTTCGAGTCTGCAGCTGCGGACCAACAGTTATCAGCCGCGTAAATCCTACCGATACGGGCTTTCCTTCCACCAGGACTGTCGCTTCAACGAAATACGTCCCCTGGGGCAAGCTCGGAAAGTGCGGCGTACCGCGACGGTAGGTGTAGTGGAAGGCCAGGTTTCCCGAAGGTTGCTGTAAGATGCTCGCGGTTGCTGGTCCTGCGAACCGGACGAGACTCCCCTGCTCGGCCCGCCAACACGCCACTTCGATCACGGGCGGTGATTGGAAGCGGTAGCTTCTTGGAACAATCACATTCCCGGCTACGCCGAAACAGCTGATATCCGCCGCAAACAAATCGTGGGGCGCAGGCTCCGAGACCCAAACGAGCGGCGCAGAGCCTGCCGATTTCAGTTTCGTTTCCAGAACCACGCGTTGGCTACGTTCCAGATAGAGGGCCAGGCCAAGCCCAACGATCAGAAACACCAGCAACAGGTCTTTAACCCTGAACTGAAAACGGCGGTTCTTTGGTTGGTTTTCAATCACGGAGGCACCTCTCAGCCGAGATGATAGCCGGCAGCGCGAGTGCGTGCAATCTCTTGCCAATCGCCAGGCACGCATGGGCACTGCGCACGTCCCCATCCCGCCCCCGCCCGCACCGCTCTCACTGGCACGCTTCAGACCTGTCATACTGCCCCCGTTTCGCGTTCTTCGCATCCCGTTTCCTTCCATCCTTGGCGGTCGGCATGCAAGCCCGGCTACTGGACCCAGAAGCGGTCGGAGCTGCTGGGGCCGTACCGCGAGACGCCGCTGACGGGCCAGTACGTGACCCCGGGCGCGGCGGCCTTGGAGGAACTGCGGCAGTGCAGCATCGGCTTGGACGGCGAGCCGTTCCAAAACGCGGAGAATCAGAAGGAGGACCCGACGGGGGCGAAGAAGGCGCACGCGGACCGCGTGGTGGCCGGCGCCGTGGGCTGGATCGCGGCGCTGGACTTCACGCCGTCAACTGCGACGCTCTTGGCAACCTCCCGGGCAGGGACCGATATCAGTCGATCAGCCAGAAATGATAGCCGACCACCGCGATAAAGACCCCCACCGAAGCGAGCAGCACAATCAACTCACGGCGAGTTCGGCCACTGCGATGCATGGAGTTCAAGCTGGCAGGAAAATTCGGGCAGGAAAATGACCATCCCATGCAGGTGCCCATTCCCCCGAGCCCCGGCCATTTTTTTGCCATCAATTCTTCTGCCAGATCACAGCCGGCCGATGACGCAACGCTCGGCAAGCGGCAATCTTCTTCTTGGAGCGCCGGTCTGCCGTAGCGGAGCCAGGACGAGGGCGGACGTTTTGTTTCGCTGGAAGCGACAATCCAATTAGCGGTCCCACCACCACGACGCGTGGAAGCCCGTCAGTCCGTTGATCTCGCCCAAGGGCCAGCATGCACACCCCACGATCGCCGCAAGATGATAGTACAGGATGGTGCGCAGTCCTCGGAGCCCGCTCGCGCCGGAAGGACTCGCAATTGTGGGGCTCGTAGTCGGGGCCTGACGTGGCGTGGATGGGTTCTCAGTCAACATACGCTTCAGAATCCTCCCGTCCGGGGCAACGACCCGGGGCACGCGAGCGGCGCGAGTGACCCAACCATCATCCCGGACGCGATCGCCGCCTCGCGTGCACCCGGTTGTTCGGCGATAGCTCGCGTTTCGCTTTCCAGCCCAATACAGTCCGAGAACAACCGCAAGCACAGAAAAAAAAGGAGAGCGCCCGCCAGACCAAACCCCAACTGTGGATAGCCCTGAATAGGAATTGGATTGCCACGTGCATCGACCGTGATTCCCATGAAGGGGGTCGTTTCCAGGATCTTCAGAACCGCATGCCCCGACACAGCAATACTGAGTAGCACCCCTGCGATGCAGGCGACGAAGAGCACGGCAAAGGCCCATGAGGATTCCAATCCTCGCTCGTCGCCATGCCTCGGTGACTCATAGGGATTCGTCTTCTGTTCACCACCTGACATGCATGCCCTCGCAGCGGAGCGGCGTCTCCCATCAGACTACGATTCCGCGATTTGTTGTTTTCCTGCGAAATTTGAACAGGAGGAAACGGAGACAACAGAGAAAGAGCCGCCACTTCGCCGGACGATCGCACCTCAAAACAACCCCACTTATCCGGAATTGGACGGCGGAAAATCTCGCTTGTCAATAGGGGAATTCAAATGGTTCCCAAGAAGGGGGCGGGGAGCTTAAGACACGCGCAGCTGCGATGGTCCGATGCGAGGCTCCCCTGTGGCCAAATGAGCCCGCAGTCCAGGACCATCTTCGTTGACACGTTTTGCCGTTCGTCTCCAGAATGCAGGAATTGCCGGCGATTTGACGGCGCATGGAAGAGCGGGGTAAGGGCAGTTTCTGGCATTGTCATTGGTCATACCGGGAACGGCTGGTCTAGTACGCTGGCGACGGGTACGGCGACAACCGGGACGCGGTGGACTCGCCGTTCAACGTCTACAACCTGGCTCTACGGATCTACTCGGAAACAGGTTTCCCGCTCGCTTCGTGCTTCCGTCGCTCGCGGTTGCGGGACAGACGGCGGCAAGGGTTTTCGGTAGACTGGCGGAGCCAGCTCACGATCTACCATTGTTGCCGGGCAGGCTCGCGAAGACGGCCGGCTGAGATCCGCGAGAACATGACGATGACCAACACGGCTCCCCAGTTGAGGCTACTGTTCACCGCGCTGCTGATCGGGCTGCTGTGCTCGGCGGCTCAGGCGACGTGGTACAGCGAAAACGTCGATGACGGCGCGGACCTCATCATGATGGACCTCCGCTGGCCGTGGTGGCCGTCGGGGACCTATTTTGCCAACTGGAACACGAGCTTCAATCCGAAGCCGAACAACATTTCCTTCTACGCAGGCTTCGTCAGCTACGTGCCAGACGGACCGGGGCAGACGCCGCATCCCGACGCCGTGCGGCAGGATGCGTTCCGGCCCGGGTCGGTGTGGACGTTCTGGGGCAGCGACGCGACCGGGACGCCGGTGCGGTTTACCGACGTGGCCCCCAATCTGTTCATCAAGAACGACTATGGCGGCGAGGGCAGCAGCGGCACGACGGGCGCGGAAGTCTGGCCGTTTGTCCAACGGGGGCGGTGGTACACGATGCTGGCTCGCGTCTGGCAGCCGGCGGGCGGCGGCGGATACGCCTTGGTCGGCCGCTGGATCAAGGACCACGCGGACGGCAAGTGGCACCTGATCGGCGTGGCGCGGCTGCCGATCGCCGCGACTTCGTTCGCGGGGAACAGCGGGTTCCTCGAACCGTTGGCGAGCGAAAAGGCGGTGCGCTCGCTGCACCGCCGCTTCGGCTACTTCCGCAAGGACGGGCAGTGGCGGAAGTCGGACACCATCGCGATCGACAAGACGCAGTATGTCATCGTCAATACGTTACCCGAGGGCGATCACGAGTATGCGGCCATCGAGTATGCGCAGCGCCCGGATCTGCTGCCGCGACAGCTGGCCGGCCAACCGCTGGCCGGCGACCAAAGGCACTCGTTCACCGTCCGGCAACCCGACCTCCCGGTGCTCGACCAACCGGCGGTAACCAACGTCCGTGCGGTCGCCCTCGGCAACCAGATCGCCGTGTCGTGGGAAGTGCCGCCGACCGCGTCGCCCGCCTTTTCCTGCCAGGTCGAGGTCTTTGATAACCCGCGATGCGAAGGCCAGCCCATAGCGGTGAAAGAGGAGCGGCTGCCGACGTTGCGCGACCTGCTCGTCGCTGCGCCGGCGTGTCCCGCCGCCGTCCGGATCACCGTGACGGACATCTTCGATCAAGCCGCACCACCGGTCATCGTCGCGCCGGCGCTGGTGCCAGCCACCGCTCCGCAAGGGGTGACCGCGCCGACGACGGCTGGGCTTGCCTACGAGCTGTATCACAAGGACTCGAAGCGGCCGGAGAATTACTTCAATCCGCCGCTGCAGGCGCCCGACGAACAGCACCACTGGCTCACGCTGGACGAGATCCCGCAAGGCCAACTCGTGCGCCGCGGCCTGGCCCGGGGGTTCGACACGGGCGTGAGGGAGCATCGCGAACACGGCTATGCGTTGGTCTTTCGAGGCCTGCTCCGCGTGCCCGCCGACGGGCCGTATATCTTTCGGGCGCAGATTGACGGCGGCTATCGTTTCCAGCTGGATGGCGCCGATGTGCTCGTCTGGGACGGTCAGCACGGCACGTCGGAGAAGGCCGCCGTGGTGGTGCTCGCCCAGGGCGACCATCCGCTGGCGGTGACGCACGTTTACGATGCGCTGCCGGCGAAGAACTTTCGCCTCGACTGGGAAGGTCCGGGCTTGACGCGGCAAGCGATCCCGCTGGACGCGCTCCGCGCCGTGGACGACGAGGCCTTCCCAACCCCCGTTGTCACAGCCGAATCGTCCGGCGATGGCACGGGGATCGTCACAGTCCGGACGGAGGCACACGGCCACACGGTGGACAAGACGGCGCTGTTCCTCGGCCCGTTGCAGTTGACGGACTGCCGGGGGGCGGCGTTGGAGTATCGGGGGCCGCTGCCCGCCGGCGCGAATTCGCTGTGGGCCCGGATTGTCTTTGACGGCGACCGGACAGTGGATTCCGCACCCCGGGTTCTGCACGTCCGCGGCCGCCCCGTCTCCGACGATTGGACTGTCCGCAACGTCGGCGATGCCAAGGCGGGTGCCGGCCTGTGGCAGACGGGGACGGGGAGCTTCCAATTCTTCGGAAACGGAATGCACACCGTCACGCGGCGCATCTCCGGCGACTTTACGGCCAGCTGCCGCATCGTCGGTTACAACGGCTCGCGGGGCGAGCCGGTGAACCGCCGCGCCTGGGTCGGCCTGACCGCGCGGGAGTACGGCGAGCGGTTGAACTGGGAGTGGGGCCGCGATTTCCATCTGGTGCAAACGGCGGCGGACGGCTTGCGGGCCTCGGCGGACTTCACCGACTTCGGCGCGGGACGCGTCACGTCTTACGAACTGCCGCGGGACCACCCCTGGCTGCGGATCATGCGGCAGGGCGACATCTGGACCGCCTGGACCTCGCCCGACGGCCGGCAGTGGGAACTGGGAGCGTATCAGTTGAAGCGAACGCAGCCGGAGATGGACGTGGGGCTGTTCTTCAGCGCGCTGCCGCAGGACGCCCGTGCGCACTACCAGGCCAGCGTCGCCGAGGTTTCCATCCACAGCGGCGTCGCGGCGGATTCTCGGGTCCCGGCTCCCGTGGCCGCGGCCAACGTCGGCGGCGACCGGCTCACGGGCGTGGTGCTGGCCCGCTCGGATGCCAAGGTCATTGTGGTCCGCTCGTCCGCCGCCGGACTGCTTCGCTCGCTCGACGGCGGCCAGAGCTGGTCGGCGGCCAACGGTTCGCTGACCGGCGACGACCTGGCCGTGCGCAGCGTGGCGATTCACCCGGAGGACCCTGGCATCATGCTGCGGGCCTGTGGCCGCGGCACGAACGGCCGGCTGTGGCGGACCTCCGACGGCGGCCAGACGTGGACGCCGCTCCCGCTTGAGGGCGATTTCGACGGCGCGGGGCCTTCCGCGCTGTGCGGCGAAGTCCTTGCTTTCGACCTGCGCGATCCCCACACGCTGTATGCCGGCTGCGAGTCGAAGGGCTTCTTCCGGAGCACCGACAGCGGCGCCACGTGGGCTCGGCTGGGGGCGGTCGGCGAACGTGTCACCGCGGTGGTCGTGTGGCCCTGGGAACAGCACTACCCCGCGCCGGCACGCGGCAGAACGCAGCTCTGTGTGATCACCTGTCCGGACCGCTGGATGGAGTTGCTCGGACGCGGCCGGCCAGCCGTCGAGACCCCGGCGACGACGTCGCGCGCCTACTTCTCGGACGACGGCGTGAAGACCATCACGGTCTCCGATGAACGCAGCGATACGGGTTTCTTCAATGTGGCTTTCGACAAGGCCATGCAATCGGTGAATGAAATGCGCTATGCCACCGCGCACGGCTTCCAGACACAGGTTTTCGCCGGTTGGCACATGGCGCTCTATCCGCCGCAGAAGCACCTCGAGTGGTTCCGCCCGTTCACCGCCGTCGCGGCCACGGCGCTGGGGGAGGAGAAGTTCGGCCGGTTCATCGCCCAAGCCCTCGATCCTGCGCAGCCCGGACGCTATTCGGTCAGCGAACGCTGGGCATTTGAGTGGTCCTGGCTGACGCCGCAAGGCGTGGTCCCCGCCGGCGGTCTGATCGCCGCGGCTGGCGACGTGCATCTGGGCCAGACGTGGTGCTTCCTCCATTCCGACGGACTGTACCTTTCCGCGGACGGCGGTAGGACGTTGACCAGGGCCTTGGACGCAGCCGGACACCACATCCGCGATAGCCGTCCATAAGGGCTCGCTTCCCGGAATGTTATTTCGCCGATCACCGCCAAGTCTCGGGGCGTCCCGTTGCACTGTCGCAATATTTTGCGATAATGGAATCGGCTTCAGGGAGCATGCACCGTGTGGCAGAGAATCATTTGGAACGAAGAGCCCGGCGGCAATGTTGAGCACATCGACGAGCATGGGCTGACCGTTGAGGATATCGAGTACGTACTGGCATACTACGAGAGCGAGGGCCTCAGCCATTCGTC
>CAIYOB010000037.1 GCA_903927685.1 uncultured Planctomycetaceae bacterium
ATGATTCTACCCACCATGATTTTGTCTTTTCCAGAGAACCGATCCGCAGGAAAGACAGCAGCATGGGAGGGTAGAATCATGGATGTCTCTGGTCCGTCATTCTGGAGTAGAAGACGCCGCTCTCCCATCGGGATTTGGCCGGCACGCCGATTACGGGCGCGGGTCTGGTGCACGTTCAGGGCTGGACGGGCAGTCGGTTTGGCAGAAATGCGCAACCTCGAAGCCGAATGACGCCCCGGCGGGGACGGCCTGTCGGCGGAAGCGAAAGCAGGAATACGTGGACAATTCTCGCGGAAGTGGTGAAAGGTTGCGGCAGCCGTTTCGTGTAAACACGTAGGGAGAAACGCCATTGAGTCAGGTTCCGGAAACCCGCGATAGCTTGCTGGTGCGGCTGGCGGATGCGGCGGATCATGAGGCGTGGTGCCAGTTCACCGCGATCTACCGGCCGCTGATCTATCGCCTTGCGCGGCGACGGGGTCTGCAGGATGCGGATGCCCAGGATCTGGCTCAGCGCGTGTTGCTGTCCGTCGCGGGAGCGATCGGCCAGTGGCAGGCGGAACCTACACGGGCCAAGTTCCGGACGTGGTTGCATACGGTCGCCAGGAATGCGGTCATCGATCATCTGCGTGCCGCGCAACCGGATGTGGCCGAGGGTGGAACGACGGCCCAGTTGCGGCTGCAAGAGGCTGCCGATGACCGCGCGGACGAGGCGGACGGGGAACTGAAGCGAGAGTATCAACGCGAGTTGTTTCGTTGGGCGGCGCGCGAGATCCGTGACGAATTTGCCGAGACGACTTGGCTCGCCTTCTGGCGGACCGCCGTCGAGGGTGTGCCGATTCCTGCCGTGGCCGGCGAGTTGGGGAAGACCGTCGGTGCGGTCTACATTGCCCGCAGCCGCGTGATGCAGCGGCTGCGTGAGAAGGTGAAGGAGCCATGAACGTCGAATCGAACACGTGCAACGCCGCCCGTATCGCACGCTTTCTGCGACACGATCTGTCCGACGCGGAACTGGGCGCGCTGGTCGAACATCTGGACGCCTGCCCAGCCTGTTCGGCGCGACTGGAAGCGGAGACGGCGGAGCAGAATTGGTGGCACGCGGCGAGTGAGTACCTGGCGGACTCGCCCTTCGAGTTGGAGCCGCTGGCGGACCAACCGGTTCCGCCGGACGCTCCTGCGCAGAGCTTGATGGTGCAACAGGTCCTGGACCAGCTGGCCCCGACCGACGATCCGCGCATGCTGGGCCGGATCGGCACCTACGAGGTGGCGGGTGTGGTGGGAGCGGGCGGCATGGGTGTGGTCCTCAAGGCGTGGGATCCCGCGCTGGACCGGTACGTCGCGATCAAGACGCTCAGCCCGGCGCTGGCGGCCAGCGGTTCGGCCCGGCAGCGGTTTGCCCGCGAGGCCCGCGCCGCAGCGGCCGTGGTCCATGACAACGTGAGCGAGATCTACGGTGTGGCCGAAGCCAACGGCTTGCCGTATCTGGTGATGCCCTACGTGCGCGGGACTTCGTTGCAGCGGCGGCTCGACGACTCCGGGCCGTTGACCGTCGCCGAGGTGCTGCGGATCGGCATGCAGACGGCGGCGGGCCTGGCGGCAGCCCATGCCCAAGGACTCGTGCATCGCGACATCAAGCCCGCGAATATCCTGCTGTCCGAGGGCGTCGAGCGAGTTCAAATTACGGACTTCGGACTGGCCCGAGCCGCGGACGATGCGAGCCTGACGCGAACCGGCGTCCTCGCCGGCACACCGCAGTACATGTCGCCCGAACAGGCTCGCGGCGAGGCCGTCGATCACCGCAGCGACCTGTTCAGCCTGGGCAGCGTCCTGTACGCCACGTGCACCGGCCGTCCGCCGTTTCGCGCCGAGAGCAGCTACGGGATCCTGCGCCGCATCACCGACAGCGAGCCGCGTCCGATCCGTGAGATCAACCCCGACATCCCCGACTGGCTCGTCGCAATCATCGCCAAGCTGCACGCGAAAGACCCGGCCGGGCGATTCGCTTCGGCCAAGGAAGTCGCTGAACTGCTCGAAGGCAGTCTGGCTCATTGGCAGCAGCCGGCCAGCGTGCCGTTGCCGGCGGCGCTGCCGGCGCCTGCGGTCTGCCGGACTCTGAGGCTGCGCAAGACTCTCGTGAAAGGGATCATGGCCATGATCGCAATTTTCGAAATTGCTCTGCTGGGTATCCTTGCCGTGCACACGCCCGAGCCGCCCGACATCGCAGGTCATTCCCCGCCAACGCCGGGCAGAACGCCAGACGGGCCAGCCAAGCTCGTCCGCACGGAGTACGACATCGGTCCGCTCTGGGCGGGTGAAGGCAATTCCGCCAGAGCGGAGGACATGATCGACCTGATCACGTCGGTGGTTCATCCGGAGGCCTGGGACGAGGTGGGAGGCCCGGGCACGATTGCCGCCACCAACGAGAAACGCCTGAGTATCCTGCAGACACCTGCGATTCACGCGCAAGTGGCAAAGCTCTTGGAGGTCCTGAAGAAAATGCCTGCCCTCCAACCGCGCGGCGCGGCCAGGGAGCCTCCGAAGCATTACGTGGTGAACGAGGGCAGAACCGACGCGGACCTGAGCCTCGTTGTCTACGATGTCACGGATTTGGTGCCCGCGGACGACTACGACTCAATCGTGCGTGCCGTCGTTGATTTCGAACCGAGTACCTGGAATCATGTGGGAGGAGCAGGTTGTTGTGCCGTCTGCCCGCAGGCCAAGGCACTCGTGATCGTGCAGACGGGGACGGTGCAGCGACACTTGCAGAACAGCCTGCGGCTTTACCGCCGGAAACCGGCGGCATTCGGTTCGTTTGGCCCGCCGGCCTCCGCGCAAGACCAGAAAACGGCGGCCCAGCGGCGCGACGCGCGCGAGCAGCTTGAACAGCGGATCTCGCTGAGCCTCGAGGCTGTTCCGCTGCCCAAAGCCCTGTCGCAACTCGCCGAGAAGCTGCGGACGAATATCGTGCTCGACGACGAATCGATCCGTCAGGCAGGCCTCGACCCGGGCGCACCGGTCACGGTTCACGTCCAAGTCCCCGAACGAGCCTCCGCGATCCTCAAGCTCATCCTCCAGCCGCGAAAGCTGGGATACGTCGCGGACGGCAGCTCCATCAAGATCACGACCCCGGAGGTCGTGGAAAGCACCTTGGACGTGCGCGTGTATCCGGTGGGCGATTTGCTCACGCCAACCGTGCCCGTGACGCCACTCGGCGAGGACCAGCCAGACGAGCGGAAGCCGGACCAACGGCGGCCGAAGGCGCAGCACGACTTCCGTTCGCTGATCTCGCTGATCACCGGTACGGTGGAACCAACCTCGTGGGACGGTGTCGGCGGCCCGGGCAAGATCGAGCCGTTCGAGAGTCGCTCGAGCCTAGTCATTACCCAGACGCAACCCGTACACGAGCAGATCGCGGATTTGCTGGACGAACTGCGGCAACCGTCCGTTCGGCCTCCCACCAAGCCGGCGGAATCGCTGCCCGCGGAACCGCCGCAGGGCGGCGGTGGCGCCTCAGGCGGCTTCTTCAGTACCGAGGCCGGCTCCCAGCCTGCGGCAGACGTCGCGATCTCTGTATGCACTGCCGTCGCAAGTTCGCCGGTGGCTCCAGCGCAGGACCATGTGCGGTTCGTCGCGTTGCGGCAGGCCGCGGGACAGGACATCCCCGGGCAACGCCTGCCCGCACTGGGGCACAGTTGCGGCGGCCTCTGGTATCTGCCGGACGGCAAGACGCTGGTCAGCACGTTTGGCGGAATTGACCAGCTGCCCGGTCGCCCTGTCCCGAATGACGATCCGCGGGTCGGCCAAGTCACATTCTGGGACACTTCGACGTGGGAAACCAAGGCGGCATTGGGCACGGGGGCAAAGCGTCTGATCCGCGGAGCGAGTCTGGCCATCTCACCGGACGGTTCGCGGTTGGCCGTGTTGGCTGAAAACCAGTTCGTTGCCGTCTGGGATATTTCCCCCAGCCCCCTGCCGGAGAATCCCGTGTGGAAGGACGCATGGGAGGGAGGCCGCAACGCCACACGCTGGGTGCACTGTGTCGCCTTCTCGCCCGACGGTGCCTGGATCGCTTCGCTTCAGTCGCGGCGTTCTTCTCCAACCGCGCGCATCTGCGAGTATCCTCTCGTCTTGTATGACGCCGCCTCCGGGCGCCCAGAGCACGAGGTCGAGTTGCGAGCCCCTTCCGGCCACGAAGTCGTGTTTTCCCCCGACGGAAGGACTCTGGCTGTAACCGCGACTCCCGCCAGGCAGAAATACCTGCTGCAATTCGTCGACACGGTACCATGGAAGATCGTCAAAGGCGTGGACCTCGATGAGCCGATCGGCCACATGCGGTACGCGCCGGATGGACGATGTCTGGCGGCATGCACGCAGAACAGTGTCTGGCTCGTTGACACCCGAACCTCGCAGATGCGCCTGCTGGGCCAGCATTCGACGCGAGTTCTGACCGGCTACTTCGGCGGCGCGCAGATCTTCGCTCTGGCCATGTCGCACGACGGCCGCCTCTTGGCCACAGGCGGTCACGAGGACCGGCCGACGATTCGGTTGTGGGACCTGACGACGGGTCGCCTGGCCCATACTCTGCAGCACCCCGCCGGACACTACGTCCAGGGCTTGGCGTTTTCTCCGGATGGCAGCCAGTTGATCTCCGGCGTCAATTGGGACGAAGACGGACGGGGCGCCGTCTGCCTGTGGGAGTTGCCGCCGCGGTCGGCGTCCGGTACCCATTAAGGAAACTCGCGCTGTTGAAAGCCGTCAAGCAATTGCAGTGGCAGATGGCGACGGGGCGTGCGCCAAGCGATACCGGCCTGACGGAGACGGCAACCGGCATGCGGCAGCCGGGGCTGTCACTTGGGGAGCGTCTTGCCTGGATCGTCGTCTTGGTGCTCGTCGGCGTGGCGAGCAGCTATTATTCGGTCTGGGCCGCTCATATCTGGCCGTCGGACATGGTACGATTCGAGGGCGCACCCGTGACCATCGAGGCCCCGCGTGTCGGGGCGCCGGTCTACTACCGTCTGTATCTCCGCATGGACCGGGGCCAATGCAAGGTGTCGCGGGTAACGCCTGAGCACGAAGCATCCGAGCTGTTTCGGATGGGCAAGGGGCGGAATATGGGACCCGCGTCGACGCGGACCCAGGAGAACCTGACTTGAAGTCCTCGAAGCGAGGGGAGTTCAGGCTGGGGCGTGGTGGACAACGCCCCCAGCCTGAACTCTGACTGGAGCCAACCTGCGACGAAAGAGGGACCGCTCGGAAAGCTACTGGCCCCATTCCGCGAACAGGGCATCGCGAACGGCCGGAGTGCCGGCGGGGCTGGCCAACGAGCCGTCGGCCAGATCCGCCCGGAGCAGCACGTTCAGCCAGCTGGCCGCTTCGTCCAGGCACAGATTCCGATTGCCGTCTTCGTTCAGCAGTTCCCACTTCTGAATGTCGAATCCCAGGTGGTACAGGCCGTCGGCCACGGTGTCGATCGCGTTTTCGTCAAACAGCCGCGTCGTCGCCCAGTCGTTTTGCACCCGGTGGAAGCCCGTCTCCGCGTCATCCTCGTCGTCACCGTGCAATTCCATCCAGGCCGCCTGGTGATGGGCTTGCAGGTAGACGTTCAGGTTGATGATATCCAGCGCGTCCAGCTGCCCGTCGTTGGCGGCCCCGGTCGCCCGGATCGCCTCGACGATCAACTGGTTCATGGCATCGGCCGCCCGGGCGCCGGCCACGATGTCGCTGGTCGCAATCCACTTGTTCAAGCCCGGATCGGCCATGACCAACTCGACCAAGCGATCCAACCCCGTGCCGGTCGTGCCGACGACCGCCGTCGGCACGTTCGGATTGCTCAGCGTCCCGGCGGCCAGGTCGTCCGCCAGCAACTCGTCCAGCCACCACGCGACCTCCTCGATGCAGGCATTGGCGTTGCCGTCCTCGTTCAGGAGTTGGCCCCAGTAGGTCCCAAAGCCCAGGTGGTAGATGCCGTCCGCGACGGTGTCCACCGCGTTCCGATCAAACAGGCGGGTCGAGGCGCCATCGTTCTGGACCCAGTGGAAACCGCTTTCGACGTCGCCTTCATCGTCGCCATGCAGGGCCGTCCAGGTGTCGGCGTGGTTGGCCCGGAGCCAGCGGTTCAACTCGCGGACATCGGCGGCGTTGATTTCACCGTCGTTAGCCACCCCGGTCGCCCGGATCGCCGCCACGAGCAACTGGTTCATCTCGTCGGCCGCCTGCGCTCCGGCCGTGATCTGGCTGGTCGGAATCCGCTGATTGAGGCCCGGGTCGGTTGCCACGATCTGGACCAGGCGATCGAGTCCCGTGTCGGTCGTCCCGACCGCGTAGGGGGAGACGTCTGCATTGGAAAGGCGGCCTGCCGCCAGATCGTCCTCCAGCAACTCGCCGAGCCACCAGGCGGCTTTCTCCACGTACAGGTTCTTGGCGCCGTCCTCGTTCAGGAAGTAATCGCCCTGCAGGGCGAAACCGAGGTGATAGAGTCCGTCCGCCACCGTGTCGACCGCGTTGTAGCCGCCGAACAGCCGCGTCTTGGCCCCGTCGTTCTGGACCAGGTGGAAGCCGGTTTCCTCGTTCGTTTCATCGTCGCCGTGCAACACCGCCCAGTCGGCTGCGTAGTGCTGCCGGATCCAGGCGTTCAGATCGCGCAGATCTGCGGAATTCAGGGTTCCGTCGTTCGCCAGTCCCGTCGCGCGAATTGCCGCCACGAGGATCTGGTTCATGCCGTCGGCGGCCGTGGCCGCGGCGGTGATCTCGGCCGCGCTGACTCGTGCCCGCAGGCCGGGGTCGGCCAGGATGACGTCGACCAACGTGTCCAAGCCGGTGGCCGTCGTGCCGCTCGTCGGCGGCGCGGGCGCGACCGGAGCGAGCGGGAGCGTGGCCAGCACGCCGCTGGCCAGTTCATCTTCCAGCAAGTCGTTCAGCCACCAGGCGGCCGTCTCGACGCTGACGTTCTTGGCCCCGTCCTCGTTCAGGAAGTAACCGTACTGGATGGCGAAACCGATGTGATACACGCCGTCGGCGACGGTGTTGACCGCATTCTGACTGTACAGCCGCGTGGTCGCACCGTCGTTCTGGACCAGGTGGAAGCCGGTCTCCTGGTCGGATTCATCGTCGCCGTGCAGGCTGGTCCAGGCCGCCAGGTGATTCGCCTGCAGCCAGACGTTCATCGCCAGCAGGTCGGCGCTGTCCAGGCGGCGATCGTTGGCCGCGCCCGTCGCACCAATCGCGTCCAGGATCAAGTGGTTCATGGCGTCCGCGGCCCGCCCACCGGCCGTGATCTCGCTGGTGGGGAGTTCGAGGTTCAGGCCCGGGTCGGCCGCGACGATCGCGACCAGATCGTCCAGTCCGGTACCGGTTGTGCCGACCGCGTACGGCTGCACGGCCGGATTGTCGAGCGTGTCGCCCGCCAAGTCGGTCCGCAGCAGGCTGGTCAGCCAGGCCGCCACAATTTCGACACAGGCATTCGCATTGCCGTCCTCGTTCAGCAATTGGCCCCACTGGATCTCGAAGCCCAGGTGATAGATCCCGTCGGCGACGGTGTCGACTGCATTCTCGTCGAACAACCGCGTGCTCGCCCCGTCGTTCTGCACCAGGTGGAAGCCCGTTTCCTCGCCTTCTTCATCATCGCCATGCAGCGTCACCCAGGCGTCAGCATGGTTTGTCCGGAGCCAGGCGCTGAGATCGCGGACATCGGCGGCATTGAGCGTGCCGTCGTTGGCCAGACCCGTCGACCGGATTGCCGAAACGATCAACTGGTTCATGGCATGAGCGGCCCGCGCTCCGGCCATGATCTCACTGGTCGGCAGCCGTTCGTTCAAGCCTGGATCCGACATGACGATTTGCACCAGCCGATCCAAGCCGGTGCCGGTTGTGCCGACGGCGTAGGGATCCACGTCGGGATTGCCCAGTTCGCCGGCATCCAGGTCGGCGCCCAGCAAGGCTTCCAGCCAGTAGGCGACTTCCTCGACGCAGGCATTGCGATTGCCGTCCTCGTTCAAGAACTGGCCGGAGACGATTTCGAAGCCCAGGTGGTAGATGCCATCCGCGACCGTGTCGATGCCTTGGCGGTCGAACAGCCACGTGCTCGCCCCGTCGTTCTGCACCAGGTGAAACCCGGTCTCCGCCGTGGCTTCGTCGTCGCCGTGCAGCGTGACCCACTCGGCGCCGTGCTGCGTGCGAATCCAGGCACTCAAGTCGTACAGGTCCGCCGTGTTCAGACTCCCGTCGTTGGCCAGTCCCGTTTCCGTAATCGCAGCGATGATCAGGTGGTTCATCGCATCCGCGGCGGCGGCCGCCGCCGCAATTTCGGCCGGTTCGACATTCTCGAGCAGCCCCGGATCGGTCAGGATTACGTCCACCAAGCGATCCAGGCCGGTGCCCGTCGTGCCGTGCGTGGGCGACGTGGGGAGCACATTGAGCGACGGGCCATAGGCTCGCACCTTGGTGCTGCCGTTGTGCCGGAAGCTGTCGGCGCCGTCCCAGCCGTCGCCGTACAGCCAGGTTGTCGGCTGCGTGCCGGCGATCAGCAGATCGTCGCCTCCACCCCCGCGATAGGCCCCGGGGCTGAGATTGGAGGCCACGATGGTGTCGTTGCCCCAACTGCCGTCCACTTCGGCGATGTTGACCAGTTGCGTGGCGCTGAAATCCAGAATCTGGTCGCACCAGATGTCCTCCAGGACCGTGTCGCCGTCGGCAGCCCCTTGAAACACATCGACACCGTTCTCGTAGCCGTACAGCCCGATCACCGTGCCGGCCGAGTCGGCCACCGCGGTGACCGTGGCGGAACCGTTGTCCCGCAGGCGGTCGTAGCCGTTGTCGTCGCCGGTGTACAGCCAAGTCGTCGGCTGGGTGCCGGCACGCAGCGTGTCTTCGCCCGGCCCACCGCGATATCGGCCCGGGCTCAGGTTCGAGGCAATGATCGTGTCATGGCCCCAACTGCCGTCGATTTCGTCGATGCTGACCAGTTGCGTGTTGCTGAAATCCAGCGTCTGGTCGCTCCAGATGTCTTCCAGGATCGTGAGGCCCTCGGCTGCCCCCTGGAACACGTCGACCCCGTTCGCGTAGCCGTACAGCCCAATCACCGTGCCGGCCTCCTTGGCGACCGCCGTAACCGTCGCCGGGCCGTTGTCCCGCAGGCGGTCGTAGCCGTTGTCCGTGCCGGTGTACAGCCACGTTGTCGGCTGGGTGCCGGCACGCAGCGTGTCTTCGCCCGGCCCGCCGCGGTAGCTGCCCGGGCTCAGGTTCGAGGCGATGATCGTGTCGTGGCCCCAGCTGCCGTCGACCTCGTCGATGCTGACCAGTTGCGTGCTGCTGAAATCCAGAATCTGGTCGCTCCAGATGTCTTCCAGGATCGTAACGCCCTCGGCCGCCCCCTGGAACACGTCGACCCC
>CAIYOB010000038.1 GCA_903927685.1 uncultured Planctomycetaceae bacterium
ACCTCCAACGCGGTTGCAACGCTGGCCCCAATCCGCTCGGCCTGTTTTATCACGGCCCCCATGCCGCGCAATTCTTCCAGATCGAATCGGTCGGCGATTCCGCGGATGGCCTCGCCCGCCGTCTGCCCCATCTGCATCTGACGCTCAGCGATTTTGATCTCGACTGCCAGCAGAGGATGCGCCACCGCCAGTTCATTCGCCACACGGGACAAGGATGCCATCACGCTCAGGCCCCCCTGCAGGCAGACCACCAACACGTCCAGTGCATCCGGCAGGGCGCGGCGAATGGTCACTTGGCGGCCATACTTGATCCGGTCCAGCCACATTCCCGGGGCAATGGTCGCCGCAATGCCACAGAATACTCCAAGCCCAATCCCCGGCGTGAACTCCAGCTTGCCGATCGTGCTGAACAGGAACCCTAGGCCTGCCGCGCCGGCAATCAACAAGACGCGAAAGACTAGGAAGAAGGACCCCGACGCCGATGCGTAGAATCCGGCATGCATCATCCGTTCTCGGAGCCGTCGTTTTCGCTCCTCGTGAAACAGCCGCCGTCGGGTGGCACGATCAAATCCACTGGCTGGGTCGGCAAGCTTTTCCAACGAACCGGAAGTAGTTCCGGTCTTCGTGCTCATGACGTCGGCGAGCCGGTCATCAACCTTGCCCCGCCCCATCGTCAGCAACAGCACCATCCCGACAAAGACAGCGCCGGCACCACCCAGCCACAGAATGAGACTGCCAGTTTCTTGAAGCATAACGGTCCTCTGCCCACTCCCTCGCCCCGCGATGGTTCCCGCGGGGGAGGCGAGAATCACCTTAGAAATCGAAGTTCACGATCTTTCGCATCCACATCCATCCCAGGAACATCGACGTGACTGCACCGACCAACAGCCAGTAATGCTGAAACAGCATCATTGCGTACGGACGGTTCATCACGAGCATAATCGCCAGCATGCCCGGCGGCAGTGCCATCAAGATGTATGCCTGCATCGCTCCCTCGGCCGTCAAAGCCCTCATCGCCCCGCGAATTTTCGCCCGATCCCGGATGACGCGGCTCAGTTTGTCCAGCAGTTCTGCCAGGTTACCGCCGGTCTGCTGGTGGATCATGACCGCCATCACAAAAATCTTCAATTCCAACAGGCCGGTCCGCCGTGCCAGATCCCGCATCGCCGCCTCAGGGCTCAGCCCCAGGTTCTGCTGCTCGTAGCAGAACCCGAATTCCTCGGAGATCGGCGGTGAGCCCTCGTCGGCGACTGACTGGAATGCCTGGCCCATTGTCTGCCCAGCACGCATGGTCCGCGACATTAACTCGAACGCTTCTGGCAATTGGGCCAAGATCTTCTCTCGCCTTTGTCTCCGCAGGAACGCGACATAAGCCAACGGCAGCGGCGCTGCGGCAAGGCCCACCAAGGCTCCCAACAGCCACCGGTCGCCAACGAGGGCGCACGGCAGAAAGGCCAGCACGCCGACGGCACCACAGGCCACCAGTAACTGGTCCGGCCGCATGGCCACCCCGGACTCGCTCAGCAAAGCAGTAAAACGTTCCCGCAGAGACCGCCGCGGCTGCAACTCGGCCATGCCCGCGGCGGTCGCCGCCTGCAGGTCTTGATCAGCCACCGACAAGCGAGCCAGTTCCTTCTGCCGGCGCTGCAGTTCCATCTCCAGACGTTTTCGATAGCGATGCCGATGCGCATCGGCCACGTCCGCCAGGGCGTAGTTGATCGCAAAGATCAGGAAGAACCCCGCGAAGAACGCCAACGCGACCATGATTGGTGACATGACTAGAACTCCAAAACACGCCGCTCAAAAATCTCCACCGGAACCGGGATCCCGCAGGCCTGCAGTTTCGCCAGGCACTGCGGCCGGATCCCGTTGGCGACAAAATGACCCGTCGCAACCCGATTCTCGTCCAGCCCCGTCTGCTTGAACTCGAAGATGTCCTGCATACTGACCACGTCGCCTTCCATGCCCGTGATCTCGGAGATCTTGGTGATCTTCCGCACCCCGCCGATCAGGCGGGCTGCCTGGACGATAATGTTGATCGTCGAGGCGACCTGTTTGCGGATCACCCAGATCGGCAGTTCGAAGCCGGCCATCCCGACCATCATTTCCAGGCGGCTGATCGCGTCGCGAGGCGTATTGGCATGAATGGTCGTCATACTGCCGTCGTGGCCAGTGTTCATGGCCTGGAGCATATCGAGCGCCTCACCGCCGCGGCATTCGCCGACAATGATTCGCTCGGGCCGCATGCGCAGCGCGTTCTTGACCAGGTCGCGAGTCGTGATCTCGCCGTGGCCCTCGATGTTGGCAGGTCGCGTCTCCATCCGCACCACGTGCGGCTGCTGCAGGCGCAGTTCGGCAGCATCCTCGATGGTTACCACCCGCTCGTCCGCTGGAACGTAGCGGGACAACGCGTTCAGGAGCGTCGTCTTGCCGCTACCGGTACCGCCGGAAATGACGACGTTGACACGGGCCTGGACGCAGGCCGACAGGAACTGCAGCATTTCCTTGGTGATCGACTGCTTGGCAATCAACGTCTCCGCCTTCAGCGGCGTGGCACTAAAGCGGCGAATCGAGACCAGGGCTCCATCCAGCGCGATCGGCTGGATCACGGCGTTGACGCGGCTGCCGTCCATCAAGCGGGCGTCGCACAGCGGGCTGGTCTCGTCAATCCGCCGACCGACCTTGCCCACGATTCGCTGGACGACCTGCACCAGGTGCCGTTCGTCGGCGAACACGACCGGCGACTTGGCCAGCCGACCTCGTTTTTCAATGTAGATCGACTTCGGGCCGTTGATCAGGATATCGGAGATATCCGGATCGCGGAGCAATTGTTCCAGTGGCCCGAGGCCGAACGTCTCGTCCAGGATTTCGGTGACCAGCCGCTCCCGTTCACCGACATTCAGCAGTTCCGATCGTTCCTGGCACAGGGCCTCGGTCTGGCGACGGACTTCCTCCTTGAGATCCTCCTCCTTCATCGAGCGGATCGTAGCCGGGTTCATCTTCGAGACGATGTGCTGATGCAGGTCACGCTTCAACTGCAAGAACCACTCGTCGACGACTTCCGCCTGAGTCGGGCTTTCCGGCGGCAATGAGGACGCTTCAGGCTCGGCCACTGGGACGGGCGGCTTTCGTGTGTCCTGGGTTTCCGGGACCGCCGGGTGCTGTTTGCCATTCGTTCCGCGTAACCATGCCATGGTCTGCCTCTGCCTTCTACTTCTTGACGCCGTTGACGCTATAGGCCAAAGCCCTCAGGCTCCGGGTGATCTTGGCGAACCGGCACTTCAGCACGACCGGCACCCCACCATTGACCGCTGAATGCACCGCGGCCGCATCGTAAGGCACGCGATGGGTGGCTTTAATGCCGATGGCGACCTCGGCCTGGTCCACATCCAGTTGACGCCGTTGGCCGTAGCCGTTGATTATCAACCGCACTTTGTCGCGGGCGATGCCCAGTTCGGTCAGCGAGTCAACCATCCGTCGGCCGTTGCGGATCGAGGTGTAATCCGGCCGGACGACCAGCAAGATAACGTCCGCCTGCCAGAGCGCTTCGACGTGCTCCGGCCCCAGGGCACTGCCGATGTCGACAACCGCACAAGCGAAGCGAACCCGACACAGGGCCAGGGCCCGCCGCACACCTTTGGGTGTCACCCGGCGGATATCCTCGTCCCGAACGGGGGCGGCCAGCAGTTGGACACCGCAATTGTGCCGAGTCAGAAACTGGTCGAACAAACTATGGTCCAACCGAGTGACGTGATCGCACAGATCCGCCAAGGTCCGGGTGGGGCGCAGATCAAACATGGAACTGAGATCGGCGATCCCCAGTCTCAGGTCCAGCAGGCCGGTCTCACCGTGTTCTTGGGCCAAGACCGCGCTTACACTGGCCGCTAGGACGCTAGTCCCACAGCCCCCGCACGGCGACAGGACCGCGATCACGCGGCCTCCATCCGGGTTCGTCTCGGTCTGCCGGCGCGCCGCCCGGTAACGCTCCAACGCCCCCTGCAACTCCTGCTCGACAATCTCCGCATCCAAGAACTCGTCGGCGCCCTGCTTCAGCGTATCGAGGATGCGCTTGGGCTCGGTCGCAGGTCCGATCACAAGGGCATGAACGCGGGGGATCGTGTTGCGAGTCTCCTGCAATGTCGCCAGTCCCAGGTGCCAATCCGACGGCATGACGAAAACCGCCAGATCCGGGTGGATCAGGCCGCTTCGATCCGCCGCCGAATCCAGCGAGACAAGATGTCCTAACGGGCATTCCGCGCCGTTTTCGACGAAAACGGCGCGAACCCGTTGGGCCATCGCTTCATCGTTGCTGGCAACAAGGACTCGCATCGAAGTAATCCCCCTCGAACGAGGTGTGTCACTGTCGTCGGCCACCATCGTCCACCAGGACTCGGCCGCGCTGAGCGCCCCGCATCGTGAGAATACATAACTGGGGGGGTGGCTCAGGCCGGGAAGCCATTGCTGCGGCGTAGGCATCCGCAATTGCGGAAGGCGCGGGTGTCGTGCCACCCAAGTCAACCGGCGGCTCGTTGCTTAACTTCAAGCCTGCCACGGTCGCCGGATCTGTCTTGACATCGAGCAAGTCCTTCGGGTTACGGAGACTGAGCGACAAGGCCCCCATATTCTGTCCCAGATCCAGTTTGTTTGCCTGCTCAGGGGTCACCAGTAACGTCACGGAACTTAAATCTTTCAAATCGACCTTGTTCTCTTCGGGCCGATCCAGACGCTGATCCACCGCCAGTACCTTGACGGCCTGCAAGAGTGTCGTCGTGCTACCGCCGCCCGTTGTATCGCCACGACCACCTCCCCTCATGTTCAACAGTACATCGACCCGACTGCCCGGAAGGACGAAGCCTGCGACGTTCGATGCGACCTTCGACGCCATGACGGTATAAGCTCGCATCCCGTCCGGGACCTCGATCTCCAGCATGCGG
>CAIYOB010000039.1 GCA_903927685.1 uncultured Planctomycetaceae bacterium
CGTGAATGACGATGCCGACACGTTGGTCGAGTTGTCGCGGCGTCTCCTGGATTGCCGCGTGCTGCCATACTACCTGCATCAACTGGATCGTGTGACGGGTGCGGCGCATTTCGAGGTGCCGGTGAAAGTCGGACGGGCGTTGATCGAGGACTTGACAACCCGCTTGCCGGGCTACGCAGTTCCCAAGTTCGTCCGCGAAATCTCGGGGGCGCCAGCCAAGGTGCGGATCGGGTGACACAGCGATGTGCTCGCTGCCGTGCCGACCGAAGCCCGAAGCGCCAGCGAGTGGGAGGCGGCCTCTCCCTAAAGCTTTGAGACGGTCATGGGCAACACGCCGATCAAGGCCGCGTTCTCACCCCGAATTTCGACGCACACTGCGCAGACTACCGATCTTCTCTGTTTGGTAGTTTCTTCCTGCGCGCCAGACTCACGTGCATGCGGTTCTTCCGGCAGAGAAGAAATGCCAAGCCGTTCGTTGCAGCAGTCGCGCCGGCGCGCGAGCTTTGCCAAACTTTGGCGAATGTGCGGCCGATCCTGCGCAGACCGATCCTGTAGCCGCTGCCGCTGTCACGATTGGCATGGACGGTAGCCGATAGGAAGGTTAATCTAAAGCGTTTTTGTTCCTCGGCCTTCAAATGGCAAGTTCTCATGAAGCGTACATTTTTCGGTCGTTACGCTCTGCTGATCATCTGCATCCTCTGCTTCTTGGGGCCCTTTGCGCTACGGGGGGCTCGCATGTCCATGCAGCGGATGACAAACCGCGTCAAGGACTGGCTGCCTTCCGACTTTGCGGAGACGGCCGACCTGGAGTGGTTTGGCAAGCACTTTATGGGCGAGCAGTTCGTGATCGTCACCTGGCCGGGGTGCACCGCGGAAGATCCTCGCTATCAAAAGCTGGTCGATCGCATCCAGCACCAGATCGCACCGCCGGAGCATCACGATCAGGGCGGGCCGGCGGATGCCTTGGCGGCGCTCAGCCGCAAGCCGTTTGACCAACTGACGCCGGACGAGCGACTGGCCCTGGACCGCCAGCGCGCGGGCGAGTTGGCGGATCAGTTGGGGCTGAGCACCACCGGTGACTACTTCGAGAACTGGGGGCAGCGCGGCGAGAAATGGCTGGCCGGCGACCACGACTTGTGGTACTTCGTCACGCCCGAGGGCCAGCTGTACCGGTGGGCCGGCCGGAGCAACATGCTGAACTGGATGTACCGCACGTTCCAAAAGACCGTGCTGGGCCAGACGAAGGCCGAGGGGGAACTGGTGGCGACCTTTGGGCTCCCGCCGGCGTCGGGACAGCCGAACGCATTTCACGAGAATCCGGAACTGTTGATGGCTCGGCTGTTCAAGTCGCTGACGACCGGGCCGGACACGTTGAACCAGTTGTCGCGCAAGGACGGCCCGCTGTGGCCGCGCGGCGTGGATGACGAGATCGCCGTCAAAGAAGCTCACGAGTTGGCGCTCCAGCGGTTGACCGGCGGGTTGTTCGGTGCGGACGGCAAGCAGACCTGCATGATGCTGACCTTCAGCGAAGTCGGGAAGCGGGACTTGCGGCGCGTCATCGGCCGGCAATTGATGGGGCGGCCCTTGGGACGTCTGCGGCAGTTGGCGACCACCGAATGCGGCATCTCGGAAGAAGATCTGAAACTGGGCGGCCCGCCCGTGGATAACGTCGCCATCGATGAAGAAGGCCAGATCACGCTGGCCCGCTTGATCGTCCTGTCGGCCATCGTCGGGATCGGGCTGTCCTTGCTGCTGGTCCGCAGCATCCGCGTCACGGGCATTCTGTTCGTGATCGGCGGTGTGAGCGCCCTGAACAGCCTGGCCATCGTGTGGTGGACCGGCGGGACCGTGGACGCGATCATGATGTCCATGCCGTCGCTGGTCTACGTGTTGGGGATCTCCGGCGCACTGCACTTGGTGAATTACTATCGCGAAACGGTGCAGGAGGAAGGGTTGGAGGGCGGCCCGGGCCGGATGGTCAAACTGGGCTGGAAAGCGGCCTC
>CAIYOB010000040.1 GCA_903927685.1 uncultured Planctomycetaceae bacterium
CCTGGAAACCCAAGCTGACCACGCGGACGACTCGCTTCGATCAGGGCGGCAAAGTGATGGCCGGGGTGGAGCGATCCTTCGACACGAGGATCTTTGAGGACAACGTCTGGGGCCTGCAGTGGGTCGCCAACGACCTCAGCCCCAAGGGCCTTTTCCCGCAGTACTACAAACATGTCGGCGATGAACGCGTGGCGGTCCCGGCCGCGGACGTCCCGGCCGAGACGCAGTTGCACCAGCAGGAGTTCAAGCTGGCCACGCCGGGAGTGCCTTACACCTCGCCCACCGTCGGCGCCTGGGCGAAGCCCGGCCCCGAACTCGGCCCGTTCACGGCCAGACTCGTTGATGGCTCGGTTGTCACCTATGCGTGGTATCGCTTCGTGGATCAGCCGTCCTTCCAGCAATACGCCTGGAGCCAAGAGAAGAAGGCGAAACTGCAAGCGTTCGTCGAGAAGCTCCACGCGAACTGGCCTACGAATCGCGACTACATGGCTCCGCCCAGCCACGGGACGCTCGCGACCCTCGATCCGGCCCTGCTGGTGACGCCGCCCACCGGATTGGAGGTCGGCTACGTTCCCATCGTCACACGCCAAGCCGGGCAGTGATATCGGATGAAACCATGAACCTAGCGACGGTTCCGGCACACGCCCCTACAACCCACTGCCCGGCATGGAAAAGGACTCGCCATCGATCGCCGACTGGTTCGATCAGCATCTACGAAAATAACCACTTGTGCACCTGACGCCCATTCCCACGCCAACCAGCCCTCAAATGAAACCACTCAACCGTCTTCATCAAATGCAGTTTCTCGGCCATCTCAGGGCCGTGTGTCTCGCACTACTTTGCCTGGCTGTATCCGCGGGTGCCGAAACCTACGACGCGCGGGTCGCTGGCCCGCAAATCCTCACACCGCCTGCCGGGCCGGCGCCGGCGATCAACGGCCCGGAGGTCTATGGCGTGCGCCCGGGTAGTCCGGTCATCTACCGGATCCCAACCACTGGCCGCCGCCCGATCCGCTTCACCGCGAAGAACCTGCCGGATACCCTGCACATAGACCAAGCGAAGGGTGTCGTCACCGGCCACGCGCCCGTCAGCGCGGGTCGCCATGTCGCGACCTTTCTGGCGGAGAACGACCAAGGCAACGACGAGCGCAAGCTGACCTTCGTCGTCGGCGCCAAATTCGCCCTGACTCCGCCGATGGGCTGGAACCACTGGTATACCCACTACCATTTCATCACCGACGCCAAAATCCGTGCCGCCGCCGAGACTATGGTGGCCAGCGGCATGGCCGATGTCGGGTATTCGTATGTCAGCATCGACGATTGCTGGATGCGCATCGCCCCCGAATATGTCCAGCAAAGCATCAACAAGAACCAAAAGACTCCAAGCACCGGCCTCGACCTCGAGGCGGTGGTGGGTGAGGTGCGCGACGCCGACGGCCGGATCCTCCCGAACAAGAACTTTCCCGACATGCCGGCCTTGACCGGGTTCATTCACGCACTGGGACTGAAGGCCGGCATCTATTCATCGCCCGGCCCGCGCACCTGCCAGCAGTTCGAGGGCAGCTACGGCCACGAGGCGATCGATGTGGAAACCTACGCCGACTGGGGATTCGACTTGCTGAAATACGACTGGTGCAAATACGGCGAGGTCTTCAATGCTCTGCCGCGAGAGCAGCAGACCAATGCCGCCCGCCAGAAGCCCTACCGGCTGATTGCCCCAGTCCTGGCGCGGCAGAAGCGCGACATCCAACTCAACCTCTGTCAATACGGCATGGCGGAGGTTTGGAAATGGGGTGCCGAGGCCGGCCAATCGTGGCGTGTGGGTGGCGATCTCGGCCACACGATCATGAAAAACGGGGTCTACGAGATCGCCCGCAAGACGCTCAGGATCCGCGAGCACAATGGCCCCTCCTCATGGAACGATCCCGACTACCTGATCCTCGGCAAGTGGGTCTCGCCCTTCGACAAGGCCAGCCCGCCCACTCCGGTCAAACTCACGCCCAACGAGCAATACAGCTACATGTCGCTGTGGTGTCTCATGGCCTGCCCGCTGTTCTTTTCCGGCGACATGGGGGCGATTGACGATTTCACCCGCGGGCTGCTTTGCAACCCGGAGCTGATTGCCATCAATCAGGATGTTCTGGGCTGTTGCGCCGCCCCCGTGCGGATGGATGACGAAGTCTGGATCCTGAAAAAGGAACTCGCCGACGGCAGCATCGCCATCGGGCTGCTCGACATCGCCAACCAGGGCGATCGGGAAATCAGCGTCACTCTCGGTGAACTCGGCATTGATCAGCCTTGCCGCATGCGCGACCTCTGGCGCCGGAAGGCCGCCGGCACCGTCGCCGACAAGCTCACCGTCCGCGTCGGCCCCCGCGGTTGTGCCGTCCTCCGCCTGGTTGCCGCGAAGACCACAGAACCGTAATAAGGTCTCAAGACCAGTGGAGTCCGGAGGTCAAAGACGGAAAGATTCCCGATTTTGGTGGAAAGTTAGTTTTCTGATATCCCACCTAACAAAATCTCTCGACCGAACGCGGCGCGGGCCGCGTCAGTTTTCAATTCCAGCGCCACTGGCCGCCCGCGTCGGTCAGTTCTATCGTTGGGCAGAAGAATAGTTGAATTGGATCAAGCGTCATGAATCCAGAAGCCGTAACGAACATCGGCAAGGCCATCGCCGCCATCGAAGCGTCCACCGATGCGCCGACACTTGTCACTCTGAAGTACTTCAGCGAAAACGCGTCAAAGAACAGTTCCCAACAAGAGAACCCCAAACACCGTATGCCAATGAAAACACAATCAATTCTAACGGCGGCGCTTCTGTGCATCCTATCTCCGAACGCCTTCGCCAAACCCCTCAAGGTGTTCATCCTCGCCGGGCAATCGAATATGGAGGGACATGCCGCAATTAGTACTTTTGACTATATCGGCAAGGATCCGCTGACGGCACCCATTCTCAAGGAAATGCGCAATCCTGATGGGACTCCACGGGTATGTGACAAGGTCTGGGTCTCCTATCTGACCGGGCCTTATGATGGCAGTGCAAATGGCGAAGGCTTGGGTAAGTTGACCGCCGGCTTTGGCGCACGTGGAGATCAACCCACGAAGGATGGCGGCAAGATCGGTCCCGAGTTCACCTTCGGAATCTATATGGAGAGAGAGCTGAAGCAACCCATTCTGATTATCAAGACTGCCTGGGGCGGCAGGTCACTCAACACCGAATTTCGTCCGCCCAGTGCCGGGCCATACAAGTTGCCCAAGGAGATCCAGGAACTGTGGGACAAGCATCCCCAGGGCGCACACGGGATTCCCAAACTTGAGGATCGGAAAAAATGGCAGGATGAAAAGGACGCCGCCTCGGGTGTGTTTTACCGAATGATGATCGAACATGTCAAAAAGGTGCTGGCAGATCCAAAGCGGGTTTGCCCTGCCTACGATCCCAAGGAGGGATACGAACTGGCCGGTTTTGTCTGGCTTCAGGGGTTTAACGACCTGGTCGATGGGACTACCTATCCCGGCCCCGATCAACCTGGAAAATACGATCTATATTCAGATCTGCTGGCCAAGTTCATTCGCGACGTGCGCAAAGACCTTTCCGCCCCGAAGATGCCATTTGTCATCGGTGTGCTAGGGGTCGGCGGTGAGAGTGAGAATAAGGTCTTCCGCAAGGCGATGGCCGCTCCGGCCGACATGCCCGAGTTCAAAGGCAATGTGGTTGCGGTTGAGACAGCTCCCTTTTGGGATCATGTCATCGAAGCCGCGCAACCCAAGCAGGACGAGTATAACAGTATCGTCGGCACGTCGCACACATTGAACGAAGATGGGGCTATCAACAGGGAATGGAAATGGGAGAATTACTGGAAGCCGGTTGGCAAGCCTCTGCCAGAGGACCGGATCTGGCGCTTCGCTACGATTGATGCCACTGAGGAGAAGGATAAGTTGAGGAAATATGAAGACAGGCGATTCCGTGACATCACACTGCCAGCCGGGATGGAGAATTGGTACATGCTCGACTTCGATGACAGCCAATGGACGGAAGGCAAGGCCCCCATCGGAAAGGGCGTCTGGAAACACAGCGGAATCACCCTGGACAAATTTCCCTCGAAATGGGGCGACGGCGAATTCCTGCTGATGCGCACAACGTTTGAAGTTGAAGACCTCAACTACGATTTCTATCGCATCGCGATTTTGGCGAGGCAAGGGTTCCACATCTATCTGAACGGACAGAAGGTTCACACCTACATCTGGTGGCAGGACAAGCCGCAATACGGATCCATCGTCCTCGAAGAAGAACAGATCAGCCACTTGAAGAAGGGCAAGAACGTATTGGCGGCGTATGCCAATGACCAATATGGCCTTAACTCCCCGGAGCATTATTCCGCGATAGACCTGCGGATTGAGGGTATCACCAAGGCAGACCAGGAGAAGCTCGACCTCGCCTTGGAGGAAGTCCTTCCGCCCAAAGACAGGGAGGCCCTCAAAGGCGCTTCCAATGGCGGTTACCACTATTTTGGCAGCGCGAAGATCTTTGCCCAGATGGGCAAGGCATTTGCAGAGGCCTTGCTGCCTTTGCAGAAATGAACGGAAGTTATTGTGGCTGCTTGCGTCAAAGGCCTACGGTGCCCGCCCTTTCAGAATCGCGTGAAAAACTGGATGTTCGAACGCTTTCTGGCGGCCGGCATCGCCGTGGCCGGCGTGGACGTCAGCGAATCCTATGGCAGTCCGCAAGGGCGTTCCCACTTCACGGCGTCTTATCAGGAATTGATCGGAGAACGCGTGTTCAGCCGCAAGCCCGTCCTGCTGCTGGCCCCGCTGGCGGTGCTGCACGCGGGCGACTGCCGTCCCCCACACGGGGTAGTCGCAGTGTGGCAGGCGGAAGTTGCCCATGGCCACGCCCCGCCGCGTTAAGCGGTTGCCCTCGCCTGCGTTTCGGGTTAGGATGACGGACTCAGCGACGGGATCACTGGGCGGTGAGTAGTCCGGGCCTAACGGGGCGGAGAAGGCGATGACCGAATACAGTCCGCAAGAAGATCTGCTGCGGGTCTTTCGACGCCAAGGTTACCAACGGGCGATGGTTGGTATGAACCTGTGTCCTTTCCTGGTCGGGGAGTTTGGCCGGCGGTATCCGGAGTTCAAAGGAGATTACCTCGATTTCTTCGAGGCCCCCTACCGCATCCTCTACGATCCGGGCTTTGCTTGGAACTTCGACGAGGTCTGGCGGATTCCGGGCCGCGACCGGATCGACTGGCACGAGTTCTATCCGGAGGGCTTCCAATACGCCGTGCAGTTCGACGGTTGGGGCGTGGCCCACGAGCATAACCCCAATTCGCACCACATGACACAGATGCACCATCCGTTGGTCCGCGCTGTCTCGGTGGCCGAATTGGAAGCCTATCCCTGGCCGGACTTCGAGCACCTCGACTTCTCTTACCTCGAGCCGGCGGTCGCGGCTATTCACGCCCGCAAGCTGGCAGTCTTCGTCTGGGCCGAGTGTACGATTTGGGAAACGGGCTGGTATCTCCGCCGCATGGACAACCTTTTCGTGGACATGGCTACGGACGATCCGATGGGTGCGTTCCTGTTGGATAAGATCACCGACCTAGCCTGTTTCCGCGCGGAGAAGTTCGCCGAGGCCGGCATAGATATTCTGGGGCTCGGCGACGACATCGGTATGCAAAGCACGATCATGATGTCGGTGGACATGTATCGCAAGTGGCTCAAGCCTCGAATGGCCAAGGTCATTGCCGCAGCCAAGGCAATCAAGCCCGACATCCTCATCAGCTACCACTCGTGCGGTTACGTTCTGCCGTTCATCGACGATCTAGTCGACATCGGCGTGAACATTCTCAACCCTGTGCAGCCGGAGTGCATGGACTTTGCGGAGGTGTACGCGAAGTATGGAACACGGCTTTCCTTCAGCGGCACGCTGGGCACGCAGAAGCTCATGCCCTTCGGCACGCCGGAGCAAATCAAGGCGGAAGTCCGCCGCAGCCTCCAGATTGCCGGTCCGCGGGGTGGCCTGTTGTGTTGTCCCACGCACATGCTGGAACCTGAGGTACCGTGGGAGAATATCGAGGCCTATGTCGAGGCGGTGAGAGAGTTCCGCCCAGTCGGCTAACGAAAAGATGATGCTCAATGATGAAAAGCACTCTTTGCCGCTGGTGAACCATCCGCATGCGATGAACCGTAACCGTTCACGGGAGACTGTCCCCGTTGGCCGCTCAATCCCAGAGTGAGAGAGTACCATGAAGAGCAACCACTTCGCGTTTATCGTGGCCATTGCGGTTTCTGCGTGGAATTGCCTGGGGGCGACGGCCTCGCCGGCGACCGATTTCTGGGTCAGGGACGAGGCGGGACGCATCACCCACACTTGCGGCGTAAAAGAACCTCTAGTGATGTGCATGCAGGGGCGCAAGGTAGTGATGCAGGTTGAATTTAATAGCACCAAGGGCCTGCGTTACACGGCCCGGTTCTACAACCTGCAGCGGGATATCCTCAACACGAAGAAAATCATGTTTGAAGGCGGGCGAGAGTCGAACCCCGAGGTGCAGGTCGATAACCAGCCCTTGAAGAACGAATTTCCGTCCTCGGCCACCTTCGACGGCCTGTTGACCTTTGCCTATCCAGAGACGAGCGGCGTCGTCGCCACGCGCACCATCTATCCCTCGATGAACAAGGCGTTGGTCATCGAAGAGTGGCAGGTGCGCAACACCACTGGCAAGCAAGTTACGGTCACGGTTGCGCCCGCGCGCAAGGTGGACCTTGTGGATGAGGAAATTGCGATCGTTTGGAACTGCCAGGGTGCAGAGGCCATATCGGTGAAACCCGGCGGCCTGTTTTCCTTCTCCACCTACGTGCAGGCCAAGTTGGCTGCTGAGCCCGATATTGCCGTCCAGGTGGCTACCGAACGCGGCGCGCGGCGTGCCTTGGCCGAGGCTGCCTGGCGCGGTCCCGGGCGTCTGGAAACCCCCGAGCCTTCGCTCGACGTGGCGTTCGCCTTGCAGAAGTTTCACGTGTTGGAATGCCCGATTGAGACCTACAAGGGTATTATCACCCACAACGGTAGTCTGACGTACTCGCCCGGCATCTGGGCCAATGACCCGGTAGAATACTCCAGCCCGGTGTTTCCCTGCTTTGGCGATAATGAACTGAACCGCGCCGGCATGAACATGTATCGCATTTGGCAGGACTATTGCCGGGACAAAGGCATCGATCCCTTCCCGGGTTCGTTCGAAGGCCCAGGGCTGCAACTGACCCAACGGGAACGAGGCGACGACGCGATGGTGCTGTATGGTCTGTCCAAATTCTTGCTGTTCCAGGGCGATCGTGCCGCCGCCGAGGAACTGTGGCCCTTGATCGAATTCAGCGCCGAATCCGTGCTGAAGCATACGACGACGGATGGCATTATCGCTTCACAGACCGACGAGATGGAAGGGCGCTATCCGACCGGAAAGGCCAACCTGAGCACCTCTGCGCTCGCCTATGGCGGCTACCGCCAGGCGGCGCAATTGGCACGCGCGCTGGGCAGGCCAGTGGCAGCGGAGTTTGACACCCGTGCAGACGCCCTGCGCAAGGCAATTGAATCCTATTTTGGCGCGGACATCGAGGGTTTCAAGACGTACCGATACTACATGGAGAACACCACGTTGCGAGGCTGGATTTTGCTGCCTTTGGCGATGGGCATCACCGAACGGGGGAACGGCACAAGTGACGCGTTGCTCTCGGACAAGCTCTGGCCAAACCGTATGGAGGGCGCCGATATCCTGGCCGAGTCAACCCGGCCGACAGAATGGGGGCGCGAGACCTACTATGCCCTGCGTGTTTTGTTCAAGGCCGGCCGAACCGAGGAGGGGCTCGACCTGACTCGGCGCGTCGTTCAGGCCCAGATCTTCGGCAGCAAAGGGCCCTATCCGGATGAGGACGCCATCGACATGCTCTGCCCCGGCTCGCTTTATCCGCGCGTTTTCACCGAAGGCATGTTCGGCATTGTGCCCACCGGCCTCGACTCCTTTGAATGCACGCCCTGGCTTCCCAAGGCCTGGCCGCGGATGGCGCTGCGTGACCTGCGGGCTTTCGGCCGGGCCTGGGATTTGGTGGTGGAGCGCGCCGGCGATCAGCAAAAAGTCACGGTGAGTAGCGGTGGCCAGACGGTCATGACGGGTGTCGGGCCAACGGGGAAGACGTATTCGGTGTCCTTTGCGAAGCAAACGAAGGATTCTTCAGACACTTCGAATAGTCCGTAAGAAGCTGAGCCATTGCGCATCTACAGATGCTCAGTGGCAACAATCGCGTTGGATGCCTCGCCGTGAACTGCCGTGCAGGCTGGGGCTCTGGCGATCCATGTCAGCGGTCGGTATATAGGTAGCAGTGAGCAGTTGTTTGGCCAGCAGGAGTCAGCAATGTCTGCGACCTGGAAAACCGCCTGCGTGTTCATCTGTTTCACCTTTCGCGACATGTACGCCGGCTTTGTTTCGCTTCGATCTGTAATCTGATCGGAACTACCTGTGAAACGCAAGACAACGAGGTGGCTCGGCTGCCTGCTTGCCACAACCGCAATCGCGGTCACGACCGCAACCGCGGCGGACGAAGCAGGCAGCTCGCGGACCCAGCCAAACAACTCTAACCACACGGACAGGTCGTCGGAATTCTACGCCTATTACACGCGGCTGGATTATGACGATCACAGCAATACGGGCCAATATGCCGATCTCATCGTCCAGATCGGAACGAACGGCCGATTCGTGTTCTGCCGTGAATTCGGCTATCTGCCGTATTGGCAGCCGTCGGGGACGAAATATTTCGTCGACCGCCTGCTGCCGGTGACCGGTGACGGGCCCCCGGAACGGCCCGATGCGATCAACAAGTGTTCCTATGTTCGCCTGATCGAAGGTTCGCCCGACAGGATCGTCGTTCACTGGAGGTATGCCCCCGACCTGAACAGCCCGCATTTCACCGATTTCCAGAGGACCTACAGTGGCGATATCGGCAGCTACTTCGCCGATTACGCCGAGGAGTACTTCACGATCACCGCCGACCGGCGGATCACGAGGGAAGCGAAGAAGGGCTGTGTCCGGCTGGACGAGTGGAACGACCCGTTGAACAAGATGGACGGAGTCCCGGCGGCTTCCGGACCCGCGACAGGGGCCGTCCAGGACGCGACGGACCTGGACCTCTTCATCGGCATGGCCCAGGAGAAGAGCTACCCCCGGGGGTGCGAACGGGAGATCACCAAGGCGTTCCGCTCGAACATGGTCTTCAGCGGCCTCATCGACGAAGTGCGAGTGTTCGACCGGGCTCTGGACGAATCGGAGATACGCTCGGACTATCGGGCCTTCCAACCCGACGTTGTATCGCCCCTGAGCTACTGGGTCTTGCCCGCTGGGCCGAAGAACGCCATGAATTTCGGGGCGGCCTATACGAGACTTCAGTTCAGTCCGGAATGGGAAGGCCTGTGGCGGGTGGGGGACCATGCCGACATCGTCGTATCGTTTGACGACAGGCCCAATCGGTTCGTCTTCTGGCGTGGGACCAACTACCTCCCCAGCCTGATCACGGAGCCGGGCTCCAAGGGCCTGTGGGTCAACGACCAGGGCCCAGAAAATTACACCGATCAGTGCTACGAGCACATGTCCGACAAGATGTGCCGCTACTCCCACGTCCGGCTCATCGAAAACACCGATGCCAGGGTCGTCGTGCATTGGCGCAACGCGAGCGTCGGCATCGGATACGAGTGGCTCTGGCCGGACCGGAACGGCTGGGGACTC
>CAIYOB010000041.1 GCA_903927685.1 uncultured Planctomycetaceae bacterium
GGGGGCTCGCTGCACTCGGCCCCAGGCACCCCAACACTTGGCCTGGGCTCGGCGTTCATCACGTGCGGGACGGCCCCGAGCAGCCGGTGTGCTCCAACGCGTCGATGACTTGCGGCATTGAGGCCCAACGCTCCTCGGGGGCCCACGCAATCATCCGCTGATAAACCTGTTCCAGCGACTCCGGCACGTCGGGCCGCACGGCGCGCAGCGGCGGGGCCGCCGTGGGGGCCTGTTCGGCCCCGGCTTCGCTCCGCCAGTCCGCGGGCAGGATCGCCTGCGAGGCGAGCAGTGCGTACAGGGTGCAGCCCAAGCCGTACACATCCGTGCGTTCGTCGACTTGGCGGCTGTCGGCGAATTGCTCGGGGGCCATGAACCCGGGCGTGCCCAGGATGCGGCCCGGGCCCTCGTAAGGGGCGACGAAACTCAGGCCCGGCCGCCAGAGCCGGCTCCAGCCGATGACCTTGACCACGCCCGAGCGGCCGACCAGCAGATGCGCCGGCTGGACATCGCGGTGGACGATCTCGCGCTGGTGGGCGTAGCCCAAAGCGCGGGCCGCCTGGATCACGTAGTCGACCGCCGTCGCCACCTCCAGCCGCTGGCGAAGAACCTGCTTCGCCAAGGTGCCGCCGTCGATGTACTCCATGACCAGATAGTGCACCGAGGCGATTCGTCCGGCGTCGTAGATCCGCACCAGGTTGGGGTGGTCAAAGCCGGCGGTCAGGACGGCTTTGCGATAGAACCGGGCCTTGGCTTCGTCCGTACAGGTGGCCGTGGCGAGAATCTGGATGGCCGCCCAGCGGTCCAGATACCCGTGCCGAGCCTTCAGCATCTGGCCCGTCGCGCCCCGGTGCACCTGGTCGGTCAGTTCGTACTCACCCAGGGCCCGGCCGTCCGGTTCGTCGGGATCACAGGCGACGGCGGGCGGTGCGCCGGCCTCGGATTCCCGGCGCGTCTCTTCGTCGTCCCATTCGGCCAGGATCCGTTGCAGACGTGCCCGCTCGTAGCCGGGGGGGAAATCGCCCCACGAGGGCTTGGCTTTTTCGGGAGGTGGCGCGGGCCGTTCGGGAGCTGCGGCTTGCTCCGTCGACACGGCGTCCAGGCGAAAAACTGTCTGGCCGATCCGGAAATCCTCGCCGGGGTTGAGCGTGAACTCTTCCGCCGGCCGGCCTTGGAAGTAAATCGCGTTGCGGGCCGAAACCAGGCGGCGAACTCGCAGCTCTCCCCCCTCCAGGATTAAGTCGGCATGTTCGCGCGAGATCCGCATGTCCCAAGGAACCGCCCAACCGCTCTTGGGGGATCGCCCCAGCCGGATGACTTGGCGAGACGGCAGCCGTCGGCGCCAAGTCTGTTTGATTCCGGGGCCAATCGCCTGAAACTCGTACACGTTGCATCCTCGGTAGCCGGGTACCTGCTCCGCCGACGGAAAAATCCGGCCTGGCGCGTCGTCAAAGCTTGGCAACGCACTGGCTATTGTAACTTATCGGCCGGGCAAATCCTATGGAAGCAGCAGACAACCTGCTTGCCACGGATTCCGCGGAGTGAGAAAATCGGGAGATTCGGGTTGAGGGTGACCCCTGCGTTGCGGATTGGGTTGCGGCTGGGCCGCGGTAGGTACTTCCATGCCTGTGATGAGCGTTGCCGAGTTCTTTCAAGTCCTGGAAAAGAGTGCTCTTCTGCCGGCGGACCAGTGTCAACTGGCGCGTCAGCAGTTCGCCGCGGAAAGCGACCCCAAGAACGTTGCGCGGCGGCTGTTGGCCGAGGGCCGGATCACCAAGTGGCAAGCGAAGCAGTTGCTGCATGGGCGTGCGGCCCTGACGATCGGCCCCTACCGGCTGCTGGACCAAGTGGCGGGGGATGACGTCACGCGGGTGTTCCTGGCCCAGCACAGTCAGTCGGGGCAGCAGATCGAGTTGAGGTCGCTGTCGCGAAGCCAGACGGCGGATCGTCCGACCGCGATCCAGGAGTTCATCGAGGCGGCGGAGAAGCTGGCGGCTGCCGAGAGCCGCAAGTTGCTCGACGTCCATCGTCCGCAGAGCCAGGAGGACGCGTGCTATGTCACGTTGGAGGCACCGGTCGGCGGCGTGGTGGCGGCCGCCGCATCGGCGTCGTCCGATTCGACCTTCGAGGTCGAGCGGGCCAAGGCGGAGCAGACGCCGGCGGCGGGATCGGTACGCCCGGGCGAGAGCAAGTCCGGCGAGAGCAAGTCCGGCGAACTGCCCGCGGTCCAGGTAACGCCCAAAGCTGCGGTCGGCGAGGTGCGTCCGCCCAAGCTGAAACCGAAGGCGAAGCCGGCCGGTGCCGCATCGGCCGCGGCCGGGGCGGCGGCATCGCAGAGCAAGCCCGCGCCCGTGGCATCGTCCAAGCCCGGGATCGAGATCAAACTGCCCGGGCAGGACGGACCAGCCGGCGCGGGAGGGGCGTCTCCGGGATTCAAGATCGCCACGGGCAAGCGGCGGAAGAAGCCCGGTGCCGCGGCGGCGGGGGCTGGAGCGAGTGGCGGCAAAACCGCGGACGCGGCTGGCGAGGAACAGGGGGCAGCCAAGGTGTCCCGCCGCGGCCTGTCGCCCGCCTTGATCCTGGGGGGCGCCGTGGGGGGCGGCGGGCTGCTGACGGCGATCGTCGTCGTGGCTTGGCTGTTGCTGTCCGGCGGCGACGATTCGCAAGTCGCCGACGCGGGGCGTGGACCGGCAGCCGCCAAAGCCGCGAAGGAGCCGGCCGGCGGCGGCAAAGAGGCCGCGAAACCGGCGGCGGTTGAGCCGGAGGCCAGGTCGGGCAGCGAGCCCGGGGATCCCGTCGTCGACCCCGTGGTGGTTGTCGAGGCGGCCCCGGCGGAGGCTTCCGGAGCCAAGCCCGAGACTCCGCCCGTCGGCGCCGGACCGGCGCCCAACGCAGCGAAAGCACCGCAGACGGCGAAGTCGCCGCCAGCGTTGGCGACCGAGGCTCCCCCGACTGCGGCGCCGCCCGAGGCGAAGTCGGCCGACGCGGCCGAACCGGCCAAGTCGGAGCCAAGCGCAGCCGTCGCTCCGGTAGCCCAGACCGAGGCGTCGCCGGAGCCGGCGGCTCAGATGCCGGAAGCAAGCCCGGCCCCGGGCCCCGAGACCGGGAAACCGCAGGCGGGCAAACCGGCCGCCCCACCGCCGGGCAAGAAACCATTTGCCGATCTCGCGGACTTTGCCGCCCTGCCCGACGTGACTGCCGCTGATGGCGCGCAGCCGAAGACCTTGGGCCGCGTGTACATCCCTGCCGGCGAACTGTGTTTCATCAAGCTCCGCGGCGGTGAAAAGGCACTCCGTGGCACCCAGCAGTTTGCGATGAAAAACGCGCAAGGCGGGGTGGCTGAACGCGAGTGGGAGATCTCCCTGCGCGAAGGCCCGGCGGGCAGTGAAACGGCGCTCGCGTCGCTGGCGGTCGACGACCAGTTTCAGCTGGTCTTCCGCTGGAGCCCCGAGGCCAAGAGCCAGGAGTTGGCGCCGTACTTGTGCAACTGCGTTTTCAGCCTGTCGTGCGCGGGCGAATCCAAGGCGGTGATTCTGCGACAACCGGTCCAGGTCGAGGCCCTGGCCGTGGATTTCGACAAGCCGACCAGCAAGGACGACTGGAAGATCGATCTGTGCCCCAATCCGGAAGGAGTCAAGTTCGAGATCACCGGTGTTCAAGGCGCGAAGTCTGCGTTTGATCCGGCAGGGCCTCAGGCAGCGGAGAAGGCATCGGTTTGGGTTCGCATCGAAGATGGCGGCGGACTGTTGTCCCTCAAGCTCGACGCGTCCCTGAAACGCGACTTTCAGTTGCTCGCCACGCCGCACATCAAGGCTCCGGAGGCAGCCAAGCCCGACAAGTTCGTCCGCCGGGTGTTTCAGGATGGCTTGAAGAAAGCGTCCCTGGTGAGCGAACAATACAACCAGCGAGTCAAAATGACTCAGGAGTACGCTAAGACCAAGGCTCCGGATGCGAAGCAGGCCGAACAGCGGCTGCCGGTCTGGGAACTGGAAGCCAGGAACCAGGAGGCCCTCGTTCAGAACATGAAGCAGATCGAAACGCTGCTCAAGTCGCTGGAGGGAGGGATGAAGATCCAGTTTCGCGTCTTTTTCGATGCCGACACGACTGAGGTCGACCTGCTGAAAGTGGGAAATTGAACCCACTTCCGTCCGCGCGACCATTTGACAGGCCGTTCGGCTTCAATAGAATACTACCAGTTGCAGCGCCCTGTGCGGGGCGCGAAAATGCACAAGTCGGTTCCGGCAATGCCCCTCCGGGCGATTGACCCGCTTTCGCCGCTTGTCAGCGACATGGTTTGGTTCCTACCTAGTGCGAGAGCGATGCTATGACAACAGTACTTTTTGCTTGGATGCCCGGCATTTGGGAGTTGATGATCTGCTTGGCTATCATGCTGATTCTCTTCGGCAATCGGCTGCCAAGTGTGATGCGGAGTCTGGGGGCTAGTGCCCGCGAGTTCAAGAAAGGCGCGGAGGGCATTGGCGAAGACATCGAGGAGGCAAGCAAAGCCAACCCGAAGGACTCCGGCTCCAAGTCGCAGGACGAGTAAGGGGTACTTTTCACAAGCGGTAGAGCCAGGCACGGACGCGGGTCGCGGTTTGCGGCGGGCGCGTGGTGTTTGTTGACGCGCGGCCGCGGTCGCCCCAAATCTGCTCGTGCTCTTCTGCAGCCTTCTACCGACGGGGGGAAGTTTATGTTTGGCCTGGGGATGCCTGAACTGATCATTGTCGGCATCATTGCGGTGCTGCTGTTCGGCAAGCGTTTGCCGGAGGTCGCCAAGTCGATGGGCAAGAGCTACACCGAGTTCCGGCGCGGCTTGGCCGATATCCAATCGCAGATCAACCTCTCGGACGTCTATACGCCGAGTCACACTTCGTCCAGCTACACGACGACGAAGACATCCTACGAATACGACGATTACGAAGCGGCTTCGGCCCCGAAGTTCGAGCCGCCGCCGGCCGAACCGCAGGCGGAAGACGCCGGGGTGGCGGCGACTTCGGCGCCAGCCCCTGCAGCGACGCCGGATGCGGAATCGCGTCCGCTGGACGGGTGAGTGTGGATCCTGCCTCGCCGGGCTGCCCAGGCTCGAGCCCCGGGGCGGCCTGGGGTCGAGTACAGGGGTGCCTGGGGGCGAGTGCAGCGAGCCCCCAGAGCCAAGACCTGGGGCGACCGGAAAGAGATAGCTTGCCCGCTGTTGAGAGATGGTCTCGGCTTCGTCATGCTGGAAAAGAGCAATCTGGGTAAGCTGTTTCCCGCCGGGCGCCTGGGCGCTTGCCACTCGTTCCTCGTGGCACGACCCCAGCCACCCGGCCCCAATTCTTGCCAGGGAGGATGCGCTGCTCACTTTTCCTTGGGTGGGGCCCGGCGTTATACTGTCGGGTGCCGTGCCCGGATTTCGTGGTGAAACCGGGGTTCTGACAACGTCTTGAGGATTGGCAGTGAACGCGACCTTTCTTCCCGCGCCCGCGGTTCGCTGCCTGACCCGCCTTCCTCGGACGCGGCTGGTGACCTGCCCTTCCAGACCCTGCTGAGCGAGTTCGATTATGAACGCCCTGTACCGCTGTGCTGTTGCTGCAGTCCTGCCCTTCTGGTTCTCGTTGGCGGTTTACGCTGCCGATGCGGACGAACCGGCCGACGTGATCTACGCGGGCGATACGGTGACGATCGTCAAGGACCAGGTCGAATTGGGCTTGCGCGACAAACCGGCGACGGCCTTGAGCAAGGGCGATACCCTGCGGGTGACCGAAGTCCGCGGTGCGTGGATCGGCGGTTATGCCCAGAAGGAGAGCCAACGCTATACCGGCTGGGTGCATCGCGACGAAGTCAAGCTGGTTGTCGTGCCGGACGAGCAGGCGCCCCGGATCGAAGTGCCGGACGCGGCGGACGATGCCCAGGCCGTGGCCGCATTGCAGGGACTCAAGGTCAAGCTGGACCTGAACGGCAAGGGCAACGTGCATTCGGCGGACGCCACCGAGTCGACGCTCGACGACGTCGGCATGGCTCACCTTAAGGGCCTGCACCAACTGGCGTCGCTGGACTTGACGGGCCGGCCGATCACCGACGCCGGGCTGCAGGCGCTGGGGAAATCGACGACCCTCCAGGAACTGTATCTGGAGAACACCAAGGTCACCGATGCGGGCTTCGCCCAGGTCAAGGAGTTCCCCAACCTCGAGGTCGTGTCGGTCGAAGGCACCGGAGTGACCGGGGCCGGGCTGGAAAATGTCAAAGGGTTGAAGAGCCTGCGGGTCTTGAATGTCAGCAAGTGCGCGGTCGACGACAGCGGGCTGGCGCATCTTTCGGAAATGGCCAAGCTGGGCGTCCTGACGTTGACCGGCACCAAGGTGACCAGCGCCGGCTTGGCGCACTTGAAGGCCCTGCCCGATCTCCGCGTGTTGAACCTGATCGACTGTGCCGTGGATGATGAAGGCCTGAAGCATCTGTACGGGCTGGAAGAACTCCGGATGTTGTACGTCGGCGGGACCCAAGTGACCGAGGAGGGCCAGCAGGAATTCAAAGAGGCCGCGCCGAGCTTGGCGATTTTCGAGGACTAGTTCGCCGTCAACGCTGAATGGGGGATGCCTGGAGGCGAGCGCAGCGAGCCCCCAGAGGCGAGAACTGGGGGCTCGCCACTCGTACCTCATGGCTCGACCCCGGGCACCCAACCCCAACTCTCAGAACTGACGACGCACCGAGCTTTGCCCGTTCCATCCACTTAATCACACTCGCCGCTCCCCCCACCCTGGAAATGCCCCTGTCATGAGCGACCCGCAGCAACGCGAACCCGACGACGACTCCCCGTACGCGCATCTGGGACTCTGGGATGCCGTCAGTATCATCTTGGGGATCGTCGTCGGTACGGCGATCTTTAAGACTCCGCAATACGTCTTCGCCAACGTCCACGGACCGTGGTTGGGCATGGGGTGTTGGCTGCTGGGGGGCGTGCTGGCGCTGCTCGGGTCGTTGTGCTATGCCGAGTTGGCTACGACGTACCCGCGGATGGGCGGCGACTATGTTTACCTGACGCGGGCCTTTGGCCGCAGCGTCGGGTTCCTGTTCGGCTGGGCCCAGTTGACGGTGATCTTGACCGGCAGCATCGGGGCCATGGCCTATGCGTTCGGCGACTATGCGGTCGAGTTGTTCGGCTGGGACGCCAGCAATTCCGTCTGGCTGGCCGTCGGCTCGGTGGTGGTGCTGACGATTCTCAACATGATTGGAGTCGTGTTTGGCAAATCGGTGCAAAATCTGCTGACGGCAGTCAAGGTCGTGGGTTTGGGTGCGATTGTCGTAGCCGGTTTCGTCTGGGGCGGGGAGGCGTCGTGGGTCGCCGAGAAGCCGATGAGCAGTGCCGGGTTCGGCTTGGCGATGGTCTTTGTGCTGTACGCGTATGGCGGCTGGAACGATGCGGCGTTTGTGGCCGCTGAAGTCCGGCATCGGCATCGCAATATGCCGCTGGCCCTGATCCTGGGGACGGCGGGCATCACGGTGATCTACCTCCTGGTGAACGCGGCTCTGCTGTGGGGGTTGGGGTTTGAGGGGATTAAGCTCTCCCGTGCGCCGGCCGCCGATGTCGCCAAGCTGGCCTTTGGGACTTGGGGCTCGAAGGGTATCAGTCTGTTAGTCATGGCCTCGGCCTTGGGCGCGATCAACGGTTTGATCTTCACCGGCTCGCGGATCTACGTCAGCCTGGGCGCGGACCATCGGATCTTCGCCTGGCTCGGACGCTGGAACAAGGAGCGTGGCGCGCCGGTCCGGTCGCTGTTGACGCAGAGTGCGATCGCGCTGCTGCTGATTGTGATTGTGGGGACCCAGGCGGGACGCGATTTCGTCGATGGCTTGATGAAGATGCTGTGGCTGAGTCCCCTGCCGTGGGACAAGTACTTCGGCGGCTTCGATACGCTGGTGGCCGCCACGGCTCCGGTCTTTTGGGCTTTCTTCCTGCTGACGGGGTACTCGCTGTTTCTGTTACGGGCGATCGACCGGGACATTCACCGGCCGTTTTCCGCGCCGTTCTATCCCCTGGAACCGATCTTGTTCTGCGGGATGTGCCATTTCATGTTGTTTTCCGCGATCGACTATGCCCAGGGATTGTCCCTGCTGGGCTTGGTTCCCCTGGCCATCGGTCTGCCGCTGTACGCGATCAGCCAATGGTCAGCGCGAGGCAAGGCGGGCGCGGCGCCCCCCAGTCCATGAGTCTCTTTTTGAGGAGTGTGTGCATGATTCGCCGGATGAGTTTAGGCTGCCTGATTCTGTCCTCGCTGTGCCTGGCCGGGGCGGCGGCGGGCGTTGCCCAAGAGACCACCGAAGCCCGCTCGCCGGACGTGGTCTACGTGGGCACCCCGCACGACATCGTCGCCAAGATGCTGGAGATCGCCCAGGTCAAGAAGGACGACATTCTGTACGACCCGGGGTGCGGCGACGGTCGCATCTGTGTTGCCGCCGCCTCGAAGTACGGCTGCAAGGCCATCGGCTTTGACTTGAACCCCGTGCGGATCAAGGAGTCGCTGGAGAACGTCAAGCGGCACGGCGTCGAGTCCTTGGTCCGCATCGAGCGCAAGGACATCTTCACGGTGGATTTCACGGAAGCCACCGTCGTGACCTCGTACCTGCTGCCCTGGATGAACAAGAAACTGGTTCCCCAGGTGGAGAAGATGAAAGCCGGAACGCGGATCGTCGCCCACGACTATTCCTTCGGGGGCTTCAAGCCCGACAAGGAAATCACGGTCAAGTCCAAGCAGGACGGGGTCACACACTACATCTACCTGTACACGCTGCCCCTGACGCCGGATCCCAACGCCGTCGACGACGAGGACGAGGATTCTGAGGACCAGTAACTCCGGCCGCCAGGGCAGTGCGCAGCACGCTACCAGCGGATCACCGTAACGCGATGCGTCAGCGAGGAAACGCCACTTTCTTGGCGGACGCTTCGGGGGCGATCTGCCCAGCATCCCGATCAAGACCCTCGAAACCAATCGTGACATCGCAGCGAAGGTCACCTTGGCGTCGCGCAGACCACGTTGCATCTTGACTGTGCAAACCGTACGCTCCACAATGATTTTGGCTGACGAGGGAGCCCTGAGGGCGAATTCAGCGCTGGCAGAGGAAATTGCCAGAGGGAAGGTGTAGCGCATGCATCAGCCTGAGGGCATTGATCCGCGCATTCTGGGGCTACGCATTGCCGAAGCTCGCAAAGCGCGCGGCA